>NCRB01000014.1 GCA_002894665.1 Salinivenus iranica
ACCCCCCACTCCCCCACCCCACACGCAGATCATGCGCGTCCTCTGGCTTTCCGCCGCGGTTGTTCTTCTTGATCAGGCCACGAAAGCGGCGGTGGTTCAGCTCATGTACCGCCACCAGTCGATTCCCCTCCTGGGCGACTGGCTCCGGCTGACGTTCACCGAGAACCCGGGCATGGCGTTTGGCCTCACCATTGGGCCCACCGGCACGGTGACTGTGCTTTCGCTGGTGGCGACGGTGCTGGTGGCCCTGTACGTGTACCGCATCCGGCACGGGTACGCCCCGTACCGCTGGAGCCTCGGCCTCATCCTGGGCGGCGCGCTGGGCAACATCATCGACCGCGTCTTTTACTCCGTACTGCTCGATTATGGGCCGCTCTTCACCGGTCGGGTGGTCGACTTCATCCACGTGAGCCTGTGGCGCGGATTCATTCCGAACCTCGTGCCCCTCCTCGGCGGCTCCTACCTCGAGCTGTTTCCGATCTGGAACGTCGCCGACATGGCGATTGTGCTGGGGGTCGTGGGCGTCATGTTCTTCCACCGCCCCTTCCTCGAACGGCAGCAGGCGGCCCGGCAAGACGTCCGGGACACGGCGTCCGAAGAGATGGACGGCGCCCATGCCGACGGACACGCATCCGAGGCCGGCCCGGAGGAGGCGCCATCCGGGGCCTCCACGACCCGTCCCGGCTCGGCCAGCGGCAACGGACGCCCTCGTCCGGCCTCGCTCTCTCTGCCGTCCCCGCCCCGCCGCAATCCGTAGCCGCTGCGGACCGGAGCGGCCGCGTCGTGCAACGTGAGGCCCCATGGCCCGTTACACGGCGTTGTGATCGTGGACCTCATCCTCGCTGACCCGCGGGGGAGGCTCGCGGTTGTTCGGTCGGCCCTCCCCGACCCTTCGTTGGACGCACACTCGCAGGCCCGCCGCGCTCATGCCTGATCTGTCGCGGATTCGCAATTTTTGCATCATCGCGCACATCGACCACGGGAAAAGCACCCTGGCCGACCGCCTCCTGGAGCGCACCGGGACCATCACCGAGCGCGAAATGAAAGAGCAGACGCTCGACGACATGGACCTCGAGCGGGAGCGCGGCATCACCATCAAGAGCCACGCCGTGCGCATGCAGTACGCGGCGAGTGATGGGGGCGAGTACACGCTCAATCTCATCGATACGCCCGGCCACGTGGACTTTACCTACGAGGTGAGCCGGGCGCTCAAGGCGTGCGAGGGGGCCATCCTGCTGGTCGATGCCTCGCAGGGCATCGAGGCGCAGACGATCTCCAACCTGTGGCTGGCCCTGGAGCAAAATCTGGAAATCATCCCCGTCGTCAACAAAGTCGACCTCCCCGTGGCCCAGCCCGACGAGGTGGCGCAGGCGCTCGAGGACCTGATCGGCGAGCCGGCGGAGGACATCCCGCAGATCAGCGCCAAGACGGGCGAGGGCGTCGACGAGATGCTCGAGATGATCATCGACCGCATCCCCGCCCCCTCCGGCGCCCCCGACGCGCCCCTCCGCGCCCTGATTTTCGACTCCATCTACGACGCCTACCGTGGCTCCGTCGTCTACACCCGCCTGTTCGACGGCACCCTCGAGAAGGGGGACACGATGGAGTTCATGGCGAACAAGAAGCAGTACGACGCCGAGGAACTGGGCATCCTGCGCATGGGGCGGCAGAAGGTCGACCGCCTCACGGCCGGGGACGTGGGCTACGTCATCGGCTCCGTCAAGGACATCCAGGACACCCGCGTCGGCGACACCATTACGCTGGCCGACAACCCCGCCGCCGAGCCGATTCCTGGCTTCGAGGAGGTGAAGCCGATGGTGTTCAGCGGCATCTACCCCACCGACACGGACGACTTCGAGGAGCTGCGCGGCGCCCTGGAAAAGCTCCAGCTCAACGACGCCTCGCTCACGTACGAGCCCGAGAGCTCCGCGGCCCTCGGCTTCGGCTTCCGGGTGGGCTTCCTGGGCCTGCTGCACATGGAAATCATCCAGGAGCGGCTGGAGCGCGAGTTCGACCTCGACCTCATCACCACGGTCCCGAATGTGGAGTACCACGTGGAGGTCGACGGCGCGGACGGCCCCGAAACGGTCACCGTCGACAAGCCCGAGGACATGCCGCACTACGGCGACATCCGGGCGGTCTCCGAGCCGTACGTGGAGGCCGACATCATCACGCCCAGCGATTACATCGGGAATGTCATCCAGCTGTGCGAGGACCGGCGCGGGGTGTACGGCAGTCAGCGTTGGCTCGACAGCCAGACCGTGAAGCTGGAGTACGAGCTGCCCCTCGCCGACATCGTGTTCGACTTCTACGACAACCTCAAGAGCGTTAGCCGCGGCTACGCCTCCTTCGACTACGAATTCCTGGAGTACCGCGAGAGCGATCTCGTGAAGCTCACCATCCTGATCAACGAGGAGCCGGCCGATCCCCTCTCCACCATCGTGCACCGCGATAAGGCCTACGAGGTGGGACGCAAGCTGTGCAAGAAGCTGAAGGACGTCATCCCGCGGCAGATGTTCGAGGTGCCCATTCAGGCCTCCATCGGGAGCCGCATCGTCGCGCGTGAGACGATTAAGGCCCAGCGCAAGGACGTGACGGCCAAGTGCTACGGCGGCGACGTGACCCGGAAGCGCAAGCTGCTGGAGGAGCAGAAGGAAGGCAAGAAACGCATGAAGCAGATGGGCGAAATCGACGTGCCGCAGGAGGCCTTCCTCGCGATCCTGTCAATGGACGACGAGTAGCCCTGCGCCCGATTGTCGCACCCGATTTTTTCTGACGCGTGCTGGGGATGATGAACGTTTCGCTCGGACTCATGCGCTGGAGGGGAGCGCCGGCCCGCTGGGGGGGCGCGGCGATTGTCCTCCTGGGGCTCGTCCTGGGACTGGGGCGTCCCGGATCTGCCACGGGACAGACGCGCGCGGCCGACACGCTCAACCTCATCGATCGGTACCGCACGGCGCGGATCCAAGCCCTCGCCCGCCAGGCGCTGCGCCGCGGGTGGACGGCCCGCGCCCTCCCCCCGGACTCGGTGTCGGTGCGTCGCCCCGAGGTGCTCCAAGGACCGGAGGCAGAGGAGACTCGCGCGGACGACGACGCGTCTCCGCGCTTTCCGATCGACGATGTGCGCACGGTCCGTCGGCTGGAGCGCGGGTGGTTCGAGGAGGAGTACGGCGGCACCGACTGGTCCTTCCTGGGCGCAAGCACGCACCTCACGCTCTTCGACACGACCTACACTCGAGAGCTGCGCGCCCGCCTCCAGGCCCAGTTCGGCGACCCGACCCAGACGCTCGCCGACCGCCCCGACACCAGTCGGATCGGCGAGGCGCAGTTCGAGTACTGGTTTGTGGTCAACGACTCGATTCCGGTGCGCGTCACCGACGCCAACGGCCCGCGCGACCGCGGCCTCATCGTGGCGACGGAGAGCCGCCTCCGCGATCGACTCCCCGCCCTTCGGGCGGCCCTGCTGCGCCCGCTCCGGCAGCCCGAGCGGACGCCGTACGTCGACTACTACTACGACACAACCGACGACGGGACGCGGCGCTGGTACCGAGCCGGCTTTGATGGCCGGTCGTACTTTCTCGACCGCATCCCGCGCTCCGACATCGTGATGGGCCGGCGCCCCTCCGTCGAACCAGCGGCCCCCACCGATTCGGCCTCGACCGAGTCCGGCCCGGCCCGCCCACAGTAACCGAACCTTCTCCGAACCCCTCCGCCCATCGTGGCTCGATCTTCCACCTCCCCCGACCGTCGCACGACCCGCACCTCGGACGACGCGTCCGATGCCACCAAGAGTGAGCTTCGACAGTGGGGCGAAGCCCTCGTCGTGGCCGTCGTGATCGTGGTGATCGTCCGCACCCTCTTCTTCGATCTCTTCCGCATCCCCACGCCGTCCATGGAGGAGAACCTGCTGGTGGGGGACTATCTGTTCGTGTCGAAGGTGCACTACGGCACGCGGATGCCCATGAGCCTCGGCGTGCCCTTCACGTCGATCCACGTGCCCGGCGTTTCCTTCCCGTACACCCGCATCGGCGGCTTTACAAACGTGCAGCGCGGCGACGCCATCGTGTTCAACTACCCGCCCGACGAGGGGCCGATCGACCGCAAGACGCACTACATCAAGCGGGTGATTGGAATGCCGGGCGACACCCTCGCGGTCCGCGACAAGATGGTGCACGTGAACGGACGCCCACTGCCCCTCGGCCGCGGGATGCAGCAGCACTGGCTCGTCCGAAAGACCGGCCCCCGCCACCAGATTCCCCGCGGTCGGATGGAAGAGATTGGCGTCAGCGAGGTGACGCCGACGCAGAGCGCCACCGCGGTGCGCATCACCGCCACGCCCGAGGGCATTCGCCGGGTCAGCGAGTTTCCGTGGGTGGAGTCGGTGGAGCCGTACGTGCTCCCGGCCTCCGCCTTCACCGCCGAGCTCTATCCGCCGGGCCGCGGCTACACGCCCGACAACTACGGCCCCCTCCACGTCCCGGCCGAAGGCGAAACCGTGACCCTCACGGCCGGCAACTGGGCCGCCTACCGGCCCATCATTACGCGGTACGAGGGCCACGATGCGCGTCAGATGACCGACTCCACGTTTGCGATCGACGGCGAGCGAACGACGACCTACACCTTTCAGCAGGACTACTTCTTTGCGATGGGGGACAACCGGGACAACTCTCAGGACAGCCGGTTCTGGGGCGTCGTGCCGATGGACCATGTCGTCGGCAAGGCGATTCTCACCTACTTCTCCTGGGACCACGAGGCGTGGCTGCCCCGCGTGGGCCGCATCCTGAACCCGATCGAGGGCGACGAGCTCTTCCGAGACACGCCCATGATGGAGCAGATTCCCGACTCCCTCACGGCCCGTCACCGGCCGCCGGCCCCCGAGGGCCGAGGCGCCGCAGTTGAGATGGGCCCCGTCGCGGCCTCCCAGTCCCCGTCTTCCGCTACTCTCCCCACGTCTGCCCCGTCCCATGCCTCCGACTGAGACCGACTGCAACGGCGACCCCGTGCTGACGGACGACCTCCCCGAAGAGGCCGTCCTCACCCCCACGGTGCAGCTCCTGAAGGGCTTTGCCGACAGCACGCGCCTTCGCATCCTGTGCCTGTTGCGGGGACGGGAGGTGTGCGTGCACGAAATTGTGGACGCGCTGGAGGTCAGCCAGTCCGCCGTGAGCCACCAGCTGCGCGTGCTGCGCGACGCCCGCCTGGTGGCGCATCGCCGGGACGGACGCCACGTCTACTACCGCCTCGCCGACGACCACGTGCGCGAGATGCTCGAGAATGCGCTGTCGCACGGGGCGGAGGGGATGTAGCCCGCTTCGGGGGGCGAGACGGGAACCCGCCCCGCTCCGATTCATCAAAATAAATGAACGTATGATCATAAATTAAATAGATGGTATCGGTGGACGCGTCGGCTCCATCGACTGCCCGATTCGTTCCGTATGTCTGATCGCGTCCAGCTGGACCTCCCCATTCTCCTGCCCGACGTGCCGGACGCGAAGGACGCGTGTGTGCACCGGCTGACGACAAGCTTGCAGGGGCGAGCAGGCATCGACCGGGCGCACGTAGCTCCCGCCGAAAATGGGACGCCGGATCGCCTCTGCGTGCACTACGATCCGGAGACGATCTCGCTCTCGCGCATCCGACAGGTGGCCAAAAGCCTTGGGTCGGAGATTACCGACCAGTACGGACACCTCGTCTGGGGCGTCGAGGGCATCTCGCACCCCCGCCGGGCGCGCACCATCG
This sequence comes from Salinivenus iranica, assembly GCA_002894665.1. Lineage (GTDB taxonomy): Bacteria > Bacteroidota > Rhodothermia > Rhodothermales > Salinibacteraceae > Salinibacter > Salinibacter iranicus. Next base: position 5,740 of record NCRB01000014.1, read on the forward strand.
CCAGGCGGCTGCGTCGGGTGGAGGGTGTGGTGGAGGCGGAGGCGAGTGCCAGCGAGCGGATCCGGGTGGAGTTCGACCGATCGAACACCAGTGAAACGCTCCTACGGGACGCGCTGCGGTCGATGGGCGTTCGAGTTCGAGGCGACGTGATCGACGCTCACGAGGTGGAGCCGGAGGGAGAGGAGCATCTTCATGAGGCGGGTGACCATGATCACGATCATGACCACGGCGGGAGGTTCGGCGAGCAGACCGAGTTGATCTTTGCGATTCTGTCGGGCATCTGTGTCGTCGTCGGATTCGGACTCTCGTTCGTAGGAGCTGTGCCGGGATGGGTCCCTGTTTCAGTCTATGTGGCCGGGTACGTCTTCGGCGGGTACTATACGGTTCGCGAGGCCGTCGATGCGCTGCGTGTGGGCGAGTTTGAAGTCGATTTTCTGATGCTGGTGGCGGCGGCGGGGGCGGCGGTGCTGGGCAAGTGGTTGGAGGGAGCGTTTCTCCTCTTTCTCTTCTCCCTCGGCCACGCGCTGGAGCACTACGCGATGGGGCGGGCCCGGCAGGCCATCGAGCGCCTCGCCGAGCTGGCCCCCGACACAGCGCTCGTGCGGCGGAACGGCGACGAGGTGGAGGTGCCGGTTGAAGAGCTGGTGGTGGGAGACACTGTGCTCGTGAAGCCGGGGGCGCGCATTCCGGCGGACGGCATTGTGATGGAGGGAGAGAGTGCCGTCGATCAGTCGCCCGTGACGGGGGAGAGTGTGCCGGTCGACAAGGCGCCGGTCGACGATCTCGACGCGGCCCTGGCGGCGCCCGGCGACCTGGACGCCGCGCATCGGGTCTATGCCGGCACGATCAACGGCCGTGGGGCGCTCACGGTGCGGGGGACGGCCCGCGCCGACGAGTCCACGATCGCCCGCGTCGTGCAAATGGTAACGGAGGCGGAGGCCGAACCGTCCCCCACGGAGCGCTTCACTGACCGCTTCGAGCGCCTGTTTGTGCCCGCCGTGCTGGGCCTCGTCGTGCTGTTGCTCTTCGCCTGGGTGCCCCTCGACGAGACCTTCGCCGACAGCTTCTACCGCGCAATGGCCGTGCTCGTGGCCGCGAGCCCGTGCGCCCTGGCCATTGCCACCCCGAGCGCCGTGCTGAGCGGCCTGGCGCGGGCCGGGCAGGGCGGCGTGCTCGTGAAGGGGGGCAGTCCGCTCGAACAGCTCGGGCGGCTCGGCGCCGTGGCGTTCGACAAGACCGGCACCCTTACCGAAGGGACGCCGCGTGTGACGGACGTGTGGGCGTCCGACGGCACGTCCGAAGCCGAGGTGCTCCGCACCGCCGTTGCCGTCGAGCGACTGAGCGACCACCCGTTGGCGGAGGCCGTCGTGCAGTATGGAAATGAGCACCTGGACGAAGGGGCCCCGCGGGCGTCCACTCTGGAGGGCGTGACGGGGCGCGGCGTCAAGGCGACCCTGGACGGCACGCCGATCTACGTGGGGACGGACGAGCTCGTGAGTGAGAACGGGACGTCTCTTCCCGGGGCCGTCCGCGAGCAGGTCGAATCGCTGGAGTCGGAGGGGCGAACGACGATGATCGTGCGGAAGGGGGAGCGCTTCCTCGGCGTGATTGGGCTGGCGGACGCGCCCCGCGACGAGGCGGCGGCGATGGTGAAGCGTCTCCGGGAGATCGGCATCCGGCGTATGATCATAATTTCGGGCGACAACCAGCGCGTGGTGGACGCCGTGGCGGCCCAGCTGGGCATCGACGAGGCCCGCGGCGATCTGCTGCCCGACGACAAGGTGGAGGCGGTGCGGCAGTTGCGAGAAGAGGAAGACGTCGCGATGGTCGGAGACGGGGTCAACGACGCTCCGGCAATGGCGAATGCGTCCGTCGGCATTGCGATGGGGGCCGCCGGGGCGGACGTGGCGCTGGAGACGGCTGACATCGCGCTCATGGCCGATGAGTTGAGCCACTTGCCCTTTGCGGTGGGCCTCTCTCAGCAGGCGCGCCGCATCATCCGGCAGAACGTGTGGATCGCACTCGGCATGGTGGGGGTCCTGGTGCCGGCGACCCTTCTGGGACTGCAGATCGGGCCCGCCGTGGTATTGCACGAGGGCTCGACGCTCCTGGTGGTGGCGAACGCGCTTCGTCTGCTGCGCTACGGGTCCTGACCGGGCGCCCGTCCATCGGGGGCAGGGCCGGAGGGGGCAGTCGAGGCCATCGGGCGCCTAGCGCTGTGCCCGGAGGCGGTCCCACATCTTCTGCTGGTTGGTGCCCGGGGGCACGGCGTACGGGTCGTTGGGGAGCTCGACGCGCTTGAGGACCGGGTAGCGCTTCTTGTAGGTGAACGGTTCCGGGTCGCCCTCCGGCTCCTCGCCCAGGACCAGCACCATCGTGCCCGGATCCAGAAGCTTCCCCTGCATGGAGGAGGGGCCCATGTGGCCTTGTGTTGTATTCCAGGGCTCGGCCCAGTCGTAAATCCACTTCGCGTCGGAATCCACGAGGCGGACGCAGCCGTGGCTCGCGGGGCCGCCGGTGGGCATGGAGTACTGGTGGATGTGGATGCCGCGCGAGGCGACAAAGTTGAAGACCCAGCGCATGCGCCACTCCTCGCCGGGGGGGCTGAGGGTGGAGACGCGCTCCTTCTCCTTCCAGTTAAAGTTGAAGCGCCCGTTCGGCGTGGCCGTCGAGTCTGGGTTGCCCGTGTTCACGATGCCCCAGCGCATGAGCTTGCCGTTTTCGTACGCGGCGAAGGCCTGCACGCGCTTGTGGATGATGAACAGCTTATTGAGGGAGTGGGCCCCGGGATAGTAGCGGGGAAAGGGCGAATACGCCCGGAAGTCGAGGCCGTAGCGCGTGGGGGCCACGAGCGTGTCGCCGAGGGGCGTGTTCTCGACCGACTGCCGGTTCATCAGTTCGATGAGCTGGGACCGCTTGCGCCCGAGTTCCGTGTCGCCGTCGCCGATCTGCTGGTAGAGCCGGTTGCGGGCGATCACGTGGTTGTCGTACGCCTCGTCAAGCGTCACGTACTCGTAGTACACCTCCGGCAGGTCGTTCAGGTCCTCCGCCCGGGTGGACAGCAAGTCCTCGATGGCGTACTGGTCGAAGTAGCCCTGCGCGGCCGCCGGGGCCGCGGCGAGGGCCGCCAGCAGGAGAAGACCGGTGCCGAGGAGGAGGGACCGGAGCGACACAGGCATGCAGGGAGACGACGTTTGGGACAAGAGAAAAAGGGAACACGTGTACCTTTGAGACCCCGGCTCAGTTTCCCGTCGGGCAGGGGCGTCGCCGTGTTTACGGCGTGCAGATCTTCTCCCGGAGGACCTCAATCGGGGCCGAGTCGCCGAGCACGATGAGGATGTCGCCCGCCTGAATTTGCTCGGAGGGCGACGGGTTGAACGTCATTGACCCCGTCTCGGCGTCGATGATGCCAATCACGATGGCCGCGAACTGCTGCCGAAAGTTGCTCTCGGCCAGGGTTTGGCCGGCCAGGGGGGCGCTCGGGTGGACCTTGACCTCATCGATCTGGAGGCTGAGGGCGCCGGTGTGAAGGACCTGCTCCATGAACTCATCTACGTTGGGGCGAAGGACGACCTGGGCCATGCGATCGGCGCCCACCTCGCTTGGGGCAATGACCTTGTCGGCCCCGGCGTTGAGGAGCTTGCTCCGGTTGTCGTGATCGACGGTGCGGGCCAGAATGAAGAGGTCGGGGTTCAGTTCACGGGCCGTCAGGGCGACGAACACGTTGCTGCTGTCCTCGGGGAGGGCGAGGATGAGGCCACGGGCCCGGTCGATGCCGGCTTTCAGGAGCGTCTCTTCGTTTTCGGCATCCCCTTGAACATGGAGGTACTGATCGTCTCGCAGTTCCTGGACCTCCTCGTCGGCAATGTCCACCACGACGAGTGGGCGTTTGGCCTGTTCGAGGTCTTCGGTGAGGCGCTGCCCGACGCGGCCGTAGCCGCAGATGACGTAGTGGTCGGAGAGCTCATCGATGCGTTTCATGATGCGGCGTTCGCGAAGGCGTTCGCTGGCGAGCAAAAGCTGGGCGCCCCGGGCCACGACGAAGGTGAGGAGGCCGATGCCGGTGATTCCGAGCCCCAGGGTGAAGAGACGTCCGGTGTCCGAGAGCGTCTGGACTTCCTGGAAGCCGATGGTCGACAGGGTGATGAACGTCATGTAGAGGCCGTCCATCCACGACCAGCCCTCCAGGTAGATGTAGCCGCCCGTGCCCACCGCAAAGAGGACGAGGAGTGTCAGGCTCGCCAGGAGAATCTCCCGACGCGACGGGTCCATCCGGGCCAGCCAGCCGATGAGGGCGTCCCATGGATTCGCCACGAGGGCTCTCAGGGATCGGTGAGACAGGACGGCAACGGCCCGGCGCATCGGAGACGGCGCTAGGCGGGCTGGGGAAGGGAGAAGGCGCGGGCGTGCCAGGAGTGTCGGGCCGGCTGCTCAAAGGCCCCCCCGCGCAGATCCCCGAGGGAGGAGATGCTCGGATCAAAGACCGTCGTCTCCATCGTGACGGCCCCGGCATCGGCTTTTTCCTGGAAGGTTGAGCGCGGGACGGACGCGACGGTGCCGTCGGCCGTTCGGTACAGCACGTGGAGCGACGGGACCCACTGCACCTCCAGCTCGCGCGCCGTGGCCTCGATGGTGTGGGCGGCATCGTCAATGGCACAGCCGGAGGGCGCAGCGCCGTCGGCGCGGAGGCCGGCCAGCACCACGAACCGGTCGTACAGGACCGTGGCGTTGCCGCGGACCGCCTGTTCGTGCGAGGTCCAGGTGTCCACGAATGCCTGCAGCCGGTCGGCAAAGGCGGTCTGTACAGCCTCGGGGAGGGGGGCGTCGGCCGGGTGGATCCAGACCTGGGCCCCGTCGGGGAGCGAGGAAAACAGCGACGAAGACATGCTGTGCGGATAGGCTGAAGGAGAAGAGCAAGGCATCTGTTGTAAGAGGTGTGCGTACATTTGTTTTCGGGAGACCCGGGGCCGCGCCCCGGAGCACGGGGCTGTAACGAGGGGCGCAGACCGCCGCACAAATCGATTGACGGGCTCCTTTCGGAACTGAGGATGAACAGGCGAATTGTTGTCCACAGTGAGTTCACGACTCGTTCATGGCAACTCCATGATTCGTTTGGGAGACGGGGCCGCGTCGTTGCCCCCACGGAGGCCTTTCCGATACCGCCATTCAGAGCCGACCTCGTGCCATGTTCTCCTACCGGGACCTCGTCGATTGGATTGCCACTCACCGTGACATCGGCATCGACCTCGTGCGCATGTATCTGGGCGTGGGGCTGTTTGTGCGAGGGGTGTTGTTTATTGCGGAGTCGCAGGGGGTCGCAGCGCTCGTGGACCTGTCGTCGTTCTCGGTGACGTCGGCGGCCCTTGCGCACTACGTGTCGTTCTCGCACCTCCTCGGGGGGTTGCTTCTGGCGGCCGGTCTTCTCACTCGCCTAGCGGCGCTCGTGCAGATTCCGGTGCTGGTGGGGGCCGTGTTCTTTGTGCACCTGGACGAGGGGCTGCTCTCGGCAAACCAGTCGTTAGAATTCTCGGCGCTGGTGCTCTTTCTGTTGGTTGTGGTCTTCGTGTTTGGGCCCGGGGCGTGGTCGGCCGACAGCTACGTGTTCGGCCCGCAGGACGAGGAAGAGCCGGACCTGTGGTGGCGGGACGAGGCCTTCGACACGCGCGAGGCCGTGCCGGCCGGTACGGCTGCGTCCGCCCCGAGCCGCCAGGAGGCGGTCGAACACGGGGGGACGACGACACTGTCCCCGAAGACGGCGACCAAGCAGGCCGTTGCCGAGCAGGCCGACATAGAACGCTGCTCCTGCGGACACGACCTTACCCACCCGCGGGTGACGGTGGAGCCGCACTACGGCTGGAGTGCAGGGTTCTTCTTCATGCTCGGCATTTCGGCTCCGGTGAAGGAGGTCGTGTTCTATTGTGAGAAGTGCGGGACCATCATGAAGCGGTCCCGGGATCCGCAGCTGCTTCGCCGATACCGCTGGCATACCTCATGACCCGCGGGCCGGGGCTTCTGGGTGGGGCCGTCGGTGTTTTTCTTCTTTGTCCCCTGCTTCCTCCATGGGTTCGTCTACCGACTCTTCTCCGGCCTCCTCCTGCTCCACGGCCCTCATGCTTGGCGGCGGTGGGGCCCGGGCGGCGTACCAGACCGGGGTGCTCCGCTACGTGGGCGAGGCCTTCCCGGGGGCCGACGTGCCGATCATGACGGGCGTGTCGGCAGGATCGATCAACGCCGCGCACCTGGCGGCCGACCCCGGCCCGTGGAACGAGCGCACGGCGCGCCTCACCTCGTACTGGGAGAACCTGACCATGGAGGATGTCTTCCGTCCGCGCTCGCTCTGGACGCTGGGGAAATCGCTGGTGCAGGGCACTCCCTGCAAAGAGCAAACCTTCCTGGACACGGCGCCCCTCCGCGCCTACCTCGACGATCATCTGCCAACCGACCACAAGGGGCGCTTCACGGGGGTGGCCGAAAATGTGAAGGCGGGACGCCTGGAGGCCCTGGCCATCTCCACCTCCAACTACGCCACGCTGCAGACGGTGACCTGGGTGCAGGGCTGTTCGATTACAAACTGGGACCGGCCCAACCGGGTGGGCCGCCGCGCCGTGCTGAGCCTCGATCACGTGATGGCCTCCACGGCCCTGCCGATGGTCTTTCCGGCGGTCCGCCTCAACGGGGCCTGGTACGGCGATGGGGGCCTCCGCATGCTCGACCCCCTGGCGCCTGCCGTCCACCTGGGGGCGGACCGGCTGTTCGTAATCTCCACCCGCTACGAACGGTCCCAGGCCGAGGTGAACCACGCCGGCCGCACCGCGGCCTATCCTTCCCTCTTCCAGATGGCCGGCATCCTGGCCAACGTGCTCATGCTGGACGTTCTGGAGCACGACGCCGCGGTGCTGCGCCGCATCAACCGATTGGTGCGACAGCTACGCCCCGGGTCGCGCGGCCGGCTCCGGCCGATTGACCTCCTGGTCCTTCGTCCGTCGGTCGACCTCGGCGCCCTGGCCGACGACTATGCGCTCGACATCGGTGGGGCGATGGGGCACCTCCTCTCCGCTGTGCAGTGGAAGGACGACCCGCAGCCCGACTGGTTGAGCATGCTCCTCTTCGAATCCGGCTACCTGCAGCGCCTCCTGGAAATTGGGTACAACGATGCCCGTCGCGAACACGACCGCATCGAGGCCTTCTTTGCCGAGGAGCCGCGCACAGAATCGCCGTCGGACTACGCCTCGTCGCCCTCCCCCCGCTCGTAGGTCACGAACCGGAACCCGTCGTGGGCCTCCGTCGCGACCTCCTCAAACACGTCGCCGACGAGGTGCTCGAAGGGGGGAAAGTAGGTGTCGCCCTCGTAGTTACCCTCGACGAGCGTGAGCTCCAGGCGGTCGGCGCGGGGCAGAAACTGCTCGTAGACGGATTCGCCCCCGCCGATGAAGACCGTGTCGGCGTCGGCGACAGCCTGCATTGCGGCCTCGATCGAGGCGTACGTCTCGACCTCAGGGTACTCCTCGAACGGCCCCTGCGTGCTGAGTACGATCAGGCGGCGGTCGGGGAGCGGGCCGCCGAACTGGTGGACGATCGACTCGAACGTGCGTCGCCCCATCACCATCGGGTGTCCGGTGGTGAGCCGCTTAAATCGCTTCAGGTCTTCCGGAATGTGCCAGGGCAGGTCTTTGTCCTGACCAATGACGCGGTTCGATTCGGCGACCGCGGCGATGAGGACGAGTTCGGGCACGAGCGAGCGGGTGGGTCCGAGAGACTAAGGTGAAGAAAGAGAAGCCGACGGTCTCCACGCCTGAGCCCACGGCCCGTTCCGATGCGCCCGAGGGCGGGGGCGCAGGGAACCTGAGCGCTGAGAGAGTCAGTCCCGGTGAATTTCCTTCGGGCATTGGATCCCGCGGGGGTAACAGTTTTGTAATGTCGGTTAAGAGTCCTTTTGCTCGCCAGCCGTGTCGTTGATCGCTTTGTCGCTATATGTTCGGATTTTGCCGATGGGGAGGCGTCCTTCTCATTCTGCTTGTCGGATTCGGAGGGGGCGGGAGCGCGCGTGCACAGTCCGGCGGCTCGGTTGAGGTGGGGGCGGACGGGATTCGCCTGCGGTCCGCCGACGGGGCGTTCGAGGTGCGGCTGCGCAGCGATCTCTACCTGGATGCGCGGGTGCTCTCCGGCGCTGAGGATGCGCCCGGGGGCGACCGCCTCTTTCTCCGCCGCGTCCGCCCGCGCCTCCAGGGGTACGTGTACGAGCGATTCGCCTTCAGCGTGCGCCCCGACTTTGGGGCGGGCGGGCCCGAGATTGACGACGCCTACGTGGAGGCCCGCTTTGCGCCGTCGCTGCGGCTGCGCATGGGGCGCTTCAAGGTGCCGGTGGGGCTCGAAAATCTGCAGTCGACGACGGGGCTCATGCACGTGGAGCGCGGCGTCCCGACGGGGCTGGTGCCGGGCCGCGACGTAGGGGTGATGGTGTCGGGAGACGGGGGGGCGGGGCGTGTGTCGTACGCCGCGGGCCTCTTCAATGGCACGCCGGGGGCGACGGAGCCGGGCGCGGAGGTGGACGATGCGAAGGAGGGGGCGGCGCGCCTGTTTGTGGAGCCGTTTGCGGGGCAGGCGACCGCGCTCTCGGAACTCGGGCTCGGGGTCGCGGGGACCTTCGGGCACGTCACGGGCACCGACGAAACCCCGGCGCTCACGCGCCTGAGCACGACCGGTCGCCAGCCCTTTTTCACGTACCGCGAGGGAGCCCGGGCTGATGGGCGGCGGTGGCGCCTCGCCCCGCAGGCCCGCCTCTATGCCGGCCCGGTTGAACTGCTCGGGGAGTACACGATCCTCCAGGAAACGGTGCGGTTTGGCCGGGCGACGGAGACACTCGCGCATGCGGCCTGGCAGGCCAGTGCGTCGGTGGTGCTGACGGGAGAGGACGCGCGGGAGGGGATGGTGGGGCCGCAGGATCCGTTTGCCGCCGAGCCCGGGCCGGGCGCTTTCGAGTTCGGGGTGCGCGTCCACGGGGTCTCCCTCGATGACGCCACGTTCCCGACGTTCGCGTCGCCCACCACGGCGTCGCAGGCGCGCGCCTGGGGCGGCACGCTCAGCTGGTACCCGAACGCCATGGTGCGCTTCATGCTGGGGGTCGAGCGGACCACCTTCGACACGGACGGCATCGCCTCGGCCCCTGATGCCGAGACGCTGCTGCTGTTTCGAACCCAGCTGGCTTTTTAGCGGACGCCGCGACGTAGCGGAATCCCGTGCCGCGAACTGCTCGGCCCCGCCTCGGGTACGGACGATTTAACGGCGTTTAACAACGTTACAGACCCATGGTCCCCAGGCGACGGATCGGTCCCGTGCTTGCGTGGGCCCTGGGGCTGGGGCCGCTCGTTTTTCTTCTCGGAAGCGGGGCGTCCCTGGCGCCCCTCCGGGGCGCCGTCCGGCCGGTGGATCGCGTGACGTCCCTCGTGGGGGCCGGCAGCGGACTGGTCGGGATGGCGCTGCTCGCGGAGGCGTTCGTGCTCTCCTCACGCGTCCGATGGCTCGAAGGGGTCTTTGGCGGTCTCGATGGCATGTACCGGACCCACCACCGGCTGGGCGTGGCGGCGTTTGGATTGCTGGTACTTCACCCTGTTGCCCTCGCGTTCCGGTTTGTGCCGGCGGAGTGGGGGCGGGCGGTGGCGTTTGTGTTGCCGGGGCACCCGCGGTGGGCGGTCGACTTCGGGGTCTATGCCGGGTGGGGACTGGGCCTCCTAATGGTCCTCACGCTCACGTCCTGGCTGTCGTACGACCGCTGGAAGCTCTCGCACAAGGCCCTGGGGCTCATTCTCGTGGCGGGGGCGGTGCACATGTGGGGCGTCGAGGACACCCGCGGGCGACGTGTGATAATGGCCGCCCGGCCGGGCCTCTGGTGGTACATGACGGGACTGGTGGGGATGGGACTGGTGGGGGCCGTCTACAAAACCATCGTGCATCCGCTGTGGCCGAAGCCGCGCTACACCGTGTCGGCCGTCGAGCGGCGGACCGACGACGTGATCGAGGTGACCCTGGTGCCCCAGGGCGCGCCCATTGAGGGCGAGCCCGGGCAATTTGTCTTTGTCTCCGTCACCGGAGAAGGCCTCTCGCGCGAGGCCCACCCGTATACGCTGTGCGGGCCTCCGGATACAGACGCCGTCACCGTTATGGTTAAGGCGCTCGGGGACTACACGAGGCGCCTCTACGAGCGGCTGGAGCCGGGCATGGAGGCCACTCTCGACGGGCCGTACGGCCGGTTCGACTATCGGGACGGGGGCGACCGGCAGATCTGGATTGCGGGTGGGGTGGGGGTGGCGCCGTTCCTTAGTTGGGCGCGCACCCTGGATCCCGACGACGCTGCGGCGCCCGACGTGGAGTTCTACTACTGTGTCCACGACCGTAGCGATGCGGTGTACCGCGACGAATTCGAGGCGCTGGGCCACCTGTGGCCGTCGATGGACGTGGCGCTCGTGTGCTCGGCGGAGGAGGGACACCTCCATGCCCGCGACCTCGGCGACGTGACCGACGCCGACATCTTCATGTGCGGCCCCAACCGGCTCACACAGGATCTTCGTCGGCAACTGCGGGCCCGCGGCGTGCCCGACGCCCGGATTCACTTTGAGGACTTCGAGTTTCGGTAGGCCTACACGGCAATTGGGGCGGAGAGGGCGGGGTGGTGCTCGTAGTCTTCGATCTGTACGTCGTCGGTCGTGTAGTCGAAGATCGAGTCGCGCTCGCGGAGGTGGAGTGTGGGACGGGCGCGGGGCGTACGGGACAGTTGCTCCTCCACCTGCTCGCGGTGGGTGAGGTAGATGTGGCAGTCGCCGCCGTGGAAGATGAGCTCGTGCGGCGTGAGGCCCGTCTGCTGGGCCAGCATGTGGGTGAGCAGGGCGTAGCTGGCAATGTTGAAGGGCAGGCCGAGGAAGCTGTCGACCGAGCGCTGCTGCCACATGAGCGAGAGGCGTCCGTCGCCCGGGACTCCCTCCACGAAGCACTGGAAGGCGTAGTGGCAGGGGGGCAGGGCCATCGTTGCCGTCTGGGCAGGGTGCCAGGCGCTCACGACGTGGCGACGGGAGTGCGGCCGCTCGCGGAGATTGTCGACCAACTGGGCAATCTGGTCGACGGGGCCGTCCGGGCCTTCAAACGCACGCCACTGCTTGCCGTAGACCGGGCCGAGGTCGCCCCACCGTTCGGCGAAGGCGTCGTCCTCGGCGATGCGGTCCTCGAACGCCTCTTGGCTGATCTCTTCCCCGGTCTCCTCGCGGTAGCGCCGGAGGGGCCAGTCGGTCCAGATGGAGACGCCGGCCTGCACGAGCGACTGGATGTTGGTCTCGCCCCGCAGGAACCAGAGGAGTTCCTTCGTCACCCCCCGCATCCACACGCGCTTGGTGGTGAGGAGGGGAAAGCCCTCCGAGAGGTCGAACCGCAACTGGCGGCCAAACACGCGAAGCGTCCCCGTGCCGGTCCGGTCGTCGTGGCGGGTGCCGTGGTCGAGGACGTCCTGCAGGTAGTCGAGGTAGGGGCGCATGGGGGGAGGGGCGTGAGGAGGGCGTCTGCTTCGTGGGCTCAACGAGCGAACGGGAACGGAGTTGGGACGCCGGCGGCCGGAACGTGGCGGCGAATTCGGTCGTTGGGCGCACCCGCTTCGTGATCCACATCGACCCCCTGGCTCCATGTCCGAGATTGATCCCGACATCCCCGAAAACAAGCACCTGAAACAGGCTGTCAACCACCTGAACCGCATTCTCGACTACGCGCCGATGGTGGCCGACGGCCGTAACGCCACGGTGCACCTGACGCCGCAGGACTGGCAGGTGGTGGCCGATGCCCTGTTCAACATGCAAACCCCGGACAGTGCCCTGCCGGACGCCATCCAGGACTACGGGCTTACCAACGAGAACGAAACGATCACGCTCACGACGGGCGACTACGACATCGAAGTCGAGGTCGTCGCGAGCTGAGTACTTCGTCAAGTTAATTCTTTGGGGGCCGAATCGAACTCAAAATCCCGAACATCCAGCACGTCATGTCGAGCACGGTCGAGACATCTTCCTGGGTACTGAGCCTCGTCCGTCCGAGGAGGACAGGGCGGACCGGTCCGGACGCTAATTCGCGGCGGCGTGCAGGTGAAACGAGGGAACCGACACGCGAAATTGCTCCCCGTCGACCCGCTGGACGAGGTAGTTGCCCTCCACCCGTCCGTTGAACGACGTGATCGTGCAGGAGCCATCGTGTACGTGCACGTCCCCCGCCGGCACCACCGGATGGCCGGGAAGGGTCGAGTCCCCCTCCAGGTCCTGTCGCCGGCCGTCGGCCTCCTCGATCACCCACCGACGCCGCAGGAGCTGCACGTCGCTCGGGCCCTCGTTTCGAATCGAAACGGCATAGCCAAACTTGAACGTGCGGTTTACCACGTCGGAGGGCTCATCGAGGTAGATAGGACGAACCGTGACGGTGATGTCGCGCGTCGTCGTCACGTAGCTAATCATAGGCGGAGGGGGGCACGTCGGAAAAAACGACAGCGTGTCGGCCGGCACTCGGTGGGTCCCGGGACACAACACGTGTTACTCGGCAGTTATGAATTGTTCAAACTGCGAGGAGAATTTCACGGAACCCCTTCCGCAGCGGAAAGCGACTTGACGCCGGTCGGCCCGTCCGGTTGATTGGTACCGGATGTCAGAAACAGTGCGGGTGCTCGCTCGTCGAGCCTCGTGGTCGCTGGTTGTGCATCGCCGCCGTTTTGCATGGCTCCCCATCCCGATACGCCGTCGTCCTCCGATTGGACGCGCACCCGTCTCTCGGCCCTCAACGCGCAGTTCGAACCTCAATCCCCGCAGGTTGTCCTGGATTGGGCGACGACCACCTTTGGCGAGCAGCTGGTCCAGGGAACCGGTTTCGGCCCGTCGGGCATCGTCATCATGCACATGCTCTCGGAGGTGTGTCCCGGGGCCACGGTGTTCTATCTCGACACCGACCTGCTCTTCCCGGAAACCTACGAGCTCCGCGACGAGCTCGAGGAGACGATGGATGTGACCATCACCCGCGTCCACGGGGACCTGTCCCTGGATGCGCAGGCCGAGGCGGAGGGCCCCGCGCTCTGGAACCGCGACCCGGACCGTTGCTGTTTTCTCCGGAAGGTGCGGCCGCTCCAGAACTATCTCGACGATCGACGCGCCTGGGTGACGGGCGTGCGTCGCGACCAGTCGCCCGCCCGGGCCGACGCCCCCATCCTGAAGTGGGAGTCGGCCTACCAGGTGTTGAAGGTGAACCCGCTGGCCACCTGGACCCGCAAGCAGGTCTGGCAGTATCTGTTCGATCACGACCTGCCCTACAACCCGAAGCACGATCAGGGGTACCCCAGCCTCGGCTGCGTGCCGTGCACGGCCCCCGTCGAAGACGCCGACGGGTACACGCGGGAGGGGCGTTGGGCCAATTCCGATAAAACGGAGTGTGGCCTGCACGCCACGACGGGGGAGGAGTAGGGGCGCGTGCCTGGAGCCACCGAGCCCTCCGATGAAAAATGCCTCAGTGCGAAGCCGGGCCGTCCGCGCGCGACCGCGCTCGAACGATCCCGGCGCGCAGAACGTAGGAGTGAACGTCAATTTAGAATCGATCTAAGCCCTTTCGAACATGAGTGCGCCCCCGTCCAAGACCGATGTCCAGGAAATTCCGGAGGCGACGGTGCTGTTTGCGGGCGACTCGGGGGACGGCATGCAGGTGACCGGGTCACAGTTCACGCTTGCCTCGGCCTACGCCCATAACGACCTGGCGACGCTGCCCGACTATCCCGCCGAGATCCGCGCCCCGGCCGGCACCACCTTCGGCGTCAGCGCCTTTCAGCTCCACTTTGGCGCGCAGGAGGTGCGCACGCCGGGCGAGAAGGTGGACCTGCTGGTGGCCATGAATGCCGCGGCGCTCAAGGTGCACCTGCATCGCGTGCGGTCGGGCGGCACCATTATCGCCAACGTCAACGCGTTCGAAGAGAAGGACCTGAAGAAAGCGAGCCTCGACGCCAACCCGTTGACTGACGGCACGCTCGACGACTATCAGGTGCTGGAGGTGCCGCTCACGACGCTCACCCGTGAGGCCCTGGCCGACACCAACCTGTCGCGCCAGCAGGTCGATCGATCGAAAAATATGTTTGCGCTGGGGCTGGCGCTGTGGATGTACTCCCGCCCCATTGAGCCGGCGGAAGAGTGGATCCGAGAGAAGTTCGACGACCAGCCGGCCATCCGCGACGCCAACCTGCGCGTGCTCACCAAGGGACATCACTACGGCGAGACCGTCGACGCCATCGCGGTGCGCTACGAGGTGAACGAGGCGGCGATGGCGCCGGGCACGTACCGGGCCGTGCAGGGGGCGGAGGCGCTGGCGCTGGGCCTCGTGGCCGCCGGCGTGAAAAGTGGGCGGCACGTTTTCTACGGATCGTACCCCATCACGCCGGCCTCCGACATCCTCCACGAGCTGAGCGAACACAAGAATTTTGGCGTCATCACCTTCCAGGCCGAGGATGAGATCGCGGCGGCGGGGTCGGCCCTCGGGGCCGGGTTCAGCGGACACATCGGCGTGTGCGCCACCTCCGGCCCCGGCGTCGCGCTCAAGACGGAGACGATCGGCCTCGGCGTGATGGCGGAACTGCCCCTCGTCGTGATCGACATGCAGCGCGGCGGGCCCTCCACGGGGCTGCCGACAAAGCCGGAGCAGGGCGACCTCCTGCAGGCCGTCTACGGCCGCAACGGCGAGGCGCCCCTCCCGGTGCTGGCCGCCACGTCGCCGGGCGACTGCTTCCACACCGCCTACGAGGCGTGCCGCATCGCCACCAAGTACCGCACGCCCGTGATCGTGCTGGCCGACGGCTACCTGGGCAACGGATCGGAGGCCTGGCGCATTCCGGACACCGACGCGCTTCCGCCGTTTGAGCTCAACATGGAGACCGAGCAGACGGATCAGACAATCCACAAGGACGCCGACGGCAACGACCAGTTCCTGCCCTACGTCCGCGACCCGGAGACGCTGGCCCGCGCCTGGGCCACGCCGGGTACGCCGGACCTGGAGCACCGTATTGGGGGGCTGGAGAAGGAGCACCGCACTGGCGACGTGTCCTACGACGCGGCCAACCACCAGAAGATGACGGAGCTTCGGGCGCAGAAGGTGCAGAACGTGGCCGACGAGTACGCGCCCCTTCAGGTGCACGGGGCCGACCGCGGCGACCTGCTCATTCTGGGATGGGGCTCCACGAAAGGGGCCATCGTGGAGGCCACCGAACGCGCTCGGGACGAGGGCCTGCGCGTAGGAAGCGTGGCCCTGCGCCACGTGTGGCCGCTTCCCAACGACCTCGGGGCGATCCTGGA
Organism: Salinivenus iranica; assembly: GCA_002894665.1. GTDB lineage: Bacteria > Bacteroidota > Rhodothermia > Rhodothermales > Salinibacteraceae > Salinibacter > Salinibacter iranicus. The sequence goes on from NCRB01000014.1 coordinate 21,081, forward strand.
GCACTTCGACCGGGTGCTGGTGCCCGAACTCAACAACGGACAACTGATTCGCGTGCTACGCGACCAGTACCGCCGCGAGTTTACGGCGCTCAACAAGATTCAGGGCCGGCCCTTCCGGGCCGAAGAGATCGTCGAGAAGGTTGGCTCTCTTCTTGGGAGACCGGCCCCTGCATGACGGTCTGCCAGACTGAGATTCGTTTGCCCTCTTCCTTTCGCCGTATTGCGTGTTTCGTATTGCGTATCGGTCCGAGGCGACGATACGAAATACGCGATACGAAATACGTCGCTCCAGGAAAGCATCCCCCTGACGGACCCGACACGAACCGATGAGCAACGACACCCCCGATCCAAGCCAAAACGGACAGACGCCCGACGGCACCAAAAAGCCGGACCTTCCCCCCGGCCTCGCCGAGGAGGACAACACTGCCGCGGAGCAGGGCGCGTCCGACGATGCGTCGCCCGGCACGAAAAAACCGGATCTGCCGCCCAGCCTCGCCTCCGATGAAGACGACGAGGCGGCGCCCAGCGACGAGCCGACGGAGGGCACCAAGAAGCCAGATCTGCCGCCGGGCCTCTCCGGCGGGGACGCGGACGAGAACGGCACCAAAACACCCGCGGGGCCGCCGTCTTCCGGCAACGATGATGGGGACGACGGCCCCACGCTCCCGCCCGGCTACAGCGGCGACGGCGGCGGGGGGCTGTCCCGCGAGGACTTCCAGTCCGACCAGGAGGTGCGCTGGTGCCCCGGCTGCGGCGACTACGCCATCCTGTCGACGGTGCAGCGCCTCCTGCCGGAGCTGGACGTGAAGAAAGAGAATCAGGTGTTTGTGAGCGGCATCGGGTGCGCGGGGCGCTTCCCGTACTACATGGACACCTACGGCATCCACTCCATCCACGGTCGCGCCCCCACCATCGCAACGGGCATCAAGACCTGCAACCCGGAGCTGGACGTGTGGATCGTGACGGGCGACGGCGATGCGCTGTCGATTGGGGGGAACCACCTGATGCACGTGCTGCGCCGCAACCTCGACACGCAGATCCTCCTCTTCAACAACGAGATCTACGGCCTCACGAAGGGCCAGTACAGCCCGACCTCCGACAAGGGCACGGTCTCCAAAAGCACGCCGCACGGGTCGGTGGACCGCCCCTTCAATCCGGTCTCCGTTGCCCTGGGGGCCGATGCTACCTTTGTCGCCCGCACCATGGACCGCGACCCGCAGCACATGAAGAAGATGATGCGCGCGGCCCACGAGCACGACGGGACCGCCTTCCTGGAGATCTACCAGAACTGCAACATCTTCAACGACGGCGCCTTCTTCGAATTCACCGATCGGGAGACGAAGGCCGACCGCGCCCTCTTCCTGGAGCACGGCGAGCCGATGACGTTTGCTGAGGGCACAAAGGGCATCCGCCTGGACGGCCTCACGCCCGAGGTGATCGACCTGGACTCGGGGCGATGGTCCATTGAGGACTGCCTGGTGCACGACGAGACCTCGCCGGAGCTGGCCACCCTCATCGGGCGCATGTCGTGGGAGGAGGCCGGCGACGACATTCCGCGGCTGGACGAGGACCCGCCGATGCCCCGCCCGTTCGGCGTGCTGCACCGCACGGAGCGCCCCACCTACGAGGCGCTCGTGCACAACCAGCTCCGCACGGTGACCGAAGAGCGGGGGGAAGGGGACCTCGACGCGCTCTTGCACGACGGCGACACCTGGACGATCGAGTAGGGGACAATACGGGCGGTTGCCCTCTCGATTCGACAGGCCGGTGGTCGTTCCCTATACTGAGCGTCGATCCGCGACAACATTCTTCCCCAATCGATTCTCAGTCAATGATCTGGACACACCTTGACAAGTACCGCGACGCCGGCCTTCTGCTTCTTCGGCTCATCTTTGGGGCCTACCTGGCGTTCGGGCACGGCCTTGGCAAGATCACCGGAGGGGCGGAGCAGTGGGCCCAGCTCGGCGGTGTGATGGATGGGCTCTTCGGAATTGGGGTTTTGCCGACGTTCTGGGGGTTCATGGCCGCGGTCGCGGAGTTCGTGGGCGCCCTGCTGGTGGCCGTGGGCCTCGCCACGCGTCCCGCCGCCATCCTCGTCGTCATCAACATGCTCGTGGCGGCCACCGCCCACATGACCGGGGCGATTGATGGCAGTCCGGAATTGGCCCTGCTCTACGCCGCGCTGTTCTTCAGCCTCATTTTTACGGGGCCCGGCAAGTACAGCTTTGACGAGAATCTGTAGCCTCCGCCCTCTTTCGTCCTCCATCCGTCCGGTATGACCACCACTCGCTGGAGCTCCGTCGACCTCGCCCTCCTGGTGCTGCGGGTAGGCATCGGCATCTCGTTCGTGTATGTCTACGGCTGGGCCAAAATCTCCGGCGGCCCGGGGCAGTGGGCCGACCTGGGGCAGAACATGGCCCTTTTTGGCATCACGTTCTGGCCCACGTTCTGGGGTTTTATGGCGGCGGCCACGGAGTTTGTGGGCGGCCTCTGTCTTATGCTCGGCCTGCTCTTCCGGCCCGTGCTGGGGCTCCTGCTCGTGGTGATGGCCGTTGCGTTTGCGAGCCACATCGCGGCGGGCGAGGGGCCGTGGCACGCGACGGAGATGGCGACGGTGTTCGTGGCGCTTCTGCTGACGGGGCCGGGCCGGTACAGCCTTGACGCGCTGATCTTTTCATCGGACGAATGACCGGTTCGCATGCCTGATGCATCTGTGCCCCCCGTTCTCGTCGTAGGGGCGGGGCTGTCCGGCCTCGTCGCAGCCACTCGTCTCCAGGCGGCGGGGCGGGCCGTTGCGGTGTGGGAGGCGCGCGATCGCGTCGGCGGCCGGTGCTGGAGCGTGCCGGTCGGGCCGGAGGACCATCGGGTGGACCTGGGGGCGGCCTGGCACTGGGCCCAGCACGAGCGGGTGCGGGCGCTGGCCGACCGCCTCGAAGTGGACCGGGTGCGGCAGCACGAGCCCGGGGTGGCCCTCCACGAACCCACCGCCGACGATCCGGTCGAGCGGTTTGAGTGGCCCAACACGCCGCCGCCCTCGTGGCGACTGGTCGGGGGCACCCAGGCGCTCTCCGATCGCCTCCGGGCGAGGCTGGAGACGGGCACGGTGCGGCTGAACCACCGGCTCGTCGCCCTGCGGCACACGGAGGCGGGCGTGGAGGCGCGGGCCCAGACCCCCGCAGGAACCCGGACCGTGCGGCCCGAGGCGGTGGTGCTCGCGGTGCCCCCCCGCCTCGCGGGCGAGACCGTTGCGTTCCGGCCGGCGCCCAATGCCCTCCTGCGGGCAATGCGGGACACGACGACCTGGATGGGCACCTCCGCCAAAGCAGCCGTCACCTACGAGCGCCCGTTCTGGCGCGAACAGGGCATTGATGGGCGGGTGGTGAGCCGGGCCGGGCCCGTGCACGACTGGCACGACGCCGTGTCGCCCACCGGGGCCGCCGCCCTGGCGGGGTTCATGCACCCGCCGGGCTCCAGGTCGCCCACCCCGTCCGCCCCGGCGGACCAGAAAGAGGCCATCGTCCGCCAGCTCGTCCACTGCTTCGGGGAGGCCGCGGCCCATCCGACCGGCGTGGCCACCTGCGATTGGAGCCGCGACGCCGCCACCACGCCGCCCGATGAGTCCCCGTCCGGGTCGCAGACTCCCCCCGACCCCGCGCCCGTCCTCCGAGAGGCGCACTGGAACGGGCGCCTTGTCCTCGCCGCGGCCGAGACCGCCGCCGACCACCCCGGCTACCTTGACGGCGCCATCCAGGCCGGTCGCCGGGCCGCCGCGGCCCTCGCGGACGTCGAGGGATGAGGTCCGGAATGGGGATTGGAGAGCCCCAGATCGAGCAGAATCACGTCGCCCGCACCGGGACCTTTTTCAGGCCGTTGGCATGCAATTTTCGTCCACAACGCTCTCACACAACCTCCCAACTCCGCCATGGCCAAACGCATCCTCATGATTGTCGGCGACTACGCCGAAGACTACGAAACGATGGTTCCCTTCCAGGCCCTGCAGGCCGTCGGACACGAGGTCCACGCCGTCTGCCCCGACAAGGCGAGTGGCGACACGATTCCCACCGCGATCCACGACTTTGAGGGCGACCAGACCTACTCGGAGAAGCCGGGCCACAACTTTACCCTGAACGCGACCTTCGACGAGGTGGACGAAACGGAGTACGACGCGCTGTGCCTGCCCGGCGGACGGGCGCCGGAGTATACGCGTCTCAACGATCGGGTGCTTGAGATGGTGCGCCATTTCTTTGAGGCAGGCAAGCCGGTGGCGGCCGTGTGCCACGCCGCCCAGACCCTCGCCGCGGCCGACGTCCTGGAGGGCCGGCGGTGCTCGGCCTACCCGGCCTGCGCGCCCGAAGTGGAGGCGGCGGGCGGCACCTACGCCGACATTGGCATGGACGAGGCGGTGACCGACGGCAATCTGGTGACCGCCCCGGCCTGGTCGGCCCACGTGGCCTGGATCTCCCAGTTCCTCGACGTGCTTGGAACCCGCATCGAGCACCGCGAGGCCGTGCCCGCGTAAAAAGACACCGATCGATGAGGGGACTATGCGCCGGACTGCCATTGTGCAGTCCGGCGTTTTTTGGTTGTATTCACCACGTCTCCGCGTGCGGTTTTCGTTTCTCCCATTCCTCTCCCCCGAAATGACCAGCAAAGGATGGGTCTTTATCGCCGGTGTCCTCGCGCTCGCATTGTCCATTTACCTGTGGTTCAGCGGCAATCCCCAGGCGGCCATTTTTGTGGGCCTGTGGGTGCCCTCGCTCTGGATTCTGACTGACCTCGTCGGAAAGATGGAGGCCACTGCTCCATGAAACTCCTTCTTGAGTACTTCGGCCTCTTCGTGTTTGTCTTCGTCCTTCTGGTCGGCGGGCTCATCCTGGGGCCTCGGGTCACGTTTATGCCCGTGTCCTCGCCCGGCGAACTGGTCGGGCTCGGGCTGGCAGGAGCCGTAATCGTGGGCGGATTTTTGTGGTACTACCTGGCGTCGACCCATCAGGGCCGACCCACCAGCTCGCCGGTTCGGTAGCGGCAGAGGCGGGGCCGTGCCGGCACGGGCGGCCCGGAGCCGTACGGGGAGGCGTTTAGAAATCGTGAAAACGAGGGTGGGCGGGCGAAAAAACGGCCGAGGACGGGGCCACGGCCCGGTTGTGTGCGGGGGCGGAGGAACGGGGACGGAGCGGCAGCGAACACATTCGTAGGGACACCGGTCCCATTATCGGAAAATTGCTGCTCGTTCATCAATCCCGCCTGCTCATGTCGACCGACGCCGCGCCCCGCACAAATTCGGCCCCGGCCTCTCCCTTTCCCACCGACGACCCCGTGCTGCGCCTGATTGGCGACACGCCGCTCGTCTCGTACCCGGGCACCGACCGGGGGCGCGTCCTCTGTAAGCTGGAGACGGAAAACCCGACCCGGTCGATGAAGGACCGCATCGCGATGGGCATCCTGTCGGAGGCCCTGGCGGAGGGGGAGTACGACACGGTGGTGGAGGCCAGCTCGGGCAATACGGCCGGCGCGGTGGCTTTCGTGGCCAACCGGCTGGGCGCCGACTGTAAGCTGGCGTGTCCCGACTCCACCAGCCGACAGAAGATCGGCTACATGAAGGCGTTTGGGGCGGAGGTGCACGAGTGCCCCTCGGATGTGGAGAGCGGCCACCCCGACCACTACCGCTCGGTGGCGCAGCGCCTTGCGGACGAGGACGACGGGGCGTTTCTGGTGGATCAGTACCACAACCAGTCGAACCCGGGCGTGCACTACCAGTGGACGGGCCCGGAAATTTGGGGACAGGCCGGCGACCGCATGACGCACCTCGTGGGGGCGATGGGCACCGGGGGCATCCTGAGCGGCAGCGCACGGTACGTACAGGAACAGGCCGCCGCGGCCGGGCGCGACGTGACGGTCATTGGGGTCGACGCCAAGCAGTCCAACATTTCTACGGCTTTCTACGGAAAGGAGCCGGTGCCCTACGACACAGAGGTCGAGGGGCTCGGCAAGGGCGGCGATCTACCCACGATGTGGTTCGACTACATCGACGAGATGCGCGACGTGGCGGACGAGCGCGCATTCACACAGGCGCGCACCTCGGCGCAGGAGCACGGCCTGCTGATTGGGCCCAGTGCGGGCGCGGCCCTCTCCGTTGCACTCGACATCAGCGAGGAGCAGCCGGATGCCACGGTCGTCACCATCATCTGCGACGGCGGCGAGCAGTACTTCGACACGCTCTTCGACGTGTAGTGCGTTGTACGTTGAACGTTAGGACGTTGAACGTTAGGACGTTGAACGTGGGGAGACGGGGCGCCCGTCGATGTCCTCCAGGGCAGTGTTGAGGCGCTCGATGCTGTCGGTGGTGTCGATCCGCGGCCTGAGTTGAACCAGCAGGTTAAGCAGGCCCACCAGCGCCTTGTTCAGGAAGATGAAGTGGGGCGAGCCGGCCGCCTGGCGCAGGGTGGAGGCCTCTTTGAAGGATTCCTGCAGCCGGTCGCGGAAGTCCGGGTCGCCGAAATCGAACGACGACTGGCGGTAGGGCTCCACGATGAGGGAGCCGTAGCGGTCGAAAAAGTCGCGGACCTCGGCCTGGGTCGTCTCCGGCATATCCTCTTGGAGGATGTCGAGGCGGCGGAGCAGGCGGTCGATCTCGTCCTTGTCGTCCTCCATGCGGGCGCGGAAGAGGCGCAGCATGTCGTCGCGGAAGGCCTGGGGGAGCGTTTTCACGCAGCCAAAGTCGATGATGCCGAGGCGCCCGTCCTCGCGGAAGAGGAAGTTGCCGGGGTGGGTATCGGCGTGGAGCGTGCGGTGGTTGTGGGCGACCTGCCGGTGCAGGAAGTCCCAGAGAAGCTGCCCGAAGTGGTCGCGGGCGGCCTGATCGGGGTCGGTATCCAGGAACGCGTCGAGGTGCTGCCCCTCCACGAACGTCATGGTGAGCACCGTCTCGGCGGTCTGCTCGCGCACGGGCTCCGGGGTCACCAGGTCGCCGCCCCCGTACTGGTCGGCGAAGTAGGCAATGTTGTCGGCCTCGTTCAGGTAGTCCGTCTCCTCGCGGAGGCGGGCGCGCACCTCCTCAAAGTAGTCGTCGATCGGCCCGCCCTTTACGATGCGGCGGAAGAGGGTGCGGGCCAGCGACAGGTCGGACTCGATGGTGTCGCGGACGTTGGGGTACTGCACCTTCACGGCGACGGGGCGGCCGTCCTCGAGGCGGGCACGGTGGACCTGCCCGATGGAGGCCGCGGCCATGGCCTCGCCCTCGAACTCGTCGAAGAGCAGCTCCGGGAAGCGCCCCAGAGCGTCGCGGATCTGTTTTCGGACCAGGGCCCGGTTCATCGGCGGCACGCGGTATTGCGCCTCCGCCATCACCTCCATGAACTCGTCCGGCAGCATGCCGGTGTCGAGGCTCATGGACTGGGCCAGCTTGAGGGCCGTGCCGCGCAGCCGGGCGAACTCCTTGAAAAGGTCCTTCGCGTTCTGCGTGTTCAGGTTGCGCTTGCGTTCCTCCCCGCCCTTCCCGCGCACCCGATCGGCGAGGTACTGCGCGTAGTTCTTGCCCACCTGCAGGCCCGTCTTGGCAAAGATGCGCCCGCGCTCCAGCTTGGTGGCGGGAAAGTCTTCATTCGATGAGTCGGGGTCGCGCTCGCTCATTGCGAGATCCTGTCAGGGGAGGCGTGCGGAAGTTAGCGACGTCCGAGCCAGCGCCCAACGATTGGCAGCCGGCCCAGGCCCAGCGCGTCGTGCTGCACGATGTGCCAGGCCAGGTCGAGCCCCGAAGATACGCCACCAAAGGTGACCAGTTCGGCCACAAACGAAACGAGTTTGTCGACGAGTGCCGTGGTGGCGGCCTGACCGTCCGACTCGTCTCCGATCCAGTGGCGGACGACGGCCATCGTGACGATGGTGAGCACTTCGTGCACCGGCCACAGGCCCGTGACAAGCTGGTTGGCGTTTGGCACCACGTCGTCGTCCGTAAGGAGGGCGCGGAGTTCGGCCCGCACCTCCGCCCGGAAGGCAGACCGCCGGCGCACCCAGGTGTCGAAGGTGTTCTGTACGAACGGCCGCTGCTCGTCCAGCGCGTCGAGCAGAATATAGAAGAAGGAGGCCAGCCGCTCCTCAAACGAGAAGGACTCGTAGTCGGTCGTGGCGTCGGCGAGCAGGCGGTACTGGTCGACGGCGAGGTCGTAGTAGGCGGGGAGGAGGGCGTCTGCGTCGTCGACGTAGGCGTCGAGGACCGCCCGGTCCACGCCGGCCCGGCGGCGCACGGTGGGGGCGGTGAGGACGGCCGCGTCGTCCTGGTAGAGGGCGATGGCCGCCTCGATGAGCTGCTTTCGGTCGGCGAACGCGTCGGGGTCGATGATGGCACCGGTGGACGTTGGGAGGGAAGGGACGGGCCGGTTTGTTCGCGTGCGCCCCCAGGTGTGGTTCCGGGAGAGCGAAAATGAGTCGCGATTTCGACGCTGGGGAGTGAGGGGGAGAAACGCGGTCGGAGAAAACAGTAGCGGCCACGCCGAAGGGGGAATGACCCGGGCGAGATTATCAAACCATAACCGGCATTACCGGACTATTATCTCAGGGTTGAAAGTAATAGAAGCCAGTTCACCAAGGTGGAAAAAGATCCCCCGATCCACTACTGTGCTGAGTGCAGAGTCGCAAGACCCTCCCACCCTTCGGTCTTTGTCACACGGGGGCAAGGGGCACGCTGAAAGAGCGAGCGTTGTCCTGCGAGGGGATGCGTCTGCTACGTTCACCACTCGTCCCATAAAATCCACCATCGCTATGAAGCGTTGGGCTTCGATACCAATTTTACTGCTTGCAGTCCTGGTGCTCTGTCCCAGTTTGGCTCACGGGCAGGGCGTCACCTCGGCCACCATCCGCGGCACGGTGGTCGATGAAAACGACGAACCCCTTCCGGGCGTGAATGTCCTGGCGGTCCACGAGCCGAGCGGGTCTCGCTACGGCGCGTCTACCAGCCAGCGAGGGCAATTCACCCTGGCCAACGTGCGGGTCGGCGGCCCCTACACGATCACCGTCTCGTTCGTCGGCTACCAGTCGCAGCGCGAGACGAACGTCGAGCTCGACCTTGGCGAGACTCGCACCTTCGAGTTTCAGCTCCAGCCTCAGACCCAGGAGCTTGATGAGGTTGAGGTGGTTGCTGAAGGACAGGGCGCGGTCTTCAGCAGTCAGCGCCGAGGCATCTCCACGAACATCTCGGAGGAGGACATCCAGAACGCGCCGACCATCGACCGGTCCATTGCGGACTTCGCGCGGTTCACGCCGCAGGCCATCGTCGGAAACGACGACGACGACGGCTCCTCCATCTCGATCGCCGGGCAGAACAACCGGTACAACTCCGTTTTCATCGACGGGGCGGTGAGCAACGACGTGTTTGGCCTGTCGGCGCAGGGCACCGACGGCGGACAGACCGGTGCCACGCCGATTAGCACCGATGCCATCCAGAGTTTCAACATCGAGATCTCACCGTACGACGTAACGCAGAGCTACTTCGGCGGCGGGGCGATCAACGCTGTGACGCGGAGCGGCTCGAACCAGTTCGAGGGGTCGCTTGCCTTTGAGTACCGCGACCAGAGCTTCGCGGAGGACCTGCCGAATGCCCCGTTCCCGGACTTCACGAATGAGCGCTACGTGGGACGCCTCGGCGGTCCCATTATCGAGGATGAGCTCTTCTTCTTCGTCAACTTCGACATCAACCGGGAGACCTCGCCCCAGCCGTTTGAGGGCGGATTCGATGAGTTCGAAGGGCAGGCCATCCAGTCCGAGTCGGACTTGAACGACCTCCTGAGCTTTGTCGAAAGCACGGTGGGGGATCGGTACGACCCCGGGAGTTTTCAGGGCAATGCCACCTCGTTGGATAGCGACAAGTTCTTGGGCAAGCTCGACTGGAATATCAGCCAGAATCACCGGGCGAGCCTTCGGTACAGCTACTCCGAGTCGGTCAACGTCGACGCGTTTGGCGGAAATCCGCAGGAGATCTCGTTCTCCAGCCGAAACGAGGTGTTTCCGAATACCACTCAGATCGGTGCGTTTGAGCTGAATAGCTCGTTCGGCAACAACTTTGCCAACAAGCTGATTCTCAGCTACAAAAACGTGGAGGACGACCGGGACACGAACCTCGACCAGCCGTTCCCGACCGTCGACATTAACGACGGAGCCGCCAGCATCGGCCTCGGGGGCGAGCCGTTCTCGACGGTGAACTTCCTCAAGCAGGAGGTCTTCACCCTCACGAACGACTTTGATATGTTCTTTGGGGACCACACCGTCACGGTCGGGACGCACAACGAGCTCTACGATCTCGCAAACAAGTTCGTCCCGTTCAACTACGGATGGTACATTTTCGTGGACAACGACGGCAACGGGACGGCCGTCGACGAATTCCGCGAGACCGTATGCGCGTCGATCGACAACCCCGGCAGCGCCTGTCAGGGGGTTGATTCGGGGATTGCCAACTCGGTCTTCGCCCGCGGCTTTTCGCTCGTAGACGACGATCCGAGTACGCCGAATACGTTTGAGGAGAAAATCGGCGATGCGACGAACGCACAGGGCGCGTTCCGTGCGCTCAACACCAGCCTCTACATTCAGGACGAGTGGACGGTAAGCGACCGTCTGACGCTGACGGGAGGCGTTCGAGTCGACGTGCCGGTATACCTCGACGATCCGGCGTTTGCGAACCCGGACAACGAGCTGGTGCCGAACGATCCGGAGCTCGATCCCCGGGACACTACAATCCCGGCCATCCGGAACTTTTACTCGATGAACGGGGCACGGCCCGGCGAAACGCCGGACCCGAACCTGCACTGGGCGCCCCGCTTTGGCTTTAACTGGGACGCCTTCGGCGACGAGACCACACAGGTGCGCGGAGGCACCGGCATCTTTACGAGCCGGCAGCCCTTCGTGTGGCCCGGTGGAATGTACCTCAACAACGGGACGAACACCGGGACGGTCGACTTTACATTCGGCCAGGCCGAGTTCCGTCCGAACCCGCAGAACGGCCTGACGGTGGCCGACTTCCAGGACCGCGATCCGTCGGACCTAATTCCGAGCGGTCGCCTCGAGATGTTCGAGAAGGACTACTACAATCCGCGGTTCTGGCGCTCCTCTCTGGGTATCGATCAGGAGCTTCCGGGCGGTGTGATTGGCACAATCGAGGCTCAGTACTCGAACACGCTGAAGAACGTGCTGGTCACGAACGTCAACCTGCGCCCGGCGAACGAGACGCTGGACGGCCCGGACAATCGGCCCATCTGGGTGCCCTCGGAGTTCGACGATGGGGCGAGTCCCTACGCCGAATCCGGGGATCAGCGGATTGATGCTCGCTACGCGAACATCCACCGTGTGGGCAATACCGATCGCGGCTACTCCTACAACCTCACGACCCGCCTCCGGAAGACGTTCGAGGGCATCGTGACGGAAAACAGTGGCCTCCGCGCCGATGTGTCCTACACGTACGGCGATTCCTACTCGGTGAACGACGGGCTCTCGTCGCAGGTCAACTCGCTCTGGGACGGCGTCGAGCACGTCAACGGCGCGAACAACATCGGGCTGGCCCGCTCGGACTTCTCGACGGGGCACCGCGTGCTTGGTCGGTTCTCCTACCGCCAGCAGCTCGGCGACCGGTTCGCCCTCACGACGACATTGATCTACGATGGGCAGTCCGGTCGGCCGTTCTCCTACGTCATCGACAACAGCGAGAATATGGTTCGGGAGCGAGGGGAAGCAAACTCGCTGCTCTACGTTCCGGGACAGACCCAGAATCTGACCTTTGGGGAAATTGACCCGGACGACGGACCGACGATTACTCCTGAGCTGCAGGCGCAAGCCCTGGATCAGTTCATCCGCGGCAACGACTACCTGAGCGATCGCCGCGGACAGTACGCGGAGCGCAACGGCGACCGGACGCCCTGGGAGAGCGTCTTCGACCTCAACCTCCGCCTGGAGGTTTTCCAGAACCTCCTCGGGCGGCAGCAGAGCCTGGAGCTGACGGCGAACGTGTTCAACTTCTCCAGCCTCCTGGGCGACGTGTTCGGGACGGACTGGGGCGAGCGGTACGCCGGAGCTGGGCAGGTTGACCTCACCTCCTTCCGCGAGTTCGAGGATCCGGACAACGGAAACTACACGCCGGTGTACACGGCCCAGGAGGTCATTCGCTCGGTTGAAGACACCAACGGCGATGGGGTCGCCGACGAAGTAGAGACGATCGATCAGGAGGACATCTTCAATGAGATCCGAACCGGGTCCTCCTACAGTTCCCAGTGGCAGATGAAGTTTGGCGTCCGCCTCAACTTCTAACGGTTCGGCCGAAGGGACCCATCACTGCGAGCGGGCGGTCGTCGACGGACGGCCGCCCGTTTCGTATTTGTGCTACCGTTCCGTATCTCTTTTCCTTCTGGGGTTTTAGTACGAATGGCATCGAGTGCGATAGCCTCGTTCTCTCGGTTTTGTCCTTGTGTTCTTTCTCTTTGCCGCGGGAAGCCTCCCCGGGCACGCCCGGCCCGTCGATAGCGCCCGTTTTGTGCACGTCGGAACGGTCCCGCCCCCCCGATCGACAAGGTGAGCGGGATCGGAAAAAGCCCGCAGCTCGGCAACGCCGCTGCAGCGCTGGGGGCGGCCATGGTTTGCACGACGGGCGTCGGGGGCTGTCCCCGGTCGGAGAAGGGCGACGGGTGGCGCTTGACGGAGCCCCGGGCCATCAAACGGCCAGAGTTGCGCCCCAAGCAGCCGGGGCGGTGACTTGGGACGACCCGCAGACGCACCGCATTATAAACGAGAACCGCAACGTATTTCTGTTAGAAAACATTCGCGGACAGCGGTAGTCGGTGAGAGATTCAGGGAGACGGTCGTTATCACAGTGTTATGGTTGCTGGAGAAGGGATAGCAAATCGGTTCTTCATTGATGATAAGGACTCTCACTTGTACTCTATGTATCGGCCTACGCTTGTTGCCGTACGCCCACGGCCTCTCCGACTACTTTACCGGGCGCAGGTGCGGGTAGGATCTGCGCCACCGGCCGCTCCTCTCACGTTAACCGATCCAATCGACCATGGACACCGCTATGTCACGCTGGTCACTTTTCCTCCTCGCCGCGACTGTCCTGTTGGGGGTGCCCCTGGGGACGGTGCAGGCCCAGGGGACCACGGCCTCCATCACCGGCACCGTCATCGATGCGGAGAATGAAGAACCGCTGCCGGGGGTGAACGTCGTGGCGGTCCACGAACCGACCGGTACGGAGTACGGCACCGCGACCAATCCACGGGGCCGGTTCACCATCCGCGGGATGCGGGTCGGCGGACCGTACACGATCACGGCCTCGTTCGTGGGGTACCAGACCACCCGGCGCGAGGGCATTCAATTGCAGCTTGACGAGACCCGCGAGATCGAATTTACGCTCCAGCAGCAGACGGCTGAGATGGAGGAGGTCGAAGTCATTGGGCAGCGGTCCGGCGCTGTCATTGACAAGGACCGGACGGGGGCTGCAACCAACGTGTCGTCGCAGGAAATCGACGAACTCCCGACGATTGGGCGGAGCCTGACCGACTTCACGCGCCTCGTCCCGCAGGCACAGGGCGATGGGAGCCTGGGAGGGGCGAATAGTCGGTACAACAGCATTCAGATTGACGGGGCGACGCTCGACGATGTATTTGGCCTCGGGGATGCGGTGCCGGGCAGCCAGGCCGGGGCCGAGCCCATTAGTTTGGACGCCATCCAGGAGTTCAACATCAACATTTCGCCCTACGACGTGACGTCGAGCGGCTTCACCGGGGGGCAGGTCAACGCGATCACAAAAAGCGGAAGCAACGAGTTCGAGGGGACGCTCCGGTTTAAGGGAGGGACGGAAGACTTTACCGGGGACCTCGACGGAGTAGGCACGGGGGAGTTCAATCAGGCCTTCTACACCGGAACGCTGGGCGGGCCCATCATTCAGGATGAGCTGTTCTTCTTCGTCTCCGCCGAGCTGAAGCGAGAGAGCTCTCCGCTCGATACGCGGGTGGGAGCAGACCTGGACGGGACCAACATTTTCCGAGAGCCGGTCTCGACCGTCGAAGAAGTCCAGAACATCTTCCGAGACGAGAATGGCCTGTACAACTATGACCCGGGCGGCTTCTCGCCGCTCACCCAGCGGGAGGACAACGAGAAGCTGCTGGTGAAGCTTGACTGGAATATCAACGATAGTCACCGGCTGACGGTCCGCAACAATTACGTAAACGCAGGCGACGACGCGGGCATCACGCGCGATCCCGACGATTATAGCTTTGCCAATCGGCAGTACGTCTTCGAGAGCCTTCAGAACTCGGCGACGGCGACGCTGAACAGCACGATCGGCGACAACATGTTCAACGAGGCCCGCTTCGTGTACACCCGGATTCGGGATGAGCGAAACGTGCAGGATGCGGCCTTCCCGGAGATGGAGGTCACGCTGGGCGGCGGCCGGGCGCTCTTCGCCGGGATCGGGCGGTTCAACCAGGCCAACCAGTTGAACCAGGACCTCTACGAGTTCACCGACAACTTCACGTATGAGCTCGGCGACCACTCGCTGACCGTGGGGACGAGCAACAAGCTTTACGAGTTCTCCAACCTGTTCATTCAGGACTTCTTCGGCTCGTACACGTTCAACTCGTTCGAAACCCCGGCGGGCGACGAGGTGTCGGTCCAGCAGGCCCTTCAGAATGGGCAGCCGACCCAGTATCTGTACAGCTATCCCACGGCCGCCGCTGGCACGGACGCCCCGAGGGCAGAATTTTCGGCCTTCCAGTTCGGCGGGTACGTCCAAGACGAGTGGCAGGCCCTCCCGTCGCTGAAGTTGACCCTCGGCCTGCGCGTAGACGTGCCCGTTCTGCCCGACGAGCCTACCTTCAACCCGACGGCCTTTGAGGCCTACGGGAAGAGCACCCGCGACGTGGCAAGCGGAAACCCCCTCTGGTCGCCCCGTCTCGGGTTCAACTACGACCAGGACCTGCTCGCCGACGGGCTGTCCACACAGATTCGCGGCGGCATCGGCGTTTTCAGCGGCGATCCGCCGTACGTCTGGGTCTCCAACCAGTACAGCAACACGGGGGCCGACCTGAACCGCCTCGCCGCCGGGTTTAGCGGCATTGACTACACGCAGAACCCCGAGGCGTGCCGCAATTCCGATGACCCGGCCAACGACCCCGCCTGCGAGTACGACCCCGGCCAGAACTTCATTCCGGACCGCGAGGGCGGCATCTCGCAGGACCCGCAGGAGCAGCCGCTTCCAGCGAACGCCGCGTTCTGTCAGGAAAATCCGGGAAGCCAGCGCTGCAGCGATCTTCTGGAGCCGGAGCAGACGACGGAGGTCAACCTGATTGAGGACGACTTCAAGTACCCGCAAACCTTTCGGACCAACATCGCCATCGACCAGGAGATGCCGCTTGGGTTCGTGGCGACGCTGGAGGGCATTTACTCGAACTCGCTCAACGATGTGACCTTCCGGGACCTCAACCTGGAGCAGGTCGGCGAGTCGAAGTACGGACGGCCCCTGTACGACGGCCCTGTGTCCGATCGGTTTACCAACGCGATCCAGCTCGAGAATACGAACGAGGGCTACCAGTACAGCCTCACCGGGCAGTTGCAGCGCAACGTCGGAGAAGGAATCGGCGGGTCGCTTTCCTACACCTACAACCGCGCCACCAACGTAAACAACGGCTCCTCGAGCCGGGCCATCTCTAACTGGACGTATAACGAGAACAAGGATGTGAACAATGCCGGGGTCGGAACGGCCGACTATGAGATCCGCCACCGCATCCTCGGCACACTGAACTACACGCTCAATTACGGCGAGCGTTACGCGACGACCATTGGGATCGTCTACGAGGGCCGGTCGGGCGAACCGTTCAGTTGGATCTACGACGGCAACGCCAACGGCGACACCGGCGACGGCGCCGCCGAAAACGACCTGGTGTACGTGCCGGAGAACCGTTCGGACATCTTCCTGGAGAGTGAAAACTGGGATCTGATGAATGCCTTCATTGAGGGGAACGACGCCCTCGACGACGCCCGCGGGTCGGTGATTGACCGAAATACCGCCCGGGCCCCCTGGCAAAACATTCTGGACCTTCACCTGGCCCAGTCCTTCCGCACCTTTGAGGGCCAACAGCTTCGCCTGACGCTCGATGTGGTGAACGTCCTCAATCTCCTTGACGACAGTTGGGGCCGCATCCAAAACACGAGCTTCAACAACATCCAGGCCTGGAGCTTTGAAGGGTACGTGTCGGAGGAGGACGTAGGGACCGAGGTGAACGGCCGCATCGTCAGCCAGGACGACGTTGGCAAGCCGCGTGTGAGCTTCGACGAGGAAACGGTGCGGGATCGTCTGAACGGAGAGCAGTTCTTCGTGCAGGACATTCCCTCCCGTTGGCGCCTGCGCCTGGGCGTAAAGTACACCTTTTAACCTGCACCCGTCCCGCGAAAGGGCATCCGGCCCCTCGGGGCCGGTTCGCTGAACGCTGTGTCTGTCCGTTACTTTTCTTCGATAGCTGAGATTGATCGTCCCATGCGTTTTTCCTCCCCGCTTCGCTACGTAGCGCTGCTGTTCGCTGCCCCCCTCCTCCTCGTCGGCTGCGACGGCTTTGATAGTGGCACGCCGCCCAACGCACCGGGGGACACGGAGGCGACCGTGTCGTTCGCGACGGAGAACATCTCGATCACCGAGAGTCAGAGTCCCGTGGAGCTGGGCGTGACGCTCAACGGCGCGATTGGGCGCGAGGTGTCCGCCGAGGTGCTCTACGCCGACGGCGCCAGCAGCACCGATCCGTCGGACTTCAATCTGCAGGACAGCACGGCGGTGGGCAGCGGCGTCGTGGCCGGGCGGGTCGTGTTTCCGGATACGGCCACCGACGGCAATACGCAGACCCTCTCGCTCGACATCCAGGACGAGGAGGAGAATGAGCCGCAGGAAAATGGGCTCTTTGTGCTCCAGAACGTGCAGGGGGCGTCGATAGGGGAGGCCAACCAGCTCACAGTGTCGATTGGAGCCGTCGAGATCTTTGCGAAGGACTTTTCGGACGAGGAGGTGGCCCCGATGACGGTGGCAAACGTCACGAACGGAAACGGCTGGGGGATCGGCAGTGCGTCGGGGGTTCCAAACGCTCCCTTTGCCGCTGCGAATGCCTTCGGGGGGCCGGAAGCCTCGAACAGTTGGCTCATTTCGCCGGCGCTCAACTTCAACGACTTTGAGGGCGAAACGCTCTCCTTCATCAACGCGAAGAACTTCGACGACGGCGGGCTCGACCAGCCGCTCCAGGTGAAGGTGTCCACCGACTACGACGGGTCCGGCAATCCGGAAGACTTCACGTGGACGGACGTGACCGATCGCGTCGAAAACCTCTCACAGGGAGGCTTCGATTTCGTCTCGTCGGGGGACATCGACCTCTCGGACAGCCAGTTCCAGGCCGATGAGGTATACGTCGCGTTCCAGTATCGATCGAGCGGAACGGGCGGTGGCTCCTCGGAGGCCCAGCAGGTCGACAACATTCGAGTTGTGGGACGCCCGTAAGCAATCGGGGCAGCCGCGGGGGCTCCCCCGCTCGCCCCAAGATCGCCCATCACATTGCCCCGTTCTCACTGATTAGGCACAACGATTTATGCGACGCTTCCTGAATGCGCTCCTTCCTGTTCTCGTGATCGGTCTCGTCCTCGCCGGGTGTGATAGTGGAGGTGGCACCCCAGACAATCTTGGCGAAAATACGACGGTGGAGCTGGAGACGACGAGCGATGTCGTGAGCGAGACGGACGGGAGCTACACCGTCAACCTCGTCGCTATGGATCCCGGGTTTAAGGAGTTCAGTCTCGACGTATCGGTCGATGCGTCCCAGAGCACGGCTGTGGCGGACGAGGACTTCGTGGGCCTGCCGACGGATACGACGATCACGTTCCCGGAGTCGACCACGAATGAGGGGCGCCAACTGCTCTCGTTCGACATCGTGGACGAGCCCATCGACAGCACGGGATTTCTGGAAGAGGAGGAGACGCTGGTGCTCACCCTGACAGCCGCCGACACGTCGGACGTGTCCGTGGGTGAGAACGACACCTTCACCCTTACGGTGGAGGAGGATGATGAGCCGCTCACGACCCAGGAAGCGCGCGACCGGCCGACCGGAGGCCGAGCCGTGGTGGACGGCACTGTGACCCGAGTCGACGGGGATGGGGCGTACGTGCAGGATAGTGAGGGAGCCCTCTATGTCTTCGACGGGGACTTTTCTGGGCAGGTCGGCGACGAGGTGCGCGTCGACGGCTCCACGGGCTTCTTCAGTGGGCTCTTTCAGCTGCAGGACGTGACCGAAGGGCCTCTCACGGAAGTGTTCTCGTCGGGCAACGAGCTTCCGTCCCCGCCGGTCGTGTCCCTCGCCGAGGTCACCGACAACGGCGAGGAGTACGAGAGCGAGCTCATTCGCGTCGAAAACTTTGCGATCGACGACGGCGGCGACCAGCAGTTCCAGGCCGGCACGAACTACACGATCAGCAACACCTCCGGCGAGTCGACCCTCCGCATCCCGGGCGGATCCGAACTCGTGGGCGAAGACATCCCGGAGGGGGCGAACTTCCAGGGGGTGCTCGGGCAGTTTAACAACTTTGGCGACCCGGACGAAAACACGGGATACCAGCTGTTGGGACTGGAAACGGGAGATCTCGAGCCTGTCGCGACCCTCGCGTCGGTTGACTTCTCGGACGACCAGCTGGCGCCGATGACGTCCGTCAGCGTGGCGAGCGACGAGGACTGGGGAACGAGCAGCGAGGGCGATCCCCCCAACGCTCCCTACGCGGTCATGAGCGGGTTCGGGGCCAATGAGCCGTCGAACGATTGGCTCATTTCGCCGGCCCTCGACTTCACGACGGTCGAAAATGAGACGCTCCGCTTCATCAACGCGAAAGGGTTCGACGACACTGGGCGCCGCGGCCTCCAGGTAAAGGTCTCGACCGACTACGACGGGTCCGGCAATCCGGAGAACTTCACGTGGACCGATGTGTCGGACCAGGTGAACTTCTCCGAGGGAGACTTCAATTTCGTCGACTCGGGCAAGGTCAACCTGTCCGGCTCTGAGTTCCAGGACACGGAGGTGTACGTCGCCTTCCAGTACCGCTCCAGCGGGACATCGGGGGGACAGGCGGCAGACTGGCAGGTCGACAACATTGTCGTGAGCGGCCAGCCCGCAAACTGACCGGCTGAGGAAACCCTGAAGAGAGAATGGGGGCGGTCGGTAGGACCGTCCCCTTTCTCTATCTCTCGCTGGAGTGGGGAGAAAGGGGGGAGACGTCCGGCGGCGTTGTCCACACACGCGCATCTTTCATATCGCACAGCTCCGTGATGATGCACTCGTTACGTTGGCGGCTCGTCGGTCTCGTGGTGTTGGTCGTGGCCATTGCGGCCACCCCCGCGCAGGCGCAACAGGACATCAGCGCGGCGCGCGACGAACCGCTCGGGACGGAGGTCACGGTGGAGGGCACGGTGACGCGTGCGTATGGGGCCTACGCCCGCATCCAGGACGAAAGCGGGCCCACCGGCGCCAGTGCACTTGTTATTCGGCAAACCGATGGGGCGAACAGCACAGCCTTTCAGGACGCGATTGAGGCGGGCGAGATCCAGCCCGGCACGACCCTGGAGGTGACAGGATCGACCTCGGCCTTCAACGGCCTCATACAGATCAACAATGACGATCTCACCGACTTCACGGTGCAAGAGCAGGGCGAACCGCCGAGCCCGCAGTCGGTGACCCTTACGGAGCTAGCGCAGAATGGGGAAGACTACGAGAGCGAGCTTTTGCGGGTGGAAGGACTCCGATTCCTGAGTGCATCGGGCACCTTTGAGAACGGGACGACCTACACGGTCGAAGACGGCGACGGGCAGACGGGGGAGTTTCGGGTGCAGAACACTGATGAAACGGCCATCGGGGGGGCGTCCATTCCCGGGAGCGTGTTTGCCTTCGAAGGGGTGCTGGGCCAGTTCAACGGAGCGGGGCCGGGAGGCGATGAGCCCGACGACGGATATCAGTTGATACCCGTCCGCGAGAGCGATCTGCAGTCGTCTCTCTCGTTCTCGTTCAATCGTACGTTTGCGCAGGTGGAGGAAGGCGACCCGGCTGTGTCGGTGCAGGTGCGGGTTTTCAACAAGGAGACAGACGGAGAGGTCTCGGTGATGGCGGCGGTGGGGGCGGAAAGTACCGCCGAGAATGGCGTCGACGTTTCTGGATTTCAGAGTCCGAAGACGCTCACGTTCTCCGGCACCGATCCGGCACCGCAGACGCTAACCCTGGAGCCGGTGGATGATAGCGAGCAGGAGGGGGTCGAACGGCTGGAGGTGGTGCTCTCCTCGGACGACGGGCCCATCTCCTCGCCCAACCGCTTCACACTCTGGATTGCCGACAGTCCGGCGGCGCAGGCCCCGATCCTGGCGGGTGACAGCAGCGAGGTCCTCCTCGATTCGCTCCGGCAGCGGTACGGAAATCCGCCGACGCTCGGGTACGACACGGCCCGCGATTCGCTCTATCAGAGCATCCTCAACGACCAGGGGACGGTCGAGACGATCTACGGCGGATTTCAGGCCAGTGCCGATCCGGACGGGGACGCGACGGCCCAGCTGCTCGATCAGGACGTGAACACCGAGCATCTGTGGCCCCGCAGCAAGGGAGCGGAGCAGGAGCCGGCCCTCAGCAACATGTACATCCTTGCGCCGACGTGGTCGGACGCCAACAGCTACCGGTGCAACTATCCGTTCGCCGAGATTGACGACCCCGACGCCGAGCGCTGGATTCGGGAGAAAACAGTGCAGTCGGAGGAGCCCACGACAGAGAAAGAGACGTACACCGAATCGGTGGGCAATGCGTGCGGCAGCCCGAGCGACAATGGGGAATTCGAGCCGCGCCACAGCAAGAAGGGGGACGTGGCCCGGGCGGCGTTTTACTTTGCCATGGCGTATCCGAACCGGGCGGATCTGTCCTTTCTGGAGGCTCAGCGCGAGACGCTCCTCGAGTGGCATCGAGAGGACCCGGTCGATGCGACCGAGCTGCGGCGCAGCCTCGTCAAGGCCACCTACCAGGGCAATCGGGTAAATCCCTTTATCCTCGACTCCACGCTTGCGAAGCGGGCCTATGGGGCAGGCGTGCCGGGGCCCGGCGTGGTGGCCATCCAGGAGGCGCGTGAACAAGGCGCCGGTCAGACGGTGACTGTGGAGGGAGTGGTGACCCGCGTGGGGCCGGAAGGGCCGTATCTGCAGGACGACACCGGCGCACTGTACGTATTCGAGACCAGCGGGTCGTTTGGGCAGAACCTTGGGGGCGTCATCCGAAAGGGCACGCGACTGCAGGTCACCGGGTCGCTTGAGTATTACAATGGCCTCCTGGAATTGACGAATGTCCCGGAGGACGGGTATGAGGTGCTGTCGCAGGACAATGCACTTCCTGCGAGGGCTACGCTTACGCTCGAAGACATTGCCCAGTCGGGGGAGACATACGAGTCGCAGCTTGTGGAGGTCGAGGACTTCGCGATTGAGGCGGATGGGGACGAGACCTTTCAGGCGGGCGGCAGCGCCGGAAATTACACCATTGAGGACGGAACGGGCAGCCTCACCCTTCGCATTCCCACCGACTCCGAACTCGAAGGCGAGCCCATTCCGGACCGGGCCACCTTTCGAGGCGTGCTTGGCCAGTTCAACAATGCGGGGGCGGGGGCGGACGAGCCGGATGAAGGGTACCAGCTTCTTGGATTGGACACCGGCGACCTGGAGGCGGAGCTGCCGGGAGAGACGACCGTCGACGTCACCCGCTCCTTTGGCGACCCGAGCACGGGGGACAGCTACCGGCTCGTGGCCCTGCCCGGCCAGGTCGATCGGGCCCTCGCCTCGACCCTCTCTGAGGAGGCGGGCGTTGGGTGGCAGGCGTACTGGGACGACGGGAGCGAGCAGGACTTCCTGGTCAAGTTCGACGGAAGCGACCAGTTCAACTTCCGGCCGGGCCGCGGCTTTTGGCTTCTGAACACGGGCGACTGGTCCGTGAGCGACACGTTCAGCACGGTGGAGGTAGCGGACGGGGAAACGACGATTCCGCTCCACGACGGGTGGAATATTGTCTCCAACCCGCTCCCGGTCGACGTACCCTGGGCGGACGTGGAGGCGGCGAATGGGGGCTCCCTGCAGGCGCTGTGGGCCTGGGGCGCCGGCGGGTTTGAGACGGCGTCCACGTTTGCCACGGCCGCCAGCGGCGAGGCGTTCTATTTCCTGAACGACCAGGGCCTGGAGCAACTTACGATCCCCGTTCCCGCCCAGACCTCGGAGAACACGCGCACGTCGACGGCGGCGCCTGCGTCCCGTGCGGTCACGCTCCGGGCGTCCCGGGGCGAGGCCGCGGCCACGGTTCGCGTAGAGGAGCGCCCGGACGCCCAGGCGGAGCGTGATCGCTACGACTGGGTGGCCCCGCCGACCCGGTTCTCGTCCCTGTCGCTGCACAGTCGCCCCGCCTCCGCCGACGATCAGCCGGGGCGCCAGCAGGCGCTCGCCCGCGACGTGCGGGCCGGCGGCGCGGACGGACACACCTACCCCCTCACCCTCCGCTCGGACACGGCGGGGGCCGTCACGCTTCGGGCCGACGACCTGCCGCGCACGGGAGAGGTGGTTCTCCTTGACAGTGCCGGCACGCGCTACGACCTTCGACAGCAGCAGGCCGTGTCCGTCTCGGCGGGCCCCCACCCGACCCACTTCCGGCTGTTGGTCGGTGAGTCGTCGTATGTCGAGTCCGAGGTGGCCGAGCAACTGCCCGATCAGCTCTCGGTGGAGCCCCCGCAGCCGAACCCGTTCCGCGAGCGTGTGACGCTCCAGTACACGCTTCCCTCCACGCAGGAGGTGCGGGTGTCGGTGTACGACGTGCTGGGCCGCCAGGTACAGACGCTCGTCGATGCCCGGCAGGAGGCGGGGCCGCACCGCACGACATGGGACGGGGTGGACCAGAGCGGCGGCACGCTTGCCAGTGGGGTCTACTTCGTCCGGTGGACCACCGGAGGGACCCAGCACACCGAGAGGGTGCTGCTCGTTCGGTGACAAGATCCTGTTCGTTGTCTCGTTGCACGTGATCGCATTGCCATGCCGTTCTCCGGGTTCACCCGCTGGGTTCGCGGACTGCTTCTACTTGGGATTGCCCTCCCGCTCGTTGGGTGTAGCGGGGGCGGCGGAGGAAATACGGCGCCCCCGTCGCCCCCCACCAACGTGGAGGCCACGTCGCAGGACGGGGCGGTTGCGCTATCGTGGAGCGGCTCCTCGGCGGCCAACGAGTATCGGGTGTACCGGAGCACCCGCTCGACGTCGGGCGTGAGCGGGTCGCCCGTAAGTGAGGCCCCGCTCACCGAAGCCGCCTTCACCGATGCATCGGTTGAGAATGGAACGCAGTACTACTATCGTGTGACGGCTGTTGGGGAGGGAGGAGAGAGCGACCCCTCATCGGAAGTTACTGTTCGTCCCTTCCCGACCCCGCCCGAGGAGCGTCCCTAGCCCCCACACTGGGCGACATTGGTCGTTCCTCCGTGGGCATCCGTCTCAGTCGATGGTGGTCTGTGTCTCATGATTTCGTTTCGGGTCCTCCGAGTCCTTGTCGCTGGACTGGCTGTGCTGCTGGCCGCGGGGGCATCCTCTCCCGCCTGGGGCCAGCCCGCCGACCCGCGTCTGCAAAAGGACGGGGAGGCCACTCATCCCCCGATCGACGAAATGAGCGGGATCGTGAAAAGCCCGCAGTTCGACAACGTCTGGTGGGTGCACAACGACAGCGGCGATTCGCCCCGCCTGTTTGCCATCGACAGCACCGGGGCGGCCCACCTGGCGCCGTGGCGGCGGGGCACCTACGCGGTCGGCGCGGCACTCGACACGACCGACCGCCCCGCCTGGCCCGGGCTGCACCTTGGGGCCGCCGCCCACATCGACTACGAAGACATGGCCACTGAGGATAGCACCCTCTACGTCGGCGACATCGGAAACAACGGAAACGCGCGCCGTGACCTTGGCATCTACGTGATTCCGGAGCCCTACTACTACGCCCGGCGCACCCGGCCGATGATGCACCTCCAGATTCGGTACCCGGACCAGAAGACCTACCCGGCGGAGAAGTGGGACTACGACGCCGAGAGCCTTTTTGTGGACGACGGCACCCTCTACGTGCTCACCAAGCGGCGAAAGGGCCAGAAAATTAACCAGCTGGACTCGGGGACGACCCTCTACCGGCTGGATACCGAACGCCTGCACCGCGTCAACACGCTCACGCTCGTGGACCGTCACCCCTCGATCGCTCCGCCTACGGGAGCGGCGCTCAGCCCGAGTGGCGACCGGCTGGCCGTGGTCTGCACGACCGGGGTCTGGATCTTTTCCCGGCCGGAGAAGGGCGACCAGTGGCTCTCGACGGAGCCCCGGGCCATCGAACTGCCAGAGTCGCGCCTCAAGCAGGCCGAGGCCGTGAGCTGGGACGATCCCCAGACGCTGCGGATCGTCAACGAAAACCGGGACGTGTTTACGCTTTCGCTCGGCGGGGATCGCGCACCGGACGCCGAGTGAGGCGGGCCGTCTCCCCGCCCCCTGCAGCGTTCGACGGGTCTACTGGGCGTCCGAGCGCTCCGGGCCCACGCTCGACTGAATGAGGTCCAGAATGCGGCGGTACTCGTCGGTCCAGCTGGCGGGCTCCTCAAAGCCGTGCCCCTCCACCGGGTAGAGCGCCAGTTCCCAGTCCTCCTTGCCCAGCTCGATGAGGCGCTGCGTGAGGCGGAAGATGTCCTGCGCCTGCACGTTCGTGTCCACCAGGCCGTGGGGCATGAGCAGCGGGTCCTCCAGGCCCTCCGCGTGGTAGATGGGCGAGGAGCGGGCGTAGGCGAGGGAGTCGGTCTGCGGGGTGTTCAGGATGTTGGAGGTGTACACGTCGTTGTAGTGGGCCCAGTCGGTCACCGAGCGCAGGGCTGCGCCGCCGCCGAAGTGCTCCGGCGCGGTGAAGAGGGCCATCAGCGTCATAAAGCCGCCGTAGGAGCCCCCGTAGATGAACTGTCGCTCGGGCCGGATGTCGTACGTGTCCGCGACCCACTCGGAGGCGTCGACGTAGTCCTGCAGGTCGCGCCCGCCCATGTGGCGATACACGGCCGTGCGCCAGTCGCGCCCATAGCCCGCCGAGCCGCGGTAGTCCACGTTGATCACCGTGTAGCCGAGGTCCGTGAGCAGGTTGTGGAACATATACTCCCGGAAATAGGGCGTAAAGGCGTCGTTCACGTTTTGGAGGTAGCCGGCGCCGTGGACAAAGAGGACGGCGGCGCCGTTCGGATCCTCGGGCCGAAAGACGTGGGCGGGCACCTCGACGCCGTCCGACGCCTCGAAGCGGAGGGTTCCAGGGTCGCGCCAGTCGTATGCGCTCCAGTCCTCGGTAGGGGACTCCGTGACGCGGGTGCGCGATGCCTCGGCGGTGGCGTCCCGGAGGTAGAGATCGGCCGGCTGGGTAGAGGTGGTGTAGAGGGTCGCGAGGCGGTTGCCGTCCGGGCTCAGGGCGCTCGTGTGCGTGCCGGGGGCCTGCGTGAGGCGCGTCATCGAGCCGCCCTCGGCCGGCATGCGGTAGAGGTGCCGCTCATGCGGCGAATGGCGGGTGCTCGTGAAGAACCAGGTGCTCCCGTCCCGCGAAAGCTGCGGATCGTGAATCTCGAAGTCCCCGCTCGTGAGTTGCGTCGTCGCGCCGCTCTCCACGTCGACCGTGTAGAGGTGGCTGTAGCCGGTCGCCTCGCTCTGAAAGTAGAAGCGCTCGCCGTCGGGCATCCAGCCGACGGTGCCGGGTCCGCCGTACGCGCTGATGCCGGGGCCACCGATCCAGGCCGCGTCGTGCTGACGGTCGAGCACCGTGAGGTCGCCGGTCGTGGGATCGAGGCGGGCAATCCATCGGTCCTTATTGTCGTCGGCCCGCACCACCAGGACGGCGTGGTCTCCGTCGGGGCTCCAGTAGGGGCCGTAGCTGTAGAGGGCGCGCTTGGCCGCACCGGAGTCGAGGTCCACGCCCTGCTCCTGGCGGTACTCGGGAACGTCGTAGGCCCCGGGGAGCTGGTGAAGGTTGACCTCGAGGGTGGTGTCGCGCGCCAGGTCCTGTACGTGGAGCGCGAAGGCGTCGGGCGGAATGCCCACCTTGGGGCGCGCCTGCAGCACGTCGGCGTGGCCCGAGCGCGTGACGTAATCGATCACCTCGGTTGGGTCCGCAGCGTCGGGCTGTGACTGCAGGGCCACGGTGACGAACCGCTCGGTGGGATCGAGCCGAAGGTCGGTCACCTGGGCGTCGCCGGTGTAGAACGTCGGCGGCGGGTCGGCGGCCTGGCGGTCGTGCTCCTGCAGTGTGTCGGCGCGCTCGTCTTCGGCCTTCTCCTCGCGGAAGGTTTCAAAAAGCTCCAGCTGCTGGGCCTGCAGAAACTCCTCGCGGGGCGTGGGAGACTCGTCCTGCGGCTCGGGGCCGGAGCGGATGTCGGTGCGCTGCCGGAGGCGGCCCGTGGTGAGGTCGAGTGAAAACAGGTTGTCGTCCCGTTGGAAGAGGATGCGCGAGCCGTCGGGGCTGAAGCGCGGGTCCGAGACCTGGGCCCGCGTGTCGGTGAGGCGGGTTTGCTCGTCGGCCGCCCGGTCGTAGAGGTACAGGTCGCCGTCTGCCGTGTACACTTTGCGTTCGGCGCCGTCGGTGTAGACGTGTTCGCCGTGGTGCCAGCCGTCGAAGGTGGGCGGATGCGAGCGGCGTTCGGCGGGGGGCACCTTTACGGGCTCGCCGCCGGCCCGGGCGACCTTGTAGAGCGAGTCGCTTTCGAAACGCCCATCGGGGTTCCAGTCAAAGTACAGGGTGTCGCCGCTCTCGTGCCACCGCGGATCGTCGGGCCAGTCGCCGACCCACGGTTCGGGCTCCTGCATGATTTGCTGAACGGAGAGCGGCGAGGTGCGCTCGGCCGGTTGGGCGTGGGCCACCAGGGGGAGAAGGAGGGCGAAAAGAACGAGACGGCGGACGCGAACCATGTTCTGGAAGCGGGTGCTGGGGAGAGCGACGCACTCGTGTAACATAGGGGCGCGCCGATCCAATTTCGATACGTCGCCGGAAGGGAGACGGAACGCGCGGTAACAGTCGGCGAGGGGGGCACGTACAGGAAATGCATTGTCCTTTTCGTTCATGCGTCGCATTCCCATGGCCCACGCACGGGGGGGCTCATTCCTTCGGCGAGTGCCGGTCGAAGCCGTGTTCTGGATTGCCGCCCTCGTCGGCGTGGCGAGCCTCGATCCGCAGGCCGAGGGGATCACCCTGTGTCTGCTGGAGCATCTGGGCCTGCCGTGTCCGGGGGAGGGGCTGGGGCGCGCCATTGCGCTGCTCGCCCGCGGGCAGTTTGCGGCGTCGTGGGCCATGCACCCGCTCGCCGGCCCGGCCGTGGGGATGATTGGGGCCCACGTGATTCGGCTCTGTCGCCGATCCGCGGCCGCCGCCCCCTCGGGCGATCAATCGTCGCACGCTTCCTTCCCAACTGCCGCCTCCCATGTCTAAGGTTCTTCAGCATCTCCCCGAACTCGACGGCGATGAGCAGGTCGAAGTGGCTCGTCTTCTCAACAAGATGAGCGATGCGCAGGCCGAACAGTTCGCGCGCATCTACCGGACCCGTCGCCGCGAGCCGACCCACATTCTCATTCTCGCCGCGGTGGGGCTGCTGGGCGCGGCGGGGCTGCAGCGCTTCTACGTCGAGGAGTTTGGGATGGGGGTGCTGTACCTGCTGACCGGGGGCCTCTGCGTGATCGGGACGATCTACGACATGATCAACTATCAGAACATCGCGCTCCGCTACAACCGCCAGGAGGCGATGGAGGTGGCCGAGACGGTGCGGAACGTGTACGACGAGTGAGCAGAGGGGCGTCGTGCGGAGCGGGGGGCTCTCCCCTACCCGTCCGGCTATTCGCTGATCTGGAGGCGCTGCCCCGGATAGATGCGGCTGCCGTTGAGGTCGTTCCAGGCCCGGAGCTGTTGCACGCTCACGCCGAAGCGCTGCGCGATGCCGCCGAGCGTGTCGCCCTGCTGGACCTCGTAGGTGGACGCGACGGATTCGCTCCCGCTTCCCGAGTCGGTGCTGGCGAGGGAGGGCGAGGAGGCGCCGTCCGCGTCTGTGGAGTCGGAGGGGGCCGAGCGGTCGGTCACCTCAATCCGATCGAGGGGCTGGACGGGCGCGTTCATGCCGTACTGCACCCGAATCGGCTGCTGGGGGGAGGACCCCGTATCGGCGAGGGCGTGGTCGTACTCGCGGACGGGCACCACGAGGGTGTCGCCGGCCCGAATGAGGGTGTCGTCCATGTCGTTCAAGCGGCGCAGCACGTCGCTGGTGGTGCCGAAGCGGACGGCAATTTCGGAGAGGGTGTCGCCGGACCGCACCGTGTAGGTGGTGGCCGGTTGCTTCTGTCGGTCCGGCAGGTCGGCGTAGTTCCAGGCGAACCGGGGGTAGCTGCCGAGCGGGATGCGGAGGTGGTAGCGATCCTTGGACGGCGGGACGCGGCCCCGTCGGAGTTCCGGGTTGAGGGACTGAATGGTGCTGCGATCCGCGCCGGCGAGCTCGGCCACGGTGCGAAGGGACAGCATGCTGCCGTGCACCGGCACGTAATCGTAGGCGAAGGCGGGCGTGGCGGGCGCCGCCCCCACGTCATAGGCGTCCGGGTTGCTCATAATGCGGGTGGCGGCAATGAACATGGGCACGTAGCCCTGTGTCTCCTGCGGGAGGTAGTCGTAGGCGTCCCAGTACGTCGGGTCGTCGGCGTCGGTGCGGCGGAGGGCCCGTCGGACGCAGCCCGCTCCGCAGTTGTAGGCCGCCATGGCCAGGTGCCAGTCGCCGAACTCCTCGTGCAAGTCGCTGAGGTGGCGGGCGGCGGCACGGGTGGCTTTTTCGGGGTCGCGCCGCTCATCGACCCATGCGTTCACGCGAAGGCCGTAGCGTCGTCCCGTGCCCGCCATAAATTGCCACATGCCCACGGCGCCGGCCCAGCTGCGCGCCTCGGGGTTCAGGCCGCTTTCGACCATGGCGAGGTACTTCAGCTCCGGAGGCACGCCTTCGTCGGCCAGGATGTGGTCGATCATCGGGCCGTAGACCTGCGCACGCTGGAGCCACTGATCCACGTGCCGGCCGGTCTCCTTCTGCAGGTATTCGATGCTCTCGTTGACGAGGCGGTTGGAGGTGAGGGACACGGACATACCCTCGACCTCGGTGGGCCCGGCGGGCGGTTCGGCTTCCAGGAACGGGTTTTCCACGTCGTCCAGGGAGTCAAAGAGGCGGGCCCGCACCGAGAAAATCCGGCCGCGGGCCATGGTGAGGGAGTCCGGGTCGGCGCCGTAGCCGTGGAAGCGGCGGTACTCGGCGGTGAGGCCGCCGTAAAGCTCGCGGACGGCGTCCGCCTCCAGGGCCTGCGGGGTCTCGCGGAGGAGCGAGGCGAGGTCTGTCATCGCCCGGTTCAGGAGGCGGGCCGTGTGGGTGCTGTCCGTCGTGGTCAGCAGTTCGGTCTCCAGGGCGTAGAGGCGGGCCACCTCGGGGCGCAGCTCGGTGCTGTCGCTCGCCATCACGAGCAGGGTGTCCTTGGGCACCATCTTCGTCTCGGTGGGGAGCATGGAGGTGACGGTTCCGCACCCGGCACTCCCAATCCCCAGGAGCACGATGCAGAGGCCAACGAGAAGCGACCGAGCAGCGGCGGGCATGACGGAGACGGACGAGGTGGGGAAAACGACCGGACGACTACTCAAGATGAATACCCACTGTGGGGGGCATCGTCAACAGTTCCGGGAGCGACCGATGAAATATTCGTGGGAGGCACGCTTCCGGATCTGCTTCGAGGTCCCGGGGCGACACGGGGATGGAGGGAGGGGCTCGTTCCGGCTCCGTAGTGTAACGATTCCCCGTCGTCTCCCTCAGTCCGACTCGAACCCCACGTCGGCGTGGGTTCCGTCGCAGAACGGCTTGCTTTCCGAGGCCCCACAGCGACAGAGCGCGCCCCGGTGGCCCGAGATCGTATCCTCGTCGTCGGCCGTGATCGTCACCGGCCCCTCGATGACGAACGGGCCGTCCTCGGTGGCTCGGATGCGGAGCGGGCCGTTTGCCTCGGGATTGTCGGGGGACGACAGGTGATCGACGGCGATCTGGCCGGGGTCGTCGAAGCCTTCCTCGTGGCTTCCGTCGCAGAGCGGCTTGTTGGCGGACCGGCCGCAGCGGCAGAGCGCCATGCGCGTATCCGACAGGAGCGTCTTGCCGTCGCTGTCGATCAGTTCGGCGTCGGCGTGGACGTAGAGGGGACCGTTCGGGGCAATCGAGAGGCGATTGGTCTCGGGGGGCGGCTCGGGATCGTTGCCGTTGCGGGTGAGGTGGAGCGCGCCGGTGGGGCACTGTGGCACCACGGCCTCCACGGCGTCGGCCTCGGCCTGGCCGGGGGCAATCCAGGGCCGGCGCTCTGGGTCGAAGACGTTTGGGAGGCCGTCCACGCAGGCCTGGGCGTGGATGCAGCGCTCGCGGTCCCACGTGACGGTGACGTCGTCGCCCTCATAGGTGTAGACGGTGGTATCCATGGGAGAAGAGGAAAACGATGGGGCGTAGTGTCTTCGGGGTACGGGGAGGGGGCGCGGGCGTTCGAATGCGTAATTTGCGGGGACTCTGTCCGGGGCGGCGATCTTGTGGGTGTCCGTTCGGTATGGAAGATGTACGCAGCCGGAAAGGCACTCCGGGCCCGACGTCGTTCGTACTTGAGAGCAGATCCCGATGACCGTCACCGACGCTGATCCCACGCACGTTCTCCAGTCCGTTTTCGGCTACGAGGCGTTCCGCCCGCACCAGGAGCGCATCATCGACCGGGTCATCGGCGGCGGCGACGCCATGGTGGTGATGCCCACGGGCGGGGGCAAGTCGCTCTGCTACCAGATTCCCGCGATGGTGCGGCGGGGGACCGGCATCGTCGTCTCGCCCCTCATCTCGCTCATGCAGGACCAGGTCGACGCCCTCCAGCAGCGGGGCGTGCGGGCCGCCGTGCTCAATTCCAGCCTGAGCCGCGACGATCGCCGGGCCGTGGAGGAGCAGTTGACGCACGACCAGCTCGATCTCTGCTACGTGGCCCCGGAGCGGGCCACGCGGTCCCGCTTCAAGAATCTCCTCGCCCAGGCCAATCCCGCACTCCTTGCGATCGACGAGGCCCACTGCATCTCGCAGTGGGGGCACGACTTTCGGCCCGAGTACCTGGAGCTGGCCAAGCTCCGGGACGACTTTCCCCAGGTGCCCTGCATTGCCGTCACCGCCACGGCGGACCCGCCCACGCAGCAGGTCATCCTCGACCGGCTGGAGATGGGCGCACCGGATCGGTTCGTGACCGGCTTCGACCGTCCCAACATCCGCTATGTGGTGGAGCCCAAAGGCAGCGATCCCCTCCGGCAGCTCGACGACTTCATTGGGCGGGCACACCCGGGCGAGAACGGCATCGTGTACCGCCTCACGCGGGACAGCGTGGAGCAGACGGCCGACTGGCTCAACGAGCAGGGCCACACTGCCGTCCCGTACCACGCAGGCCTGTCGGGGGCCCAGCGCGAAGCGCATCAGGATCGCTTTCTGCGCGAGGACGGGCTCATCGTCGTCGCCACGGTGGCGTTCGGCATGGGGATCGACAAGCCCGACGTGCGCTTCGTGGCCCACCTCGACGTGCCGAAGACCCTGGAGGCCTACCACCAGGAGACCGGCCGCGCCGGGCGCGACGGCCGCCCCGCCACCGCCTGGATGACGTACCGGCGGGGCGACGTGGTGCGCCTGCGCCAGCTCATCGATCGGGGCACCGAGCACGACGAGCACCGCTGGGCGCAGCGGCACAAGCTGAACGCCCTGCTCGGCTATTGTGAGACGGCCGACTGCCGCCGCAAGGTGCTCCTGGGCTACTTTGGGGAAGAAATGGAGGGCGAGCGGTGTGGCAACTGCGACAACTGCCTCGACCCGCCCACCACCCACGACGCCACGACGGCGGCCCAGAAGGTGCTTTCCTGCATCGCCCGGACCGGGCAGCGCTTCGGCAGCGGGCACGTGACCGACGTGCTCCTGGGGAAGGACACCGACAAGGTGCGTCGCCACAACCACGACGACGTGTCGACCTACGGCATCGGGGCGGATCGGTCGAAGGGCGAGTGGCGGGCCGTCATTCGGCAGCTGGTGGCGAAGGGCATGGTGGAGGTGGACGTGGCCGGCTACGGCGCGCTGACGCTCACAGAGGACTGTCGGCCGGTGCTCCGCGGCAACGAAACGGTGGCCCTGCAGGAGGGAACGACCGCCTCGTCGTCCGTCTCCAGCACCACCAAGACGGCCCCTGACGATCCGCTGCCCGACCAGGGGCCGGAACGCGAGCTGTTCGAGGCCCTGCGGGAGACGCGCACCCAACTGGCGGAGGAGCAGGAGGTGCCCCCGTACGTCATCTTCAACGACAAGACGCTCCGCGCCATGGTGGAGCACCGGCCCGAGACGCCCGAGGCGTTCCGGGACCTGCACGGGGTGGGGGACGTGAAGCTCGACCGGTACGGGGAGACGTTTCTGGACGTCATTCGTACGTTTTGAGGGACGGCGCGTGAAGGGATCTCACGCCTCTTGGTCGTCGTCGCACTGTAACTATTTGCCGAGAAGATGCGGCTTACAAATGGACTCCGCATAGATTCGACCCGCCGCACATGTCTCGTCTTATCGTCGCCACTGGCGTTTTCCTCCTTCTGAGTATGGGGAGTGTTCAGGCTCAGGACCGCGCATCTAGGCGGGCCGCGTCGGCTCGTGGGACGGTGTCGCTGGTCGACTGGCCCGAGTCGCTGCCGCAGCTGTTGGACGAAATGGGCGCGCAGGCCCCTTACCTCCTCCCGGACATCGACTCGCTCGGCCTCGACTACCGGTACGCCGCCACCGACTCCACCTCGCGCTGGTCGTTCGTGCTCGGGTGGCGGCCGGGGGCGCGCGTCTTGTACGAAGGGGCGATCCAACCGCGCCGGGAGGGGCCCCAGGGACTTCGGATGGTGAACGTGGAGCTGCGGGCCGAGGTGGTGGCGGGGGGAGAACCGATCGGCAACATGATTGTCGCCGTCGATAGCATGGCGCTGCGCCCGCTGCCCAGCGTCTACTCCTTCGAGGTGGCCGTGGGGCACGACCGGGTCTTCCTGGACGTGCCCGCGGAGGAGGCCCGCCGGGCGCTACGGCGCGGGGTGCGGCTGCGCAATCTCGTGGTCGAGCGGATGGGCTTTTCGGCACCGGAGGCGTCGCAGACCTCCCGCCGATCGGACCGCGACCCGGAGGCGCGCCGGCAGGAGCCCGTCCCTCGCCGCCCCCCGAGCGTCTACACCCCGCGCACGAGCATTCTCGTCGGGTGGCGCATCGGCCCCCACCCCTACTACGTCGACAGTCGAGGGGACGACGGGCGGACGGTGCGGCCCCGCGGCGAAACGACGGGCCAGGCCACGGGGCGCGAAGAGGACGACGCGGCCGGGGGCCGTGCCGGGGCGGGGCGGGAGCAAGAGGCGGGCGGGCGCACCGGGCGAGACGGGGGCGAGGCGACCGACGCGACGGACGGAGAGCAGACGAGTGATTCTGGGGACGGCGCCCGGTCGAAGGGAGACAAAAGCGAGGACGACGACGAGGATGATGTCCCCGATCTCCGCGGGCCCGCCCTCGTGGCGGCCGGGGCGGTGGCGCTTACCGCCGTGATTGGCGGGACCGTTGGGGTGTACGGCACGGGCAACACCCCGATCGGGCTCGCGGCCGGGTACACGCACCCGAAGGGCGGGGTGCACCTCCAGGCGGCCGTGAACGCCGCGGTGCTCGAGAATGACTCGGATCAACGCCTGACGGCCAAGGCCCTCGGGTTCTACGACGTGTTTGGCGCCCCCGTCCAGCCGGCGGTGGGGGTGGGCGTGCAGGTCGATGCCCAGCGTGATCCCGAAGTGCGTCCCGCCGCGTCGGTCGGCTTGGTGGGCAACCTGGGCCGGTGGGTGCTCTACGGAGGCGTCGATGTCGTACAGCAGACTCCGGAGGTGGGGCTGACGTACAATTTTCGGTTTGGAGGCACCGACAGCGAAGGCGGCGACTGACTCCCGGTCCGGCCCCCCACAGAAAAGGGGCTGAACCCGGTCGGATTCAGCCCCTTGTGATTCGTCCCCGACGTGTATGACGACGGCCCTTACGGTTTCTCCGTCGCCACGAAGTCCGCTCGCTCGCCCGAGGGCGTGCTAATCACGTCGGTGATTTCCACCGAAAAGCTCTTCTCGCGCTCGCGACTGCGGTCGTACAGGATGCCCTCAAAGGTTGGCTCCTCCTCGTCGTCGACGATCTTCTCAATCTCGTCCTCGTCTTCTCCGAAGAATACGCCTTTGTACTCCTTTCCGTAGACGGTTTTCTCGGAGTAGGCGAACCCCTCGCCCTCCATTTCATTCAGCTTCGCGTTATGTAGATCGTACAGACTCATGGTCGTGAGGATTGCGTGGACAAATCGTGTGCGTGCGGAGCGCCGGAGGCTGCGGGCCACGTGCATTCCCTCGCGGTCCAGGCGGCAGGGCAATCCGGGCCGTCTCCCCCTCTACGGCCCCCGAAAGGAGGCCTGAGCAACCTATTCACTCCGACACTTGTACGGTGGGACGGGCAGTCAGTTCTCTTCCGGGCAAAGGGGGCTGTCCATCGTTCGTTCGTGCTCGTCCGTTCTGTTTCCGCGTCACCCATGGCCACCCCCGAATTCGATCCGGCCCACGTCCGTCGGGCCCAGGAGGGCGATGCCGATGCCCGAAACGACCTCCTGAGCCGTCTGGAGCCCATTCTGCGAGGCTACTTTATCAAGCGGATTGGGAAAGAAGCCGACGTCGACGATCTGGTGCAGAACACCCTGATGCGGGTGCACGAGGGGCTCGAGGCGCTTGAAAAACCGGGCAGTCTCAAGTCGTTTGCGATGAAGGCCGCGCTGTTCGAACTGCAGGACTACTACCGCGGGCGATACGACATGAAGGAGCGCCTCTACGACCCGGAGCTGCCCCCGCAGCGCACCACCGCCCCGGATGACCGCAGCGCGGAGGTGGACGTGGAGAAGGCCCTTGACGTGCTGACGCCCAAGGCGCGCCGCATCATGGAGCTCCGCGAGTACGGATACATCTACCGCGAGATTGCGCAGATGCTCGATACAACGGAGGCGGCGGTGAAGATGCAGGTGAAACGCGCCTTCGAAAAGATGCGCGACGCCCTCGGGGTGGTTCTGGCGCTCCTCTGGGTCGGCGGGCTCTGATCGCGCGCCGAAACAGGTGTGTTACCTTTCGTGAGCACTCCGCGGCTTACCCGACAGACACCGCGCACAGGAGCTGAATTGACATTCGATCACCGCGGCGCGGCCCCCTATTTATCATAGTGGCGGGAGCGCGGGGTTATGGATGCAACAACCGCAGCCTCATGGAGGACATCTACGATACCTTACTGTTTGACGACACGCCCACGGAACAGCCGTCGGTGCGGCGCACACTGGACGAAGACCCCGAACTCGCGCGGGCCTGGGCCCACTGGTGCGCCGTGCGGGCCCGCATCCGCGATCGCCTGAACGACCAGGTCCCGGAGTGCCGCCTCCTTGTGCTTTACGCGTTGGAGACGGCGGGTCGCGACTCGGCCCTGAGCGAGGCCGAGCAAGAGGCCCTCGCGGCGTCGCGGGACGAGATCGAGCGGGCCCTCGAGGCCGTGCCGGCCCTGGCGCAGGTCGTGGAGTCCATTCAGGATGATCAGGAGGCGTTCGACGCGGCGTGGGCGACGCAGATGGACGGCGCGGGAGCGGCGCACCGCGGCCCGGAGACGACGTCCCGTTCCGCCGAACGCACGGAGCGCGCCCCGCGTCCGTCGGGTCGCCGCTCCCGAAGCGACCTGTACCAGTGGACGCGCCGAGCGGCCGTGGCGGCTCTGCTCATCGGCGTCGCCGTGCTGGCCACGATGTACTGGCCGCAGGACGAGGCGTTGACCACGGTCACGGTCGACGAGGGCGAGAGGCGCGTGGTAGACCTCGCGGACGGCACGACGGTGCGGCTCGCCGGCGGGGCCACGCTGTCGTACCCCTCCAACCTGTCCGACGCGGAGGCCCGCCGCGTGACCTTGCGGGAGGGACGGGCGTTCTTCGACGTGCAGCGCCGGGCCGAGGGACGCTCCTTTGCCGTCGAGACGCCGACCGCCACCGCGACCGTGCTCGGCACGCAGTTCGGCGTCCTCACGGGAGCGGACACCACGGCGGTCGTGCTTGCGGAGGGGCAGGTTGAAGTGGGAGCGCGAGACGAGCCCTCGGCGTCCGTGACGCTGGAGCCGGGACAGCGCAGTCGGGTGCAGCGCGGCCAAGTGCCGGCGTCCCCCACCTCGGTGAACCTCACAACCACGCTGGACTGGACGGGCCTGTTGGTCTTTCGCTCCACGCCGATGGGAACCCTGGCCGAGCAGTTGCAGCGGCACTACGACGGCACCATTTCGGTGGCGTCGGTCCTCCAGGACGAACCGGTATCGGGCACCTTTGAACAGGAGCAGTCGCTCGAAGAGGTCCTTGGCACGCTGGCCAAGACCCTTAACGCGGAGGTGCAGTCGACCGCAGAGGGGCAGTATCAACTCGTTCCGAAACGGTAGGGCTGGCGGAGGCGGCTCGTCTCTGCCTTCGCGGCCCTCATCGAACAGAGTCCCCGGCTGCGTGTAGGACGTTGACCGTTGTCCTGTCGTTGGTTGAGGTCCGCCTGTTTCGTGCCTGCACGCCTGGTTGTACTGCTCATCCTGGGGGGAGCGCTGTGGGGGATGGGAGGCCCCGCGGGGCAGGCACAGGACGTCCCGATCCGGGTGGCCGCTGCGGACGACTCCTTGCGTGCGGTGCTCGATCGGCTCCGGGGGCGCGGGGGAATTGATCTGGTCTACGCGGATCGGCTCGTGCGGGGACGCACGGTCACCTGCTCCTACGAGGGACAAGACCCCGAGGCCGCCCTTCGATGCGTACTGGCGGGCACCGACCTGCGGGCCGAGCGCGTGCGGCGTCGCCAGTATGTTCTCGTGCGGGCGTCGGGGAGTGCCGACGCGGCCCCGGCCCGCCGGGTCTCGATCCGGGGGCGCGTAGCGGATGCCGCGACGGGCGAGCGCCTGCCGGGGGCGCACGTCTACCTGACGGAGCTGAAAGCAGGGACCGCAACCAACGCGGACGGACAGTTTGTCTTCTCCTCTCTGCCCCCTGGGCCGTATGAGGCGCGGATTTCCTACCTCGGCTACCGCGCCGTCGATACGACGCTCGTGGCGGGGCAAGACGCGGGCACGATTGCCCTTCCCCCGGCCCCGATCCAGTCCGAGGGGGTCGTCGTCTCGGCGGGATCGACGCGGGTGGGGGAGGGCGCGAGCCGGCCCGGCATGCTGTCGGTGCCGCTCGGGCAGCTGGAGCGACTGCCCTCCTTCAGCGAGCCCGATCTGTTTCGGGCCCTTCAGTGGACCCCCGGCATTCGGAAGGCGGGGGTGTTTCGCGGCGGGCTGAGCGTGCGGGGCGCCGATCCCGATCAGAATCTCTACCTGCTCGACGGCGCGCCGGTGTATCATCCCTGGCACGCCTTCAACCTGATCTCCACCTTCCAGACGGGCACCCTCAAGTCAACAAACCTGTACCGGGGGAGCTTTCCGGTGCAGCACGGCGGGCGACTGTCGGCGGTCCTCGACGCGCAGATGAAGGACGGCAGTCGCGACCACCCGACGGCCGAGGCCGCCTTTGGGGCGCTCAGCGGCCGCTTTCGCATTGAGGCGCCGGTGACGCCGCGCACGTCGTTCATGTTCTCGGGGCGTCGGTCCTACATCGACAAGCTGGTCGGGCGCACCCATCCGGTCTCCGACGCCAGTGGCCGCCGCGACACCCTGCGGACCGGCTATTTCTTCTACGACACGAGCGCGAAAATTGCCCACCGCGCCAACGACACGCACCGATTTACACTGAGCTACTACTTCGGACGCGACAATTTGGACCTCCGCCTCCCGTTCAACTTGTCGCTCGACTTTGATTCCTGGCTCCGCCCGGCGGATCTCTTTTTCGAGGTGGATCAGAACTGGGAAAACCGGGTCGTGAGCGCGCAGCATCAGTACCTGCCCACCGACAACGTGTTTGTGACCACCACGGCCTACTACTCGGGGTATCGGGCCGAGGAGGGCTCCTTCGTGCAGCCGACGACGACCTCGTCGCTCACGTCCGATTACCAGGTGCGCCTGCACAACATTGGGGGGACGGTCGACGCGACGTACCACCACTCCGTGGCGCACGAGGTGTCCGCGGGGCTTGAGGTGTCCACGCTGCAGTTTGAGAGCGAAATCGACAGTCGCCTGCAGCGGTCCGTTGGCGTCGCGCAGCAGCGGGATCAGAACAGCACCCTCGGGGCGGTGAAGGTGGCCGGGTATCTCCAAGACAAGTGGACCCCGACGCC
Source organism: Salinivenus iranica (assembly GCA_002894665.1). Classification (GTDB taxonomy): domain Bacteria; phylum Bacteroidota; class Rhodothermia; order Rhodothermales; family Salinibacteraceae; genus Salinibacter; species Salinibacter iranicus. The sequence continues at coordinate 59,504 of NCRB01000014.1, forward strand.
GCGGTGGACGGTGGAGCCGGGCGTGCGGGCGAGCTTCTTCAGCAACGGGGAGTACCTGCGCGCGGCGCCCCGGCTGGGCATGCGGTACGTTGTTCACCCGCAGCGGCTGGTGCTGAACGCGAGCGCGGGGGTTCACGTGCAGTACCTGCATCGCCTGCGCGATCGCTACTCACTGGCGTACGATCTGGTCTCGAGCCGGTGGGTGCCGTCGAGCCCGCAGGTGCGGCCGGCGATGGGAGGCCAAGTGGGGCTGGGGGCGCAGAGCCAGCTGGGGGGCGGCGTCACGCTGGACCTGAGTACGTACCTGCAGGGCGCGCGGCGCGTTCTCGTGCCGGCGGATGTGTTTCAGGAAAAGGATGGCATCGAAGGACCGGGGATTGAGGTGGGGGCGCTCGTGGGGCAGTACACCGTGGGGGAAAAGCGCTCACTGGGCGTAGAGCTGAGTGCCGTGTATGATGAGGGCCCGTGGAACGCCCGGCTGGGGCTCAGCAGCGGGCGCACGTTTCTCCGGGCCCCGGGACAGGTGCAGACCGGAAACCGCTGGCGACCGGCCGACCTCGATGTGCCCTACACGGCCCGCGGGGCGGTCAGCTGGGACAACGGCCAATGGAGCGCCACGGTGGCCTCCGAATGGCGCAGCGGCTACCCGATTACCACCCCTGTGGCCCGCTATCGCGTGGGCGATCCACTCGAGGGCGGGACCCAGTCGTACCTCTATCGCCCCGAGGTGAACAACGACCGGTTGTCGCCCCACTTCCGGGTCGACGTGATTCTCGGCTACGCCTTTCAGTTTCTGTCGGCAAACTGGACGGCACAGATTAACCTGTACAATGTACTCAACCGGGCCAATGAGGTCGACCGGACCTACCGGCCCACGCCGACTGGCGTGGAGGTGGAGTCGCAGCGGGGCCTGCCCATTTTGCCCCTCGTGGAGATCGAAATGAGCCTCTAAGGGCCCGGGCGCCTCTTCTCACAGCAGGGACATCGATATGCGGCGGTTCCTTCTTCTTTTGGCTCGTGGTGTGGTGGCGCTCGGGCTGTGTGTGGGGCTCGTACGGTGCGACTGGGGGCCGGAGCCGGCCGATCGTCAGTCGCTCGTCGTAGAGGCGTTTGTGGAGACAGGGCGTCCGGCCCCGGCGCTTCTGTTGCGGCAGACCCGTCCGCTGGGCGCGGCGGAGGCGGGCGACGCGGCGACCGGGGCGCAGGTGATGCTCACGGTCGACGGGGAGTCGGTGCCGTACGACGAGGATCCCCAGCAGCCGGGGCGGTATACGCCCACTGCCACCGACACGCGCGTGCCGGGCCGCGTGTCCTGGGCGCTGGAGGTGCAGTGGAACGGGGAGCGGGGCCGGGCGCGCGGCGTCACGCCCCCATCGATCCGGGCCGCGGAGGTGTGCGTGGCCGTGCCGGACGAGCCGGTTCGGGCCGTCCGCGTCGACTCCCTTCGCCGCGACTCGCTCGACATTCCCGCCGAGCGCGGCTACATCTACCTCATCGACGTGACGGCGCGGTGGATGTCCGCCGAGACCGGCCCGGGGGGACGTCCCGACACCACGCAGTGGGTCCGGGCCCAGTTGCGGCCGGACACCTCTCAGTTCTCGTCCCGCCTCGTCGATCGTTTCCTGCAACCCGCGGAGGTCCGGCGCGAGGACCGCTACCGGGACGTTGGGGGCACCCGGCAGTGGACCGGGGTGTACGCGGTGCCCGTGGACAGCAGCACGGCGCCGCTGCCCCGGCACCGCCTCACGACAGCTGTGGTGCGCGGGGACTCGGCGTTCGGGGACTTTGCCCGGAGCCGGACGGATCCGGACCTGCGAGAGCCCATCTCGAACGTCGAGGGCGCGTTGGGGATTGCGACGGCTGTGGCGGTCGATTCGCTCGTCCGGGTCGTGACGCCCGGCACGGAGGGGTGTCAGGCGCAGGACTCGACCCGCACGCGGAGAATCCAGTCGGCGGCGCGGCCGTACAACCGACCATAACTGCTCACGAACCGCCCCATCTGGCATGTCCGAGACGTCTTCGTCGGCGACGATCACGCGCCTTGAGGCGCAGACGCACAACGACGACCGCGTATCCGTTTTTCTCGACGGCGAGTTCGCGTTTGGGGTGCACGAGGACGTGGCCGCCAAGCACGGCCTACGGGAGGGGCGCACCCTCTCGCCCGACGAGCAGCGCCGGGTGGAGCAGGATGAGGCCTACGTCGAGGCCAAGCACCGCGCCCTCGAGTACCTGGCGCACAAGCCGCGGACGGAAGAGGAGGTGCGCCGCAAGCTGCGCCGGCAGGAGGTCGGGCGGGCCCTCATCGACGACGTGGTGGCGCGGCTCTACGAGCTCGATTACCTGGACGATGAGGCCTACGCCCGCGACTACGTGCGCAACCGGTTTGCCAGTAAGCAATACGGGCCGGTTCGTCTCCGGCGAGAGCTGGTAGAGCGGGGCGTCGACCGTTCGCTTGCGGATCGGGCCGTCGACGACTTCTTTGCCGACGAGGACCCGGTGGCCGCCGCCCGCGAGCACGCCGAGAAGCGCTGGCCGCGCCTGGCCGACGAGGAGGACCCCCGCCGCCGAAAGCAAAAACTGTATCGGTATCTCCGGCGTCGCGGGTTCACGTCCGATACCATCTATCCCATTCTCGACGAACTGGAACGCCGCGGGGTCTCGCAGTAGTGCGAACGCCGACGGTGCCCCGCACGCCTCGCTTGTCATGGCCGACTCCGACGCCTCGTCTTCCGCCGCTTCCTCCTCGGGCCCTCCCGAGGCCCCGCGTCCCGCCCAGACGGACGAAGTCGACCGGGCCGCGCGCTCCGGCTCGTCTCCCGGGTCCCTTCGACGTCCGGTGCATACGCGGCACGCCTCGGAGGAGCGCAGCCCCATCACGCTGGACCGGGTGGTGCGCTTCCTGTTTGGGGCGGCCGTGGTGGGGGCCGTCGGATGGGGGGTGTGGTACTTTGCCGGGCTCGTCCTGTACCTGGTGATGGGCGGCATTCTGGCGTACCTGCTGCGGCCGGTGGTCGACCACCTGCAGGGATGGGGGCTCGCCCGGGTCCCCGCGATTCTGCTGACTTTTGTCGCCGTGGCGGGCGGCATAAGCGTGGCCGTGACGTCAGTCGTGCCATTTTTAGGCCAGCAAGTCCAGGAGCTCTCGCAGCTGGTGAGCATCGAGGCCGCGCGCGACGTGGCCGGCTATCTCGAGCGCCAACTGCAGCGCGTGGCCCCGCTTGAGGACGGAATGCTCGTGCGCAATGCGGAGCAAATGGCGACGGCCCTTATGCAGGGGGATCTGGTGCAGGGCGACCGGGTGGCGCAAACCGTGTCCTCGGTCGTGGCCGTCTTTACGAACATCGTCTACGCCGTCATCATCATTCCCTTCGTCACGTTCTTCCTGCTCAAGGACGGCGTACAGATCCGAAAGGGCCTGCTCGGGTTCGTGCCGAACCGCTACTTCGAGGTCACGCTCGCGATCCTTGACAAGGTGGAGGCCAACATCGGCCGGTACTTCCGGGCCCTTCTGATTCAGTGTACGTCGATTGCCATTATCGCCTCCTTCCTGCTGTGGCTGGTAGGACTGCAGAGCGCCATTGCGATTGGCATTTTTACCGGCCTGGCGAACACGATTCCCTACTTTGGGCCCTTCCTCGGCTTCGTCTGTGGCACGCTCGTCGGCATCGCGCAGACGGGCAACATGGCGCTGGTGCCGGGGGTCGCCCTGGCCATGGCCCTCACCCAGCTGGCCGACAACGTGCTGCTGCAGCCGATCATCTTCTCGAAGGCGGCGAAGACCCACCCGCTCGTGATCCTGTTTGTGGTGCTCGTGGGAGCCCAGCTGGGCGGCATCGTCGGCATGCTCATCGCCATTCCCCTGACGACGACGCTCCGCGTGGTGGCTGAACAGCTGCTCTGGAGCCTTCGCAATTACCGCATCCTGCGTGCGCCCTCCTAACGGGTTGGCATCTGCCCCCGGCATCGGCTATCCTATACCGCTCGTCCTCGCTTTCCTCGCATTCGACGCGTGTCCAATGTTCGTTCGGTCCGACCCGACTGCCCGCGACGCTGCCCTCACGCCCGCCATCGACACGGTTCGCGAGCATACGTCGCTCGAGCCCCAGATTGCACTCATTCTGGGGTCCGGCCTCGGGGCCCTCGCCGACGCCGCGACCGATACGACGGTCGTGGACGGCCCGGAGATTCCCGGCTATCCGGCCTCCACGGTCAGCGGGCACCACGGGCGTCTCGTATTCGGCCGGCTGGAGGACACCCCGGTGGTCTTCGTGCAGGGGCGTGTGCACCTGTACGAGGGGTACCCCGTGCAGACGCTGACGATGCCGGTGCGCCTCGTCCATGCCCTGGGGGCCGAGCGCATGGTGGTCACCAACTCCGCGGGCGGCATCAACCGCACCTTCCATCCCGGCACGCTCATGTTCATCACCGGGCATCTCAACATGGCATTCGCCGCGCCGGGCGTGGGGAGCGACCGGACCCCGCGCCCAACGGGGGGCGACGGCGGCGGGCGGCGGCACCGCCCGTACTACGACGCGGCGTGGACGGACCGGGCGGAGGACGTGGCGCGGGCGCTCGACGTGGATGTGCGACGGGGCGTGTATGCCTGGACGCTGGGCCCCAGCTACGAGACGAAAGCCGAGGTGGAGGCGCTGGAGCGGCTGGGGGCCGATGCGGTGGGGATGAGCACCGTGCCCGAGGTGTTGCAGGCGCAGGAACTGGGGATGGACGTCGTGGGCCTGTCCACGATCACCAATCCGGCCGCGGGCCTCGCCGACGGAGCGCTCGATCACGACGAGGTCCTGGAGGTGGGCGCACAGGTCCGTGGCCCCCTCACCACACTGGTGCGCGGCGTCGTGCGGGTGGCGGAAGATGGGTAGACGAACGGAAAACGTTCCAAGCTTTCAATGCTCGGCCCCGAACACGACCCGGCGTCGGAAATTGATCGTGGTGGTCCGGTTTTGCTTCCTCTGAGCCTCAAACGTTCCCTCCTCCATGATTCCTCTTCTCACCCCCGACGACACCGACCGCCTCGACGCCATTCGGCGCCGCGGGGGCACCTTCAGCGATGAGGTCGACGCGACCGTCGACGACATCCTGAGTCAGGTGCGGGCCCAGGGCGACGCCGCGGTGCGCGCCTACACGGAGAACTTCGACGGGGTGCGGCCCGACCCGGTGAAGGTCCCCGCCGACACCCTCGAGGCGACCGCCACCGCGCTCGACGACGACCTGCGGGGCGCGCTTGAGCGGGCCGAAGACAACATCCGCCGCTTCCACGAGAAGCAGGTGCGGGAGTCCTGGTTTGCCGAGGACGGCGACGGGGTCGTGCTGGGCCAGCGCGTGGTCCCGATGGAGCGGGCCGGGCTGTACGTGCCGGGCGGCACGGCCTTCTACCCGTCCAGCCTGCTCATGAATGCGATTCCGGCGCAGGTGGCGGGCGTGGACGAGATTCACCTCGTCTCGCCCCCTCAGGACGACGGGCGCCCGCATCCGCTGGTCCTCGCAACCGCCGCGCTCCTGGGCCTGGAGCACATCTACGCCATTGGGGGAGCACAGGCCGTTGGGGCGCTCGCCTACGGCACCGAGACGGTCCCGGCCGTCGATACGATTGTGGGGCCGGGCAATGCATACGTGGCCGCGGCGAAGAAGAAGGTGTTCGGGCGCGTGGGCATCGACTCGGTGGCCGGGCCGAGTGAGATCGGTGTGCTGGCCGACGCCACCGCCGACCCCGAGTTCGTGGCGGCCGACCTTCTCTCGCAGGCGGAGCACGACGAGCGGGCCTCCGCCATTCTCATCACGCCCCACCGCCCGCTGGCCGAGGCCGTGCAGGACGCGGTCGAAGAGCGCGTGCCGTCCCTCCCCCGGGCCGACGTCATCGAGCAGTCGCTGGCCGACTACGGCGCGTGCATCGTGGTCGATACGATGGGCGAGGCCGTGGACCTCATGAATGAGCTCGCCGTGGAGCACCTGGAGCTCCACGTGGACGACCCGTGGCGCACCATGACCCAGATCCGGCACGCCGGGGCGCTCTTTTTGGGCGCGCACTCTGCCGAGCCGGTCGGCGATTACTTTGCCGGCCCCAACCACGTGCTTCCCACCGGCGGCACGGCCCGTCACGCCTCGGCCCTGGGGGTCGACGACTTCGTGCGCACCCAGTCCGTTCTGTCCTACAGCGACGATCGGTTGCGCCAGACGGGCGACGACATCATGACCCTCGCCGAGGCGGAAGACCTCCAGGCCCACGCCGAGGCCATCCGCGTGCGGCTCGATCGGGCCGAGTCGAGCGACGCCGCGTAGCGCCGGTTCGAAAAAGCGGTGACGGCGGAGACATTGCGCGGCCGCCCCGGTATGTTGCCCCTGCAGGCGAGACGGCTCACGATCCCGCTCGCGTTTTCGTTCTTCTCCCATGGCTGCTGACTCTCCCGCAATGTCCATCGACGACGTGCTTTCGCTCATCCGGCCCGCTGTGCGCAACCAGGGCGAGTACGTGGTGGACCATCCGAGCGGGATCGACGTGAAGCTCAACCAGAACGAGAGCCCGTTCGACCTGCCGGACGAGATCAAGGAAGAACTCCTCGACGCCTTCGGGCAGGTCGACTTTAACCGCTACCCGAGCGAGCAGCCGCAGGAGCTCCGCCGGGCCCTCGCCGAACACGAGGGCGTGAGCCCGGAGCATCTCATCGTGGGCAACGGCTCCAACGAGATTACGTACACCTTCGGGCTCGCCTTTCTCGATCCGGGCGACCCGGTGGTGCTGCCCCGGCCCATGTTCTCGCTGTACGAGAAGGTGGCGCACTTGCAGGAGGCCGACCTGACCGAGGTGCCGCCCCGCGACGACCTGCGCTTCGACACCGACGGGCTTGTGCGGGCCGTGCGCGAGACGGAGGCGACAATGACCGTCCTGGCCACGCCCAACAACCCGACGGGACGCGCCCTGCGGATCGACGAGATTGAACGCATTGCGGCCGCCTCGCCCGGCATGGTGGTGGTCGACGAGGCCTACGTCGAATTCAACGACGAGCCCAGCGCCCGCACGCTCCTCGACGACTACCCGAACATTATCGTCCTGCGCACGCTGTCGAAGGCCTTCGGGCTGGCCGGCATCCGCATCGGATACCTCGTGGCCCGCCCGCCGGTGGTGACCGAGTTGATGAAATCGCGCCTTCCGTTCATGGTCGGTCGCTTTGCGGAGCAGACGGCCCTGTCGGTGCTCCGCCGGCCCACGCTCCTCGACGAGCGGGTGCGGCAGATGCAGGTCTCGATTACAGAAGTGGCCGAGGCCCTAAAGACCATCGACGGAGTCGAGGTGGTGCCCACGCAGGCCAATTTTGTGATCTTCACCACGCCGATGGATGCGGACCGCCTCCAGGACCACCTGACGGACCACGGCGTGCTGGTGCGCAACATGGGCGGGTACCCGGAGCTGGAAGGCTATCTGCGGGTCAGCGCCGGCACGCGAGCGGAGAACAAGGCATTTTTGACTGCGTTGGAACAGACGCTTTCCGCGCACGACCAGTAGACCCTCTCGGGCGCCGCCGATGCCCCCGTTCCTGCTGCGGAGCGGGGGATTCGTCGTGCGTCCTACGGACACGTCTTTTCGAATACACTGCGATCGCGATGGACTTTACCCGGGTTGACATTATCGGTCTCTCAACGAGCCCGTCCAGCGGCGGTGCGTACGCGCTGGTGCTGGGGGAGGTGGAGGGCAACCGCCGCCTGCCGATTATCATTGGCGCCTTCGAGGCGCAGGCGATCGCGCTGGAGCTGGAAAAAATTCAGCCGCCCCGGCCGATGACGCACGACTTGCTGCGCGACACGTTCGACGAACTGGAGGTGGACGTGACGGAGGTCGTGATCGATGAGCTCCGGGAGGGCACCTTCTTCGCCAAGATTCGCTATCGCCACAACGGCGACGAGCACCAGCTCGACTCCCGGCCCAGCGACGCCGTGGCCCTTGCCGTGCGCGTGGAGGCGCCCATCTTTGTGGCCCCCGCCGTGCTCGAAGAGGCGGGCATCGTGGCCGAGGACGAGGCCGACATCTCCTCGATTACCGAACAGGCAGAGGGGGCGTCCTCCGGGGCCGAAGAGGAGACGGGCGGCACGCAGCTGGAGCAGATGCAGAAAAAGCTGGAGGAGGCCGTCGAGAAAGAGGACTACGAAAAGGCCGCCGAGCTCCGTGACGAGATTGAACGCCTGAAGCAAGAGCAGGAGCAGAACCAAAACTGATGGCCCCGTCCGCCCGGCGCCCCGCTCCTCCGTTTCACGCGAAGCCTTGAGGCCCCCGCCTTCAGGGCTTCGCGTTTTTATTTGCCGGGACGCCCCGTGTCGTCTTGTCCCTCTCCCCTGAACGCGCCTTCCCCGCATGCCCTCCGTCGCCCCGTCGTCCATCCGCCGCGCCGCGCCCGACGCCCTTGGCGCCTTCCCCGACCTGTTCGTCGATTACTGTACCGATTACGACGCCGTCGCCGCGTTCTATCCGGGCGACTGGCGCGACCCGGCGACGCGCCAGGACGCCGCGGCCCGGGCCGCCCGCCGCCCCGCCGACCGGGCGGCGCTGGCCGATGTGCTGGCCGACCAGAACGAGCGCTGGGGCGGCTCCGAGGCCACGCAGGAGCAGATCGACACCCTTCGCGATCCAGAGAGCATCGCCGTGGTGACGGGGCAGCAGGTGGGGTTGTTCACCGGCCCGCTCTACACGATGTACAAGACAATTACGACGCTCCAGCTCGCGACGGAGTGGGCGGAGCAGACGGGCCGCCCCGTCGTGCCCGTGTTCTGGGTGGAGGGGGAGGATCACGACTTTGCGGAGATTGCGACGGCCCACGTGCTGCGGCGCAACGAGGAGGTGCCGCTCGAGTACGACCCGGGCGTGGGCGAGAACCCCGGCGCGGTGGGCCGCCTCCGCCTTACGGATGATATTGAGGCGGTGCTGAACCGCCTCGACGAGGCGCTGCCCGCATCCGACTTCAAGCCGGGCGTGATGGAGCAGGTGCGGGCGGCCTACCGACCCGGCACGCGCCTCGAGGACGCCTTTGCGCAGCTCCTCCGGTCCCTGTTTGAGGACGAGGGCCTCGTCTTTCTGAACCCGGATGACGCGCGGCTCAAGGCGCTCACTCGCCCGCTCTTCCGAAAGGAGCTGAACGATCCCCAGACCCCTGCGGCCCGCATTGAGGCCACGAGCCAGGCCCTGCGCGACCGCGGCTACCACGCGCAGGTCCACGCCCGGCCCACCAATCTGTTCTGGCTGGCCGACGATGGCCGCTACGCCATCGATCGGGACGAGGACGGGCACTTCGTGCTCCGCGGGACGGACCGCTCGTTCACGGCCGATGAGCTCCTGGGGCACCTCGACGACACCCCGGAGCGGTTCAGTCCCAACGTGGTGCTGCGGCCGCTCATGCAGGATCACCTGCTGCCGACGGCGGCCTACGTGGCCGGGCCGGGGGAGGTCTCCTACTTCGCCCAGTACGGCGACGTGTACGACTGGGCGGGCCTCGACCAGCCCCTCATTCATCCGCGGGCCAGCGTGAGCCTCGTGGAGGGCAAGGTGCAGAAGGTGCTCGATAAGTATGCCCTCTCGGTGGCCGACCTCCAGCCCGATGTGGACGCCCTCTTTCAGGAGGTCGTGGTGGATACGATGGCCACCGGCGTGGATGCGGCCTTTCAGGAGGCGACGACCGAGATGCACAAGGCCCTCAACGCCCTCAAGCCCGAGGTGGAAGGGGTCGACCGGTCCCTCTCCGCCTCGGTCGAGGCCACGCGGGCCGCGGTCGTGGAGGAGCTGAAGGACCTGAAGCAGCGCACGGTGCGCGCGGAGAAACGACAGCACGACGAGGTGCGCGCCCAGCTCTCCAAGGCACGGAAAAACCTGCGTCCCGGCGGCACTCTTCAGGAGCGACGGATCAACGTCCTGTACTTTTTGAACAAGTATAGCCCGGGCCTTCTGAACGACCTACGGGCGGCGCTGAGCACCGACACCTCCACCCACCAAATCGTTTCGCTGTAGCCGTGCCTTCCGATTCTTCTCCCCGCCGGTCCGACGTCGCGCCCGACGACGCGCTGTTTAGCCCCCTCATTGAGCACGCCATCGAGCTGTCGGCCCAGTGGCACGACGGCACCTACCGCAAGAGCGTGTGGCGGGACCCGGCCTTTGAGGTGCCGGAGGGGGAGGACATTCAGATTCCGGTGATGGCACACCTGGCGGCGGTCGCCTCAATTGTGCACCGCGCGGGGTGGGACGAATACACCGTGGCCGCAGCCTACCTCCACGACACCATTGAGGACATGAATCAGCACGGCCAGCGCCTGCGACGAAAGCAGCTCCGCGACGCCGTGGGGGCGGACGTGGCGAAGCTCGTGGCGCAGGTGTCGGAGCAAAAGCTCGACGAGAACGGGGAGATGCGACCGTGGCGGGCCCGCAAGGAGGACTACATCGACAGCCTCCGGACCGGGAGCGCCCGGGCCGCGGCCATCAGCCTGGCCGATAAGATTCACAACCTGTGGTCCATCAACCAGAGCCGGGAGGCCGGGGAGCCCATCTTTGAGGTGCTCAGCGGAGATTGGGCGGCACAGCGCTGGTTTCACCGGGCGGTGCTGGAGGCCTCCACGCACCACGACGACGCCCGTCTCGTCCCGATGCGGGAGCGTCTGCGCCGCGAAATCGACCGCCTCGAAGGAGGGGCAGAGGGAGGAGGCCCGACGGCACGACCGCATTAGGCGGCAAGCTGGTTCGTGTCCGTGCGGTCGAGGATGAGCTTGAGGGTCCCCACGAGCAGGACGGCGGCGATCGGGAGCAGCACCTGGAAGGCCGTGATAAAGAGGGAGGACATCTGAAGCCCGAAGAGCAGGACGACAGTGGGGGCACAACACGCCCCACCGGCCAGCAGGGCCGGAAGGCTGGCGACAATACCGGTTGAGCGGTTGAAGCGGCAGGCGTGGGGGTGTTTGTAGGCGAGGTAGGTGACTGCGAGGTTGAGGCCGGCCAGGCCCGAGAGGAGGCCCCCAATGAGCACGTTGAGCGGGGACAGCAGGAGCGTGACTCCGGGCAGGGTGAGCTGCAGGATGGGCTCGAAGGTCATCGTGCCCGTCCGGTCGAACATGCGGGTCCACTCCGTCGTGAGGAGGCGCATGCCCTGTCCGCTAAACGAGAGGTCCTGCAGGGCGATGAGAAACAAGAGCAGATACCCGCCGCCCAGCCCGATCGCGAGTCGGCGGTAGAAGGGGCGGGAGAGGAGGCGGCGAAGCTTGTGCCAGGCAGACATGGGAGGAGTGCGGATGGGTGCGACGGAGAGCCGCGTCGGCGGAGCGAGCACCGGTATGCCGCTGGGCCCGTTACGGGCGCTCACTGTCCGGGTAGAAGGCGTGCCAGGCGAAGTAAAAGGCCTCCACGGCCACCTGCTCCTCGAACGGGAGGGCGTCGGCCGCGTACCGGTCGCCGTTCACCGTATACGTCCCGTCGTCGTGGGGCGTCACGTCCGCGTCGGGGCGGGGGTAGATCCGGCCCGTATCCAGCTCAGAATCGTACACCGCGAGGAACGAGTCGGTCGTCAGCACCCGTTCGTCCTTGAGCGTCGACAGGGGGAAATAGGCGCTGGTGTCGCTCGACCGAACCCCGACGACCATCTCCTTCGGGTGGTGTCGGTCCGACTCGTGCATCAGGGGAAAGAGGACGTTGCGGGCCTGGTAGTATCCCCCGATCGGGTTGTAGCGCCCGTACGGATCGCTGTTGTAGTTGCGCAGGTGGCCGGTCTCCTCACTCAGCACCTTTGTCTCGGGGTGGACCGCCCGCCAGTTCTCCCAGGTGGTCCAGATCAGGTTCACCTCGTCGAGGGGGTCGCCCCGGTGAGAGCCGGTCAGGCCCGTTGCGGCAATCTGTGAGAAGTAGCTTTCCGTCTCGCGGTCGAACATCACGAGGTTGCTGTTCAGGAGCTGACCGGAGACGCCGAGGGTGGTATCGCCCCGTTTGAAGCCCTGCGCCGTGGCGGTGAGGGGGCAGTAGGTGATGGCCACGTTCAGGCCGCCGACGGCGTCGTTCACGATCTCGTGTTGAACGAGGATGTGTTGCGGGTAGGCGCGGGCCTCCCCGTTGTGGATGAAACCGATCACCTTGTCCTCGGCCGACAGGCGGGCCGCGTCGGCGTCGAGGAAGCGGGGAGAATCAATGGACGGAATGCCGTCGGGGGGCGGTCCGCCCGACATCATGAAGTCGGCGTAGTCGTCAATGTCGTCGCCGAGGACGTAGGCGCTCGATGCGAGAGGCAGGTCCGGGTCCACGTCAGCCACATGGGGGCCGAGGCCGATAAAGGCAGCGGTGAGGAGGGCGAGGCCGGCAGTCTTGACGGAGAACATGGGAGCATAGACGGTCGGGGGAGAGCGTCGGGAACGAGGCTGGAGGCGACTTCCCGTGTGGGGGTGTGTCGCGGCCCCCCGGAATTTGTTACGCCGGGGCACTCGACGGTCGCTTCTCGCAAGAAAAAGCGCGCACCCCGACCGCGAGGGCTGCCTCCGGCCGAGACGACGGCACCGACCCTGGGGCGGCCCGACCGTGTCCCCCTACGCCAGCAGCCGGTCGTACGCCACCTTGATGCAGCGATTGCGCACGTACGGGAGCTGGGCGTCCGCGGCCAGTTCCTCTGCCTCCGAACTCGACACCCCCAACTGCGTCCAGATGACGGGGCGCTGACCAGTCTGCTTCGTCCGCTCGACGGCGGTGCGCACCATGTCGGCCGTGTGCTGCGGACGGCGAAAGATGTCCACCACGTCAATCTCGATGTCCGGTGGGATGCTGGGCAGGTCCGGGTAGCACGGCTCCCCGAGCACCTCGTCGTAGTTTGGGTTGACCGGCACGATGCGGTAGCCCCGATGCTTCATGTAGCGGGCGATCTTGTGGCTGGTCCGGTCGGGATTGCCCGAGCAGCCGACGACGGCGATCGCCTGGGCCGATTCGAGGACGGAGCGAAGGTCGGGAGACGGCGCCTGGGGCATGGGAGGGAGCGGATGGGTGGGGGAAACAGCGGGCGAGGCGTCCCGGCGGGGGCCACGGACGGGCATAGAACGATTGAATTCCGCGGACGAGAGTGGAGAGAGCTTCTCCAAGTCTGTACCCTGTACTACTCGTGGCACGCCCAGATCCTGTCGATGGACGTGTCCCGTACACCCCCACGTCCGTTACTCGCATTCCTTCGATCGTCTCGACGCCCATGGCGTATCCGTTCCACGACATTGAACCGAAGTGGCAGCAGTACTGGGAGGAGCACCAGACCTTCCGCACCCCCGACGAGGTGCCGGACGAGGACGCGGAGAAGTGCTACGTGCTCGACATGTTTCCGTACCCTAGCGGGTCGGGCCTGCACGTGGGGCACCCGGAGGGCTACACCGCCACCGACATTGTGGCGCGCTACAAACGCATGCAGGGAGCGCACGTGCTGCACCCGATGGGCTGGGACGCCTTCGGGCTGCCCGCCGAGCAGTACGCGCTGAAGACGAACACCCATCCGCGCGAAACGACAAAGACCAACATCGCCCAGTTCAAGCGCCAGCTCAAGCGCTTGGGCTTCTCGTACGACTGGGAGCGGGAGATTAACACCACCGACCCCGATTACTACCGGTGGACGCAGTGGATCTTCCTGCAGCTCTACAAGAAGGGGCTGGCCTATCAGTCCGAGGAGCCGGTGTGGTGGTGCGAGGAGCTGGGCACCGTGCTGGCCGACGAGGAGGTGATCGACGGAAAAAGCGAGCGCGGCGGCTATCCGTGCGAGCGCGTCGCCACGCGGCAGTGGGTGCTCAAGATCACCGACTACGCCGACCGCTTGCTGGAGGGCCTCGACGACCTCGACTGGCCCGAGAGCACAAAGCAGATGCAGCGCAACTGGATCGGCCGCTCGGAGGGCGCCAACGTCTACTTCGACCTCGTCGATGTGGACGACTCGCTGGAGGTCTACACCACGCGCCCGGACACCCTCTTCGGCGCGACCTACATGGTGCTGGCGCCCGAGCACGACCTCGTCGACGCCATTACGACCGACGAGCAGCGGGCGGCCGTGGAGACGTACCGGCAGGAGGCCCTTCAGAAGAGCGATGTGGAGCGGCAACAGGAGGGCAAGACCGGCGTCTTTACCGGCGGCTACGCCGTCAACCCCGTCAACGGCGAGGAAATCCCCGTCTGGGTGGCCGATTACGTGCTGGCCTCCTACGGCACCGGCGCCATCATGGCCGTGCCCGCGCACGACGAGCGCGACTACGAGTTCGCCCAAACGTACGACCTGCCCATTCGCGAAGTGGTGGAGGGGGGCGACATTGCGCAGGCGGCCTACGTGGACGATGGCCCGCACGTCCATTCCGCCAACGAGGACATTAGCCTAAACGGCCTGCACACCGACGCCGCCAAGGAAAAGATCACCGAATGGCTGGAGCAGGAAGGCGAAGGCGAGCACGAGGTGAACTATCAGCTGCGCGACTGGCTCTTCAGTCGCCAGCGCTACTGGGGCGAGCCGTTCCCGATTGTCTTTACCGAAGACGGCGAGGACAAGCCCGTCCCGGAGGACGAGCTACCCGTCACGCTTCCCGACATTGAGACGTTTGAACCGAGCGGGTCGCCCGAGGGGCCGCTCTCCAACATCGAGGACTGGGTGCGGACCACCGATCCGGAGACCGGCGCCCCCGCGCGGCGCGAGACGAACACCATGCCGCAGTGGGCCGGTTCCTGCTGGTACTATCTCCGCTTCATCGATCCGGGCAACGACGAGCTCCCGGTCGACCCCGAGAAGGAAAACTACTGGATGCCGGTTGACCTCTACGTCGGCGGCTCGGAGCACGCGGTGCTCCACCTGCTCTACGCGCGCTTCTGGCACAAGGTGCTCTACGACGCCGGGGTGGTGTCGACCCAGGAGCCGTTCCAGACGCTCGTGCACCAGGGCATGATTCTGGGCGAGAAGGAGTACACGACCTACGAGACGGAGGATGGCGAGCGTGTCTCCGCCGAGCACGTCGACGACGGCGTCGACACCCGCACGGGCGACGCTGTGACGGCCGTCGAGGTGGACGAGGAGGACGTAGAGAAGGCGGGGGACGCGTTCGTGCTGGCGGAGCAGCCCGAGGTCCAGGTCGAGGCCCGCAGCCACAAGATGAGCAAGAGCCGGGGCAACGTCATCAACCCCGACGACGTGGTGGACGCGTACGGCGCCGACACGCTCCGCCTCTACGAGATGTTTATGGGGCCGCTGGAGCAGGACAAGCCCTGGAGCACCGACGACGTGGAGGGCGTCCACCGCTTCCTGAACCGCGTCTGGCGCCTCGTGGTCGATGACGAGAGCGACACCCTGCGCGTGACCGACGACGCGCCGGACCGCGAGCAGCTTCGCGTGCTGCACGAGACCATCCAGCAGGTGACCGAGGACATTGAGCAGCTTGACTTTAACACGGCCATCGCGGCCATGATGGAGTTCGTGAACGCGGCCAACAAGTGGGAGGCCCTGCCGCGCGCCGTCGCCGAGCCGTTTGTGCTGCTCCTCAGCCCCTTCGCGCCCCACATTGCGGAGGAACTGTGGAGCCGCCTCGGGCACGACGCCTCGCTGGCCCACGCCGACTGGCCCGAATACGACGAGACGCTCTTGCAGCGGGAGGTGGTGGAGATGGCCGTGCAGGTCGACGGGACGGTGCGTGCCACCATCGAAATTGAGGCCGATGCCGACGAGGACGAGGTGCTGGCCGCGGCGAAAGCCGAAGACAACGTTGCTCGTCACCTGGAAGGGAAAGACATTCAGCGCGAGATCTACGTCCCCGGCCAGATCGTCAACTTCGTGACTGGGTGAGTATTGCGTAGTGCGTATTGCGTAGTGCGTATTGCGGAGTGCGTATCTGTGCATCGCCCACGCAATACGAAATACGCAACACGAAATACGCAATACCTACTGCCCCTACTGGTTCGAACCCGGCAGTGCTCATTTCGACGTGCAATCCCTGAAGAACAGTCCGGCCCATGCCCACCCTTGATGTTCTCGCCCTCGCCGCCCACCCCGACGACGTGGAGCTCTGCGCCGGGGGAACGATGTGCCTCCTCGCCCAGCAGGGCTACGACGTGGGCATCGTCGACTTTACGCAGGGACAGCTCGGCTCGCGCGGCACGCCGGAACAGCGCATGCGGGAGGCCGAGCGCGCGTCGGACATCATCGGGCTGTCCGCTCGGGAAAACCTGGGCATGATGGATGGCAGCATCCAGAACACCCGCGAGGCGCAGCGCAAGGTGATCGAGGTGGTGCGCCGGTACCGGCCCAAGATCGTGCTCATCAACAGCGAGGAGGCCCGCCACCCCGACCACGCAGACGCCGCCGAGCTGTCGACCGACGCCCTGTACTACGGCGGCCTGCAGAAAATCGAGACGACCGGCCCGGACGGCACACCGCAAGCCCCCTGGCGCCCGCACCACGTGCTCCACTACATGCAGGCCGTCTCCTTCGAGCCGACGCTCGTAGTTGATGTCACGGACGTATGGGACCGGCGCCTGGAGGCCCTGCAGGCCTTCGAGTCGCAGTTTCACAATCCCGACTACGAGGCGGGCGAGGACGAACCGGAGACCTTCGTGTCCAATCCGGAGTTCTTCGAGTGGGTGAAGGCCCGGGCCCGCACCTACGGGTACAAGGTGGGCGCGACCTACGGGGAGCCCTTCCGCTACCGGCAGGGCCCGTTTGGCACCACGGACCTGCCCGCCACCCTGAGCAACGAAAAGGAGTTTCGGTAGCCCACGCGGCGATCGTTCTACGTGAATTGTGGACCGCCCCGCCGGGGGCGAGCAACAAAGTGCCGCCGAACTGCTTTAGACCCGATTGGCCCCATTGGCCACGGCGCAGGAGCCCCATAATTGACAGCGCCGCCCGCGGGGCAGTATATTGCCTCTCGCAATTCCCCGTCGAACGAACCCCATTGCATCCGGCGTATGGCGGACACGAGTGATTTCCGAAACGGCATGACCTTCATCTGGAAGGACGATCTCTGGGAGATCGTGGACTTCCTGCACGTGAAGCCCGGCAAGGGCGGCGCGTTTGTGCGCACGACGCTCAAAAACGTGCGGGAGGGCCACGAGCTGGAGGAAACCTTCCGGGCGGGGGCGAAGGTGGAGGAGGTGCGCGTCGAGCGACGGCCCCACCAGTTCCTCTACAAGGACGATTACGGCCTTCACTTCATGAATACGGACACCTACGAGCAGTTCTCGCTCCCGCCGGAGCAGGTGGAAGGGCGCGAGTTTTTGAAGGAAGGGGGCGAGGCCGAGATTCTCTTCCGCGCCGACACCGACGAGCCGCTCCGCACCGAACTCCCGCAGAAGGTTGAGCTGGAGGTGGTCGAGACCACGCCGGGCGTGAAGGGCGACACTGCGCAGGGGGGGGACAAGCCCGCTACGCTCGAGAGCGGCGTCACCGTCGATGTCCCGCTCTTTATCAATGAGGGGGACGTGGTGCGGGTCAATACCAAAAACCGAGAGTACGAAACGCGCGTCTCCGAAGCCGAGGGACCGACCGTGTAGTTCCTGTCCCACGAGTCCGACGATCTCACCGACCGATTCCGCAGACGCATGAAGCTCTCCAAGATTCAAGAACTGCTTCGCCTCGTCGCCGAGAGTGACGTGTCGGAGGTTGAAATCGAGGAAGACGATTTCAAGCTGACCATCCGGCAGAACAGCCCGCAGGTGCTGATGCAGCCCACGGGCTATCCGGCCCAGATGCCGTACGGGACCCCGCAGGGCATGGCCCCGCAGCCCCCGGCGCCCCAGCAG
>NCRB01000131.1 GCA_002894665.1 Salinivenus iranica
TCGACGACGCCGAAGAGTGGGAAGACGCCGACAAGTCCGAACAGGACATCCTGACCTGGGACGTGTAGCGATTTGGGATTTTGGATTGGGGATTTTGGATTGGGGATTGTGGAGTGGAGGGGGGACGAGAGTGCTCGTCGCCCCCGCCGGCCCCTTCTCTCAGCGGTCCGCCGGGCCGCTCGTCCGCTCCCGCACCGTGCCGCCGACCACCAGGACGGCCCATGGTTTCCTACTGTGCACGCTGCTTCGGGGGAATGGGGGAGAAACTGTCGTGAGGCACACCCTGCGACGATGCGTTCTTTCTGAACGGAACGACCAAGGGGACGCCGATGCTCGGCAGGGGAGATCACGACCTGCATAAGCTCCTCGGACCGGCGTCCCACACACGAGGATGAAACGTACGATCACGGGCTATCACCAGGACGAAGCGGGCGACTGGGTCGCCCACCTGGCCTGTAGGCACCAGCGACACGTGCGCCACAATCCGCCCTGGATGAACCGTCCCTGGGGAACGGCGACGGAGGGACGGGAGCGATTTCTCGGCCGACGCATCGAGTGCGGAGACTGCGACACAGAGGGCCCGCCCGAGTCCCCCGTGCACGATGATGCGACTCCCGCCCGCGCCC
>NCRB01000132.1 GCA_002894665.1 Salinivenus iranica
TGCTCCAACAGCTTCTCCAACGTCTCAAACGGCATCGTCGCCACGTCCGCCCCCGCCAGAGCCGACCGCTTCACGTGCGTCGGATGGCGGATCGACGCCGCCAGAATCTCCGTCTGAAGCCCCTCGTAGTTGTCGTAGATCTGGCGGATCTCCTCCACCAGCCTCATCCCGTCGGAGCTGATGTCGTCGATCCGCCCGATAAACGGACTGATGTAGTCCGCCCCCGCCTTCGCCGCCACCAGCGCCTGCGTCGGCGAAAAACACAGCGTGCAGTTCGTCCGAATCCCCTCCGCGTCCAGCGCCCGCAGGGCCTTGATCCCCGCCTTGATCAGGGGAATCTTCACCACCACGTTCTCGTGGATGCGCGCCAGGGCGCGGGCCTCCTCCATCATCCCGTCGAAGTCGGTCGCCGTCACCTCCGCGGAGACGTCCCGCGGGACCCCGCCCGGGCCCTCGCCGACGATCTCGCAAATCCGGTGGACGTGCTCGTGAAAATCGACGTTCCCCTCCGCTTTGACCAGGGACGGGTTCGTCGTCACCCCGTCCAAAATGCCCATGTCCGTCGCCTCGCGAATCTCGTCGAGATCAGCCGTGTCTACAAAAAACTTCATGAC
>NCRB01000133.1 GCA_002894665.1 Salinivenus iranica
TCGAGGAATCTCTTCGAAGACAGGCGGAAACGCTCCACAGCACTGCTTTCGCCGAATTCAAAGAGATTCCCCCCGGGAGCACTCGGTCACTGCGTTCCCGGCGCTTCGACTCCTTCCTCTCTTCGTTCGTCCGCCGCTCAGAATGACTGTACTTCTGTGGATCTATTTAACATGCAATCGCCCTGCGTGGCGGGGGTGGGGAGTGGAGATCCAGTCTGGAAACCGCCATCCTTTCACGTGCATTCTTTTGACACATCCAAAGTGCCGCTCGTCCTCTCTTGGCTTCACACTCGTCTCCTATGATGTTGTGCTCGGGTCGTCGATGGTGTCTGTGGATCGCTGCGCTGGTTTTGGTGGGCGGACTCGGAACCGTGCATCCGCCGACGGCGGTGGGACAGGAGATGGCCGGATATTACGAGACGACGGACTTTTTAAGCGCCCCGCCGGCCAGTTTTCGGGCGGGACTGCTGGGGTACGCCAATCCGGCCCTGCCGGCGGTGACGGACAACCATTTTCTGGGCGTGTGGACCACGGAGGGCCGCCGGGCCCTCTCCGTTGAGGACTGGGGGGCGTTTGGAAGTGTCGGGGGCCTCGGGG
>NCRB01000015.1 GCA_002894665.1 Salinivenus iranica
GGCGGGAACGACACGGATCGGGTCAGTACGTGAGCCGGAGCTGGAAGGTGAGGCTGCGAGCGCTGGGGTACGGGGTTACCTCCACGGACTGGGCCACCGCCTGCGTCCCGAAGACGGAGACTTCCGGGTCGTAGCTCGAGTAGTCGGAGAAGAGCAGGAGGTTGTTGCCCGTAATCCCGAGGCGGGCCCGGCTCAGGGCGCCCCCGAGCTGGTTTTCGAGGAAGGAGGAGGGCACGTTGTAGTGGAGCGACGCTTCGCGCAGCTTCACGTACGAGGCGGTCTCGATAAACTGCGCGGCGCCAGGGCCAAACTGGTCGACCCGGTCGCGTCCGTTGGGGACGCCGTCGCCGTCCTCATCCTCGTTCCAGTCGGGCGTCGTGCCGCCAATGTCGCCGAGGAGGCGGGACAGGTTAATGTTTTCGCCGCCGCGCTTCCAGTGGAAAAGAACGCCGAGCTGGAAGTTGCGGAAGACCGTGAAGTCGTTCGAGAACGACATCTGGAAGTCCGGCTGCGCGTCGCCGTACACGGTGAACGGGCTCTCTTCGTCCGGCGTGGCGGGGGTGCCCACGATGGTGGTGGGCGAGAAGCCCTCCTGGATGAGGTAGGTGCCCAGGGCCGCGCCGAAGCCGCCCGTGGTGAAGCGGGGGATGTTGAGTTCGGTGATTTCGGAGTCGTTCGTCCAGAACAGTGTCTTGGAGTTCCACCCGAAGCGCTCAGACTGGAAGGGCGCGACGGTGAGGCCGAGCTCCCAGCCTGTGTTGCGGAGCGTGCCGGCGTTCACGGCAATCTCGGTGATGCCGGTCGAGATCGGGTTTTCGCGGTCCAGGATGAGGTCGGACACGGTCTTGCGGTAGTAGGTGAGCTCCAGGCCCAGGCGCTGGTCGAGCGCGCCGGCGTCGAGGCCGAACTCGAACTCGCGGGCGCGTTCGGGGGTCAGGTCGGGGTCGACGCCCCGGGTGGCGATGGTGGAGCCGAGGCTGCCGTCGATGTTCTGGCTGGTGAGGGCCTCGAACGTCACGCCGTACTGTGGGAGGCCGCCGGTCTGTCCGTAGGCGCCGCGGAGCTTGAATTGTCCGACCTGCGGGAGCGTCCAGAAGTCGAACTCGTGCAGGTTGAGGGCCAGGGAGGCCTTGGGGTAGACGTAGTAGTCGTCCTGGGCGGCGTTCAGGGTGGAGCGGTCGAGGCGCACCCCGGCGGTGCCGATCAGGCGGTTTTCCCAGTTGATCTCCTGCTGGCCCACCCACCCGATGTCGCGGATGCGGACCGTGTTGTACACGTCGTCGGCCGTCTGATTGACGACCTCCTGGATGCTGCCGTTGATTGGGTTCGTCTGGCCCGGGGGCAGCCCGCGGCCGCGGATGAGCTGGCGGTTCGTGTCCTGCGTGAAGCGAGAGAACCCGGCCTGCGTGGTCAGGTTCAGTTCGCCAATGCCGCGGTCGATTGTCTGGTTGTAGACGAGGAAGGCCTGGGCGTTGGTGTTGAAGTCGTCCTGCTTGCCGCGGATGGCATCCCCGGGGTCGGGCTGGGCCTGTTGGAATTGGAAGAACGGCGGGAAGTAGACGAGGCTGTTGCTGTTCAAGTAGTCGAAGCCGCCCTGCCCGCGGAGGGACAGGGAGGCGGCGTCGCTCGACCAGAGGTCGAGGTCGGCCGAGAACGACTGGATGTACCGGCTGATTTCCTGGTTGTTGGTGGCCCCGTCGATGATGCGGAGCGGGTTTTCGGCGAAGTAGGGGTTGTCGGGGAAGGTGCCGTCCTCGCGGGCGAAGAAGTCGGCGTAGCTGCGGGCGTAGGCCAGGCTGTAGCCGATCGAGCCCCCGGTGCTGTTCTGGTTGCCGGTAAACCCGCGGTCGTTGTCGGTGTAGATGTAGTTCGACTGGGAGGTGAGGCGGAGGCGGTCGCTCACCGCGTGGTCGATGTTGGCCCGGATCGACTTCCGAGTGAACTGCGTGCCCTCGACGATGCCCTCCTCGTCCCGCAGCCCGCCGGAGAGGTAAAACTGGGTGTCCTCGGTGCCGCCGCCCACGCTCAGTTGCGAGTTGGTCGTGAGCCCGGTGCCGCCGTACACTTCGTCCTCGTAGTCGAAGCGATTGCCTTCGCGGAAGCGCTCAATTTCACGCTGGAAGCTCGCGGTGCCCTCTTCCTCGAACCGCGCAATCTTGTCCTCGCTCCAGTCGGCGGGGCCCAGCAGGTTGAGCGCAGTGTTGGCGCCGAGGTCCTGCGAGAAGGACACGGTGGTGCGGCCGGCCTGGCCGCGCTTCGTCTGGATGATGACCACGCCGGCGTTGGCGCGCTGGCCGTAGATGGCGGCGGCAGAGGGGCCCTTTAGCACCTCCACACTCTCGATGTCCTCGGGGCTGAGGTCGGCGAGGCGGTTGGCGGTATTGTCCTGGGACGGACCGCCGGCCTGGTCCGCCACCGAGCGGCCCACAGAGATCTGGCTGTTGTTGAGGTAGACGCCGTCGATGATGTAGAGGGGCTGGGAGGAGCCGGCGCCGAGCGTGCTGATTCCGCGCAGCTGCACGTTGTTGCCCCCGCCGGGCGCGCCGCTCTGCGAGACGATGTTGACGCCGGGCAGCTTGCCCTGCAGGGCGTTGTCGAGCGTGGAGGGGTCGACGGCCCCGGCGATGTCGGCGGCGTCAATCTTGGTGACGGCGTTGGCCAGGTTGCGCCGCTGGATGGAGGAGGCCAGGCCCGTGACCACCACCTCGTCGAGGTTCGACACGTCGGGCTGCAGGCGCACCTCCAGCGCGCCGGACGACGGGGTCACCTCCCGCTCCGTGGCCCGGTAGCCGACGAAGGTGAAGCGCAGGGTGCCGGACTCGCCGTCGACGCTCACCTCAAAGGTGCCGTCGGCAGAGGTGGCGACGCCGGTCGAGGTGCCGACGACGAGGACGTTGGCGCCGGGGATCGGGTCGCCGGACACGTCATCGAGCACCGTTCCCTCGACGGTAAACTGGGCGAAGGCCGTGGGGACGAACAGGACGCTCCCGGCCAGGAGAAAGAGGAGGCGGCAGAGGGACGGGCGAAGCATGAGGCGAATAACGGGTCGGGTCCGAGGGGACGGGAGGGCTCGTCCCCATCCGAATGGGGCGACAGGGAGAGGGTCGGCGACGCAACGATGGGACGAAGCGCCACGACGAGACACCAAAGTGACTTGGGCATGGCCTTATTCGCTCCACCTGAGCCCCGGATCCCCTCGGGCGCAGATTGCGCCAATGATTGCCGATCCCGGAGCCACTGGCGCACCCCCCGGCGCGCCTTCCGACGTATTCCCCTGTGCCCAATCTATTGCAGCGGAGCCAATGGTCACCCACCTCATAAGTCGGTCCCTTTAGCTCGTCTGAGCCCGAAGCGCGTCGACGAGCACACGGCAAAACGCCGGGATGTCCTTCACCACCCGGCCCCACACCTGATTTCCATCGCGGAAGGCGGCCTCGTCGACCCACGTGGCCCCGGCGTTCACGAGGTCGTCCTTGATGCCCTGGCTCCCCGTGGCGCGCTTTCCCTCCACGATCCCGGCCGAGATGCCCACCAGGCCGGCGTGGCAGATCTGCGCGACGATCTTGTCCTGCGCGTCCATATCGGCCACGAGGTCCGTCACGCCCGGGTCGCGCCGCAGCTTGTCGGGCGCCCAGCCGCCGGGCACCACGACCGCGTCGAAGTCGTCGGCACTCAGGGTGCGGGCGGCCACCTCGGTGGTGGCCGTGAGGCCGTGTTTGCCGGTGAAGGTGCGGTTCGCCTCGCGCCCGGCGATCACCACGTCGGCCCCTTCCTCGCGGAGGCGCATGGTGGGGACCCAGAATTCCAGGTCCTCGAAGGATTTGTCGAGGAGGACGACGATGTGCTGGTCATCAAGCGCCATGAGGGTCTGTTCCGTTATTGCAAGAAAGGAAAAGAAGTAGTGCAGTCTTCAAAACGAGGGCCCCTCTCCGCAGGTCCGACGAAGGGGACACAGTGGGGGCTCCGGACCCCGCCGCACGAGGGAAGGAGGCAAAGATTGAGAATTGATGGGGCCGATGCGACTGAGGGACCTCCGAAGGCTACAGCCCCCGAAGCAACAGCCCCCACACGCCCATCATGAGCAGGCAGCCGGCCAACATCCACTGGTCCTCATTCTGATTCCACGCATCGCGCCGGTACAGGCCGTAGAGCGCGACAGGCCAGAGAAGCAGAACGTACGCGACCATGAAATCGGACCGACGGTACCAGGGCGGCCCGGTCCGCTCCGAGATCGTCGGGCCCGTAAACATTTCGCCGCACACGGGGCAGTACTCGTCGTCGTCCTCCCGGTGGGCGTCGCAATTGGGGCATCGCGTCATGGCAAGGGGAGGCCGGTACGGGGAGTCAGTCGCCATTTTCGGCGTAGTACGACGTCACCTTTTCGGCCTTGGCCGGGCCCACCACGTCGGCGAGGGCGTCTTCGTCGGTCTCTTTTACCTTGGCCACCGAGCCGAACTCGCTGAGGAGGGTCTGCGCGGTTTTCTCCCCAATGCCGTGGATGTCGAGGAGTTCGGACTGCAGCGTCTGCTTCTTGCGCCGCTTGCGCTGATAGGTGACCGCAAACCGATGCGCCTCGTCCCGCACCTTCTGCAGCACCTGGAGCGCCGGGCTGTCCTTGGCGAAGAAGACCGGGTCGGAGTCGCCGGGGCGGAAGACCTCCTCGAGCCGCTTGGCGAGGCCGATGACGGGCACCCGGTCGAACGCCCCCACGTCCTTGAGCACATCGACGGCGCTGGAGAGCTGCCCCTTCCCGCCGTCGATGACGACGAGGTCGGGCCAGGGGCCGTCCTCCTCGATCATGCGGCGATAGCGGCGGCGCACCACCTCGCGCATGGCCTGGTAGTCGTCGGGCGTGCCCTCGTCGGTAGATCGGATCTTGTAGGTGCGGTAGTCGCTCTTGCGGGGTGTGGCGTCGGTGAAGACCACGCAGGAGGCGACGGTCTCCTTGCCGCCGTGGTGCGACACGTCGATTCCGTCGATGCGGCGCGGCGGATCGTCGAGGCCCAGCTGGTCGGCCAGGGCCTTCAAACTTTCGGGGATGCGGTCGCGCTCCCGCTTCATGCGCTGGGTCTTCCACTCGCCCACCTTCAGCTTTGCGTTGGATTGGGCCATGCGGACGAGGCTGGCCTTTTCGCCGCGCTGGGGGACCTTGATCGGCACCTGATGGCCCTTCGCCTGCCGCAGCAGTGCGTCCAGGGCGTGGGTGTCCTGCGCGGGGTGGTCGTTCGGGTCGTGGGAGAGAAGCACCTCCTCCGGGACGAAGTTGGCGTCCGCGTAGTAGGTCTCCACGAAGGAGAGCATGAGTTCTTCGTCCGTACGGCCGTCGATGCGCTTCAGGTAGGTGTGCCGCTCGCCGATCATTTTGCCCTCGCGCACCTGGAAGAGGACCCCGCAGGCGATGCCCTCGTCGCGGTCGACGTGCAGGGCAAACACGTCGCGGTCCTCGAAGTCCTGGCTCACCACCTTCTGCTGCTGCGAGTACTCCTTGAGGGCCTGAATCTGGTCGCGCAGGCGGGCGGCCTCCTCAAAGTTGCGCTCCTCGGAGGCGGTCTCCATTTCGTCCGTCAGCCGGTCGATGAGCGACTGGGTCTGCCCGTTCAGTAGCGACTTCACCTGCTCGATGGTCTCCATGTAGTCGGCCTCGGACTGTTTCCCGACGCACGGGGCCTGGCAGTTGTCGATGTGGTACTGCAGGCACACGTCGTACTTTCCCTCCGCAATCTTCTCCTCCGTGAGGTCGAGCGAGCAGGTGCGCAGCTGAAAGACGGACCGGATCGCATCCATCATGTCGTTCATCTTCGACACGTTGGTGTACGGCCCGAAGTAGTCGGAGCCGTCCTGCTTTACGGTGCGCGTCTTGAAGACGCGGGGGAAGCGCTCGTTCTTGATGCAGATGTAGGGATAGGTCTTGTCGTCCCGCAGGTTGACGTTGTAGCGGGGCTGCAGCTCCTTGATCTGGTTGTTCTCCAGGATGAGCGCCTCCGCCTCCGTGTCCGTCACGATGAGGTCCACGTCGACGGCCTTTTTCACCATCACCTCGATGCGGCCGTCGCGCTGGCGGCTGCTCTGGAAGTAGGAGCGGACGCGGCTGCGCAGGTTTTTGGCCTTGCCCACGTACAGGACGGCGCCCTCGTCGTCTAGAAATTTGTAGACGCCCGGCTCGGTGGGGAGGGAGTCGAGCTTCTGCCGGAGCGCGTCGGGCTTGTCGTCGAGAATCTCTGTCATGGACCGGGGGGATGACGCCCAAAGTCGTGCACGAGAGTAACGCCCCGGCGTGGGGGCGTGATTCGGCCGAACCTGGGGCGAGGCAGGACGTACAGAATTTTTGACAATGTACGTCTTTCCTGGAATGAGCAGTGTCGCCATGTCCAAAAAACTCACCCTGCGGCTGGACGAAAACGTGATCGAGCGGGCCAAGGCCTACGCGGCGGAGCGAGACACGTCCGTGTCGCGGCTTGTGGAAGAGTATTTTGCCGCCGTGACGGAAAACGAGGGGGAGCAACCGCAGACGTCGATCTCCGAAACCACCCGACAGTTTATCGGGCTCTTGGAAGGGGCCGATGAGGCCGACTACAAGCAGTATCTTGAAGAGAAACACCTGGAGGAACCGACATGAGGATCCTGTTCGATACCAACGTGGTCCTCGACGTTTTTCTGAATCGAGAACCGTTCGTCGAGCCCGCCGCGCGCCTTTTCGACGCAAATGCTCACGGGAAGCTGGGGGGCCTCCTTGGGGCGACCACCGTCACAACGATCTATTACCTTCTCGACAGCAACCGTGGATCCACCGTCGCCCATGAGAAGGTGGAAGTGCTTCTCCAGCTTTTCGATGTCGCGGGGGTGAACCGCCACGTGCTCTTGCAGGCGGCCCAATCGGGATTTGCCGACTACGAGGACGCAGTTCTCCACAGTGCAGCCCGGAGGGCCGGGGCGGACGGCATTGTGACCCGCAACGCGGCGGACTTCAGCGGCGCCGCCCTGTCGGTGCACACCCCGCGGGAGCTTCTCACGATCCTCGACCACCGACGGGACTGAGGAGGGACGCGCCCGTTATCCCATGTAGTACAGCTCCGCGCCCGGCCCGAGCGGCAAGCCGAAGAGCACCCACAGCAGAAAGACGACCGTGCTCACCACGCCAAAGGCGATGGAGTAGGGCAGCATGAGGGCAATGATGCTCCCGATCCCCACGTCCTCGTCGTACCGCTGCGCGAAGATGATGACGAGCGGGAAGTAGGGCAGGAGCGGCGTGAGGATGTTGGTGAAGGCGTCGCCGATGCGGTAGGCGGCCTGCACGGTTTCGGGGGAGTAGCCGGGGTCGCCCGCCAGCATGAGCATCGGCACGAAGACGGGCGCCATGATGGCCCACTTCGCCGAGGCGCTGCCGACGAACAGGTTGATGAGGCCGGAGACAAAGATAAACGCGATGAGGAGCGGAATCCCGGTGAACCCGATGTTCTGCAGCAGGTCGGCTCCGCTGATGGCGATGATGGAGCCGAGGTTTGACCACTCGAACATGGCGATGAAGTGGGCCGCCGCGAAGGCCAGGACGATGTACGCACCCATGTCGGCCATCGTATCCGCCATCATGTCCGCCACGTCGGAGTCGTCCTCGATTTCGCCCACCACGATGCCGTAGGCCAGGCCGGGGAGGAAGAAGAGGAAGACCATGAGGGCGACGATGCTCTCGATGAGGGCCTCGAACTCGGCCAGCGGGGCGCCCTCGGGCACGGCCATCAATACCACGCCAACAATAGCCGCGAGGGTGACCCCGCCCGCCCAGCGCAAGCCCCGGCGCTCATCATCGGAGAGGGCGCCGTCGTCGATGTCCTCGGCCTCGAAGTCCTCGGGCGGCTCGTAGTCGCCGAGGTAGGGCTCGATAATGGCTTCGGTAATGTAGCTGCCCACGGCGATAAAGACGGGGGTAAGCGCAATCATAATGTACCAGTTGGCCGTCACCGGCACGCTGTAGTCCTCGTCGATCAGCTGGGCCGCCGGCTCGGTGAAGCTGGCGAGGAGGGGATCGAGCGAGGTCAGGAGCAGGTTGGCGCTGAAGCCGGCCGAGACCCCCGCAAAGGCGGCGGCCAGGCCCGCCAGCGGGTGCCGCCCCACGCCGTAAAACAGCACGGCGCCCAGCGGGATGACGACCACGTAGCCCGCATCGACGGCGAGGCTCGACATCACGCCCGCAAAGATGAGCGCGGCGGTCAGCAGCACGTCCGGCACGCTCGTGACGAACGACTTGAGGGCCGCGCTGATGAGGCCGGTCTTGTCCGCCACGCCGATGCCGAGCATCACCACCAGTACCAGTCCCAGCGGCGGGAAGTCGGCGAACGTCTCTGCCATGTCCGTGAAGAGGCGCTGGATGTTGCCCGACGAGAAGAGGTTGTCGGCAGCGATCGTCTCGTCGGTGCCCGGGTGCACCACGCTCACCTCGGCAGTGTGCGCGATCCACGACGCCACCATCACGATGGCGATGAAGATGAAGAAGAGCGTGACGGGGTCGGGGAGCGCGTTGCCGGTCCGCTCGATGCGGTTGAGCCAGCGATCGGACCAGCTGGGGGCGGTGTCGGGGGGGGCGGAGTCAGTGGACATGACCGACAAAAGAGTAGGGTCAGATCTCGCGAGGACCGATGCTGATACTACGAAAGCCAGTCCGCGGACGCAACGTTTGGATTAATGGCGCTTCTCCCACGGGGTTAGGGTCCCTCCTCAAGGGAGGCGTCGCTCATGGCTGCTTCGCCCCAGATCTCTTTCAGACGGGCGTCCCGGCCGCAGCCGTCGCGGTAGCTGTTGTAGCGGCCCGGGTTTTTCTGATAGAAGTTCTGGTGGTACTCCTCGGCGGCGTAGAACGCGTCGAGCGACTGGACCGGCACGACGATCTCCTGGTCGAACTGTGTGGCGACGGTGGCCTTCGACTGCTCGGCCAGGCGCCGCTGCTCGGCGTCGTGGGTGAAGATGACGGGCCGATAGGGCGAGCCGCGGTCGCAGAACTGCCCGCCGTCGTCGAAGGGGTCGACGTTGTGCCAGTAGACGCGGAGGAGGCGCTCGTAGTCGACCGTGGTGGAGTCGTAGATGACCTGCACGACCTCGGCGTGCCCCGTGGTGCCGGTGGTGACCTGGTCGTAGCTCGGGTTTTTGACGTCGCCTCCCGCGAACCCCGAAATGGTGGAGGCCACGCCCTCAATTTTGTCGTAGGGCGGCTCCATGCACCAGAAGCAGCCGCCGGCAAAGGTGGCGGTGTCGGCCACGGCGGCGGGCAGGGTGGTGTCCGGCGGAGCCGGGGCCGTGCCGTCGGCGTCCGACGAGGTGCATCCCAGGACGCTCAGCAGTACGAGGATGAGGAGCCCGGGCAGGAGAGCAGGAACCCAGGATTGGAGGGGGCGAGGCATGGACGGGGGCGCGTGGGGAGTGGAGAGAACGCTTACGTGGGACGACGACTGTATCGAGTTTCTTTATCGCCCGTGATTCAGTTTGGTTGCAGGAGGGACCAATGCGTTACAGAGATGTAGGGCCTTCCGGCTGCGCCGTGGCGCGATCGACGAGAAGGGGAAGGCGATACGAACACCGCACCGGTGGATCACAACTGCCGGGGAGAGGACCCCCCGGCGCTCGGGCTGAGGGAATGCTATCATGGGGGCACCTCGCGCCGAGTTGTGGGGGGACGGCCGTCCGGGAGGGATTGGACCGGGGTCCCCCCATGCGAACCGCGAGGACTCCTTCCATCGGAGGGCCGGCTGGGATGCCCAGTCGAGACAGGCTCCGGAATTCTCCATCACACCAACCTGCAAACAAATGTCTAAAGTCCAGAAAAAAGCCCGAACCATCGTCGACATCGCCACGAGCGACGACAACTTTACCACCCTGGTCGGCGCCCTTCAGGCCGCCGGTCTCGTCGACACGCTGAAGGGCAACGGCCCGTTCACGGTCTTCGCTCCGACGAACGCGGCCTTCGACCGTCTTCCGAAGCAGACGCTGGAGGACCTCATGCTCCCGAAGAACAAGTCCCGGCTGCAGGAGGTCCTGAAGCACCACGTCGTTTCGGGCCGGCGCATGGCAAAGGAGGTATCGCGCCAGTCGTCCCTCTCCCCGATGAGTGGGGACGCCGTCCCCGTGCGGGCGAAGGGAACCCGTGTCCGCATTGGCGACGCGACGATCCAGCAGACGGACCTGGAGGCCGAGAACGGCATTGTGCACGTCATCGACCGGGTCCTTCTGTCGTAGGCGTTCCCTCCGGCCCGGGCATAGGGCGGAGGTGATAACAAGCGTCGGGCAGCTTCGGCCGCCCGGCGCTTTTTTGTGGTTCGGCGGACGGGACGTGCCTACAATTCCCCCCACTCGGCCTCCAGCAACAGGTCGCCGTTTTGCACGACGGCCGTGCGGAAGTACGAGGGCGCCTCGGAGGCGTCGGCGTACTGGACGGTGTGGAGGGCGGCGGCCGTATCGGTGTTCTCGCTCACTTCTTCGAGCGCGTCGTCGATGTAGACGGGGATGAGGATCTCGTCGAGGGCCGACCGGAGCTGATCGAGCAGGTCGGCGTGGGCGGGGGGCGTGTCCGGGGCGCGGCGATCCTCGAGGTCGAGCGTGCGGTCGTGCACGTAAATGGCGCAGAGGGGCGTGCCCCGCCCGGTCTCCAGGTCGACCAGGGCTATGGTGTGAAGGGTGTCGGCGGAGGGGTCGACCGGGGCGCCGGTCAGCGCGTATCCCTCGCCGGCGGCGCCCGTAAAGCGGACGGCCGGGGCGGTCTCGTCGATTGCGAGGTAGGGGGGCGCGTCGGGAACGGCATCGGTGGCCGTCCAGTCGCCAGACGTGGAGGCAAAGTACTGCATGGGCAGGGGGCTATCGGGAGCCGTAGGTGTGGTCGGAGCGTTCTTCGGTACGGTCGGTGGCCGGGGGCGGCGTGGGGGCGAGGCCGCTGATCTTGTCGTACAGGGCGTCGGTCATGTCAATGTCGAGCGCCCCCAGCGAGCCCTCAATCTGGGACACCGTGTGCCCCCCGATGATCGGGGCGGTGACGGCCGGGTGGTGGGCCACCCACGCCACGGCGAGGGCGACGGGGTTGTACCCGTGGTCCCGGGCAAACGTCGCAAAGCGGTCCGCCACCTTGTAATGCCGATCGGCCCCGTACCGCGTCTGGTACATTTGATTGTCGACCAGGCGGCCCTCGTCCGGTCTCTCGTCGACGCCGTACTTGCCGGTGAGCAGGCCGCCGCCAAGGGGGCTGTAGCTCAGCACCCCCAGTCCTTCGAGGCGGGCCATGGGGAGCAGTTCGACCTCGGCCTGGCGCTTGGCGAGGTTGTACATCGGCTGGAGGACGTGGAAGGGTGTCCATCCCTCGGCGCGCTGCCGCCCGAGGGCCTTCATGACCTGCCACGCGGCATAGTTGGAGGCCCCGAGGTACAGCACCTTGCCCTGCCGCACCAGGTCGTCGAGGGCGCGCAGCGTTTCGTCGAGGGCGGTCTGCTCGTCGAAGCGGTGAACGAAAAACACGTCGATCCGGTCGGTGCCGAGGCGGCGCAGGCTGTCCTCCACGGCCCGCACCAGGTGGTAGCGGTGGGCGCCCCGGGCGTTCGGGTCGTTGCTCGTGGGGAAGTAGGCCTTCGTGGTAAGGACCACCTCGTCGCGGCAGTCGGCAATCAGGTCGCCCAGAATTTCCTCGGAGCGGCCGTCGGCGTACACGTTGGCGCAGTCGAACGTGTTGATGCCGGCGTCGCGGCAGCGCCGAAAGAGGGCCGCGGCGGTGTCCCGGTCGGCCTCGTCGCCGAACGACATGGTGCCGAGGCAGAGCGGGGACACTTTGACGCCGGTGGAGCCGAGGTAGCGGGAGTCGGGAAGAGGCATTGTGGGGGCGGAATGGGGAGCAGTGGGTGAAAGGCGGGGCTACGAGAGGCCGAAGTGATGGCGGAGGAGGGGCGCCAGCACGTCGAGCGGGATGGCGGAGAGGGCGTGGGTCGAACCGGGGAGCACGACCCACCGGGCGTCCGGGAGGGAGTCCTGAACGGCCCGCGTCGCGTCGAGCGGAAAGAGCGGGTCGTCGTCAAGGGCCGCGACCAGGGTGGGGGCGGTGATCTGGGCCAGCGAGTCGAGCGCCCCCTCCGTCGCCCGGGGAAGGGCGGCCACAAAGGCCCGGAGGTGCGAGAGCAGGCGGTCCGGGGCCTCGTGGCGGGCCGTGAGGGACGCGGCCCGGTCGGGGGCGTTTGCGCGGAGGGTGTCGAGGTCGAGGCGGGACTGCAGGGCCTCCGACTCGGCCTCCGTCCAGTCGAGGTGGGGACTGAGGAGGGCGAGGCGTCGGACGCGCTCCGGGGTGCGCTGGGCAAGCCGGAGGGCCACCGAGGCGCCGAGCGAAAACCCGAAGACGTGCGCCGACTCGGTCTCTGCCGCGTCGAGGGCGGCCCGCGCATCGTCGGCGAAGCGATCGAGCGTGAGGGGCCCGTCGGGCGGCATTGACGAGGCGCCGTGTCCGCTCAAATCGACCCCGACGACGTGCGCCCGGGGCTCCAGGCGGCGCATAAGCGGCGCAAGGTCGTGGCGCACGCACCCGGCCGCTCCATGAAGACAGAGGATCGTCTCCCGCGCGCGACGGCCGCGCTCGTACACGGCGAGGGTCCCGTCGCGATGGGCGACCGTGTGCGGGGGCCAGTCCGCCACGGGGGGAGTCTCGCAAAACTCAACGAGGACGCCGTGGGTGGCCTTCGGGTGGACGAAGCAGATGCGCTTGTCGTCGGCGCCGGGCTGGGGCGCGTCGCTCAGGAGGGGAAGGTCGGCCGCACGGAGGCGGTCCATCGTGGCCTCCAGGTCCTCGACCTCGAAGGCCAGGTGGTGAATCCCTTCGCCGCGGGATTCTACAAACCGCGCCACTGGCGACGCCTCTCCCATCGCCTCCAGCATCTCCAACTTGGCGGAGTCGGCGTTCAAAAAGTGGGTCCGGACGCCCTGGTCGGCGACCGGTTCGGTTTTGTAGGGGCGCTCGCCCAGTAGGTCCTCGAACCGGTCGAGGACGGCCGCCACCTCGTCGACAGCAATGCCGATGTGTTCGAGTCGAGGCATGGGGCTTTGGGGAAAACGAAAGAAGCAGTGCGAACTGAACCGCCGTCGGTCGAGTACAGCCTCTCGTCATGACTACCCAGAAACACACATCCGACCGCGCGGCAATCGACCGGGCCCGGAAGCGGGCCATGGCGGTGAGCCTCGTGGTCTCGTTTGTGATGCTGGGCGGGAAGGTGGGGGCGGCCTACCTCACCGGCAGTGCCGCCATCCTGTCGGACGCCGCCGAGTCGGTCATCCACCTCTTTGCGACGGGGTTTGCGGGGTTCAGTCTGTGGTACGCGGCGACCCCGCCGGACCCCGATCACCCCTACGGCCACGGCAAGATTTCGTATTTTGCCTCCGCCGTCGAGGGGACGCTGATTCTGATTGCGGCCCTCATCATCGGGTGGACGGCGATCCAGGACCTGGTGGCGGGGACCACCCTCCAGCGGATCGACATTGGGCTCTACATGCTGGGCGGGCTCACGGTGGTGAATCTGGCACTAGGGCAGTACCTGGTTCGGGTGGGACGGCGCACCAACAGCCTCGTCCTGGTCTCGAACGGGCAGCACGTGATGACCGACATGTGGACCAGCTTCGGCGTGATTGCCGGGGTCGGCCTCGTGGGCCTTACCGGCATCATGTGGCTCGATCCGCTGGTGGCGCTGCTCGTGGCGGCCAACATTCTTTGGACCGCCAAGCACCTGCTGCGCCGCTCCGTCTACGGGCTCCTCGACGAGGCCGACCGGGACGCCACGCAGGCGCTTCTCGACGAGCTTGGGGAGGCCCGGGACGAGGGCACGATTGCCGGGTTTCATCAGGTGCGGCACCGCCGCGCCGGGGACCAGGTGTGGGTCGAGTACCACCTCTTGTTTCCAGGCGACATTTCGATCCGGGAGGCCCACACCCGGTCCCACGCCGTGGAGGACCGGGTGGATGCCCTCTTCCCGGACGATACCGTCTACGTGACGGCCCACCTGGAGCCCCGGCGGCACGACGAGGCGCACCCCGACGGCCACCGCGAGCCGGCCGACCCGCTCCGGCACACCTTCTCCGGATAGGCGCGGGCGCTCCGGACAGGCGCGGGCGGGTCATCCGATTTCCCCGGCGGCCCGAAGGCGCTCCAGGTCGTCGAGGTTGCTGTGCACGTGCTCGGTGGAGGTGTCGAACTGCGCCTGCTCCTCCTCGGTCAGCTCCACCTCGATGATCTCCTCCACGCCGTTGGCGCCCAGCTTGACGGGCACGCCGATGAAGAGGTCCTCGACGCCGTACTCGCCGTCGCAGTACGCCGCGGCGGGCAGAATGCGCTTGTTGTCCTTGATGATGGCCTCCGTCATCTCGGCCGCGGCCGCGCCGGGGGCGTACCAGGCGGAGGTGCCCATCAGGTCCACGATTTCGCCGCCGCCGCCCTTCGTGCGCTCCACAATCTCGTCGATCGTCTCGTCGTCGAGCCACTGGGGCAGGGGAACGCCGCCGATCGTGGTGTAGCGCGGGAGGGGCACCATCGTGTCGCCGTGGCCGCCCATGAGGAGCGCCTGGATGTCGCGCACCGACACGTCGAGCTCCTGGGCGATGAAGGCGCGGTAGCGGGCCGTGTCGAGCACGCCGGCCATGCCCATCACGCGGTTCGAGGGGAAGCCGCTGGCCTCGTAGGCGACGTAGGTCATCACGTCGAGCGGATTGGCCACCACGATGATTGTGCTGTCCGGGCTGCCCTCCACGAACTGCTCGGTGACGCCGCCCACAATCTCCGTGTTCTTGGCCAGCAGGTCGTCGCGGCTCATGCCGGGGCTGCGCGGGAGGCCGGCGGTGATGATGCACACGTCCGAGTCTTCGGTGGGGCCGTAGTCGTTGGTGCCGGTCACTGTGGTGTCGAAGCCGTGAACCGGACCGGACTCCAGCATGTCGAGGCCCTTGCCCTGCGGCATGCCGTCCTTGATGTCGACCATGACCACATCCTGGACCATGTCTTTCTGGGCAACCGCGTCGGCCACGGTGGCTCCCACGTTGCCGGCGCCGATGACAGTAACTTTCATGGGGAAGAGGGGGATTGATGAGCAAGAAAAAGGAGATGGACACGCATGATAACGAAGGCGATTTCGGACCTGTTTGCCAGCAATTTTGTGCGAAAAGGAGACGCGCCGACAGACACCGACGCCGCGTCTCCCTTTGTTGGGGCTGCCCATCTGCCCTCATAGTTCGACATTGGTCGTATGTGCCACAAATATCTCGCGTCTGGACTCATCGTTCTGCTCATGGTGGGGTGTGGCACCAGCCGCCCGCCCACCGGCGACTCCCCCACCGCCCTTCGACAGCAGGCCGACAGCCTCGCCCGGGCGGCCGACAGCCTGAAGGCCGAGGCCGAGCGGTGGAAGACGGAGGCGCAGCTCCGGAATCCGTTGCTGGATGCGACCCTCTGGACCCAGACGGCCGTCGAGTACGACGGGGTGACGCGCAGCGCCTACCAACTGGCCGAGGAGATGCTGACCCGCGCACTGGCGGACTCGTCGTGGTCGGCCGATCCGGAGCAGGCCGATCGCCCTCCCTCGCAATATCGTGACAAGCCGCCGGCCGTGGTGCTGGACGTGGACGAGACGGTGCTCGACAACAGCCCCTACCAGGCCCGACTCATTCGGCAGGATGCGTCCTATGATTCTGAAAGCTGGGCTGCCTGGACCCGCGAGCGGACCGCCGACCCGGTGCCCGGGGCCCGCGCCTTCACGCAGCGGGCCGACTCGATGGGTGTGCAGGTGATCTACCTCACCAACCGGGACGCGTCCCTGGAAGACGCCACGCGGGACAACCTGGAGCAGCTGGGCTTTCCCGTCCGCGACGCCCCCGACGCGGTGCTCACGCAGGGGGAGCGGTCCGGCTGGGAGCCCAAGGCCCCGCGCCGGGCGTGGGTGGCCGACCGGTACCGGACCCTGCTTCTGATGGGGGACAACCTCGGCGATTTCGTAGAACCGGCCGACACGTCCCTCACGGCCCGACGCCAGATGGCGGACCGCTACGATCGGTTCTGGGGCACCCGATGGATTGTGCTCCCCAACCCGCAGTACGGGTCGTGGGAAGGGGCGCTGTTTGACTACGACTACAGCCTTTCGCCCCTCGACCAGCTGCGCCAGAAGCGATCGCGTCTGGAGACGAAACAAGACCGTGACTAATGCCGAGCGGGGGCCCGGCGTTCTGTGGACTTTCCGGGGGCCGTAGCTTACCGTTTACACATGCCAGTGCCCACCGTCTCCGCAGTTGATCGTCGCCCATGCACGTCTCGGACGCCACCTTTGTCGTCACCGATACGGAAACGACGGGGACGAAGCCCGAGAAGCACCGCGTCATCGAACTCGGGGCGGTGAAGGTACGCGACGGCGACATCGTGGATCGCTTCCAGCAGCTCGTCAACCCTCAGCGGTCCGTGCCGGGGCGCATCACGAAGCTGACCGGCATCACCACGGGGATGGTGTTTGAGGCGCCGCCCATGGCGGAGGTCCTGCCGGACTACCTCGACTTTCTGGGGGACGGCCTCTTTGCGGCCCACAACCTGACCTTCGACCAGGGCTTCCTGAACGCGGAATGTCGTCGGGCCGGGCACGACGAGCTCTCGAACGAGACGCTGTGTACGCTGCGCCTGGCCCGCCGCCTGCTGCCGGGGCTCGACTCCAAGGGCCTCAGCCGCCTCACGCAGTTCTACGACCTCGACGTGGACGGGCGGCACCGGGCCCTGGGCGACGCGGAGGCCACGGGTCACGTCCTGACCCGGTTTCTTAGCCAGCTCGCCTTCGAGCACGAGATCGACACCGTCGACGGACTGCTGTCGTTTCAGCACCAGCAGTACCAGCAGGTCCGCACGACGCCGTCGCACCTTCGGGAGATTCGGCAGGAGACGCTGCCGGAGGTGCCGGAGGCGCCGGGGGTCTACGAGCTGCACAACAGCAGCGGCACCCCGATCTACATCGGCAAGGCCAAGTGCCTTCCCGACCGCCTCCGGAGCCACTTCACGGCGGTCGAGTCGAAGAGTGCCCGCATGCGCAAGATGCTGCAAAAGGTGCGGGCGGTGGACTGGACCGCGACCGACACGGAGCTGCAGGCCATTCTCCTGGAGTCGCGCCGCATTAAGGCCGACAAGCCCCGCTACAACCGAGCCCAGCGGCGCTACTACAATCGGCCGTTTCTCCACCTCGACACGAGCCACGAGTACCCGACCATTTCGTGGAGCCGGACCTTGGAGGCGGACGGGGCCGAATACTACGGCCCGGTGCGCAATACCGAGCAGGCGGAGATGGTGGTGGATGTCGTCGGGCGCTTCTTCGAGCTCCGGGAGTGCGACGACCAGCGCCTGCGCCTGGGGCAGCGCTGCCTCTACGCCGATATGGATCGCTGCACCGCGCCCTGCGAGACGGACGATCAGGACGCCTACGCCGAGGTCGTCGACCGCGTGCGGGCATTCCTCACGGGGCAGGACCCGTCGGTCGTCGAGCGGCTGCGCGACCGGATGCGCCAGGCGTCCGAGCAGCGGGACTTCGAGCGGGCGGCCGAGTTTCGGGACATCATCGAGCAGCTGGATCCCATTCTGGAGAAGCAGCGGGTGGCCGCGGCACCGATCCGACGGTACCACGCCGCCCTCCTGCACCCCACAGCCGATTCCGACGGGCGGGTGGAGGTGCTGTTCATCCGGTTCGGCCGCTTTGAGGACGCGGTGGTCTGCAGCCGCCCCCTGACGGCGTCCGATCGTCAGCAGCTCCGGGCGCGGTGCCGGGCGCTGTTCGATCCGGAGATGTCGGCGCCGGAGTCGCTGTCGAAGCGGGACGCGACCGAGATCCGCCTCGTCCTGCACTGGGCCTATGCGCACCGCGACGAGCTGTCGGTGGTGCGCTGGTCGGCGGGCGAGGCCCCCGATGCATTCGGCGATCGGATTCTGAAGGCGCTTCCGCAGCCGGCGGGGGCCCCCGACGCTCCGGACGCGTAGCACGGGCCCGATCCGAACTATTTGCATTGGCCGACGGTTTGATCACGTCTCACCGGCGAAGGCTCCCTGCCGGCCTCCGTCCTGTTCTTTCTGTGTCCC
This sequence comes from Salinivenus iranica, assembly GCA_002894665.1. Taxonomy (GTDB): domain Bacteria; phylum Bacteroidota; class Rhodothermia; order Rhodothermales; family Salinibacteraceae; genus Salinibacter; species Salinibacter iranicus. Next base: position 18,089 of record NCRB01000015.1, read on the forward strand.
GTGTTGCATGATCGATTCGCCCCCGGACGTCACTGAGCGCGCCGCCTGCATTCGCGTCCCCGAGACGACCTATCGAGCCCAAGAGAGTGCCGCGCCGGTCCGGGTGTGCGTGATCGACCTGGGAACCAACTCCTTCCACGCGGTCATCGTGGATGCCCACCCCAACGGCAGCTTCCAGGTCGTGGACCGGATGAAAGAAATGGTGCGGCTTGGCCAGCACGGCCTGTCGGCCCAAACCCTGCCCCAGGACGCCATGCAGCGGGGCCTCCGGGCGCTCAAGCGGATTCATCTGCTGGCGCGGGGGTGGGATGCGCGCGAGTTTTTGGCCTTTGCGACGAGTGCCATCCGGGAGGCCACGAACGGCGGTGCGTTCATCCAGCGCGTGCGAGAGGAGATTGGGCTCCGCATCCGGCCGATCAGTGGCGAGCAGGAGGCCGACCTGATTCGGCAGGGCGTGCAGCGCGCCGTGGACCTGCCGGACCCCGCCCTGCTGGTGGACATCGGCGGCGGGTCCGTGGAGTTCATCGTCGTGGCGCGGGGAGACAACGTGTTTGCGACGAGCCTGAAACTTGGGGCGGCCCGGATGACGGAGCGGTTTGTGTCGTCCGACCCGCTTTCGGCGGACGACCACGCCGCGCTCCGTGCCCACATTGAAGAGGCCCTCGCGCCGGTGGTGGCGGCTTGTCGGGAGCACGGCGTGTCGGCGGTCGTCGGGTCCTCCGGCACCCTGAAAAGCCTGGCCCGCGTGGCCCTGGAGGAGCAGGGCGGCGACCACGAAACGGTGTTTCAGCACTCCCTGGCGACGCGTGCTGTCCAGACGGCCCTGGACTGGGTGCTCGCCTCGACTGCGGACGAGCGGGTGGCCCATCCGGCCATCGCCCCGAAGCGGGTCGACCAGATTGGGGCCGGGGCGGTCCTCCTCAACACCCTGTTCGATGTGCTCCCGACGGTTGAGTCGCTCCAGGTCTCGCCCAATGCGCTCCGGGAGGGCATGGTGGTCCACTTCATCGAGACGAACTACACCCGCATTCAGCAGATCGCTCCCTTCCGCGACCCCCGACGGCGGAGCGTGCACGAGATTGCCTATCGGTTTCAGTGGGAGGAGCGCCACGCCCAGCACGTGGCCGCCACGGCTACGTTTCTGTTCGACGTCTGCCGTCCGTTGTACGAGGGCCCCGCCACGGACGCCGAGCTGCTGGAGTACGCGGCGCTTCTGCACGACGTGGGCTATCTCCTGAGCCACGACCAGCACCACGAGCATTCTGGCTACCTGATTCGGCACGCCGACCTGCAGGGATTCCGGAGGGAAGAGATTCGGATGATGTCGCTCGTCGCGCGCTACCACCGCGGGGCCGCCCCGAGCGCAGACGACCCACACTTCGCCGCCCTCCCGGCCGCACAGCAGCGGCGCGTCCGCCAGCTGGCGGCCCTGCTCCGGATTGCCGAGGGACTGGACCGGAGCCACTTCCAGAACGTCACGGCCCTGCGCGTTCGATTGAACGGGGACGCCCTGCATCTGCAGGTGGCGACGAAGGGCGACCCCCAGCTGGAGGTGTGGTCCGGGGAAGAGGAGGGGGCCCTGTTTTCGTCGGTGTTCGATCGGGACATCCAGGTGGAGCCGAAGGCGATGAACGCGTCCGTAGGGGGAGAGCCGGAGCCTGCGATGACACATGCGACCCCGTCGTAGCACCGCCCCAGCGAGCGACGGGCCCGGCCAATGGGGAGTTCATCGGTGATTAACCGCGGCGTATCTTGCCCCTACGAGCAAGGCGCGTTACTTTGCGCTCACGCTTCACGTGCCGCCCGGACGATGACTCGGCGGCGAAGAGCAGGGACATTTTCAACCTCTTCCGGGCGTCGGGACGAGGTTTCGTGTTGGATGCATCCAGGACGCATGGCTCATGGCAGCCCCCTTCATGTTCTTTCTGCTGGCGACCCTCGCCGTCGCAGCGTCGATCGGAATGCTCGTCGCGCGCAGCCCCGTCTCCAGCGCCCTTTGGCTGGTGCTCACCATGTTTTGCATCGCGGGGCTCTACCTGACCCTGAATGCAGCCTTCATCGGGGTCGTCCAGATCCTGGTGTACGCCGGGGCAATCATGGTCTTGTTCTTATTCGTGATCATGCTGCTGAACTTATCGGCCCTCCCGGAGCTGAGCGACATTAACTGGACGTGGGGCGCGGCCTTTGTGCTGGGCATTGGCGTTCTGAGCCAGCTGCTGTACATGGTGGCGCTGGAGTTTGACCTGGGGGTGGAGCCGGTCTCGGCCGAACAGGCGGCGACCTCCGGCTCGGCCGAGTCGCTCGGCCTCATGCTGTACACCCGCTACGCCCTGCACCTGGAGGTCGCGGCCATTCTTCTTCTTGCGGCGACGGTGGGGGCGGTGATGCTGGCCCAGCGCCGGTTCGAGTAGGAAGGAACGCTTGTTTGCACTCGATCATCCTGTCGGTCCGCCATGGAAGTTGCCCTCAACTGGTACCTCTCGCTGAGCGCCGTGCTGTTTACGATCGGCACGCTCGGCGTGCTCTTCCGGCGCAACGCCATCGTGGTGTTGATGTCGGTTGAGCTGATGCTCAACGCCGTGAACCTGACGCTGGTGGCGTTGAGTCAGTCGATGGGCGATGCCAGCGGGCAGATGCTGGTCTTCTTTGCGATTGCGGTCGCGGCGGCCGAGGCGGCCGTCGGGTTGGCCATCGTGATTGCCATCTTCCGGAGTAAGGTGACCGTGGATATTACTGAGATCGACCTGTTCAAGGGGTAGCCCCCGGAGCCTGCAGGTCTCCATCGTTTTCGTGAATGGACTTTCGTCGCGCCGATGAATCCCGATGTGCTCGTGCGTCTCATCCTGCTCCTGCCGCTGGCCGGGGCCGTCCTCAATGGGGTCGTGCCGCTGTTCCAGCCGCAGTTTCGGACCCGTGAGACGGTGATTGGCACCCTCGGGACGGCCGTTGTGGCGATCCCCTTCGCGCTCACGCTCTATCTGTTTGTGACCTTCGGGGGCGATCCCTTCGTCGCGGAGTTCTTCTCGTGGATGGCCGCCGGCGACCTGGACCTGAGCTTTGCGTACCGGGTCGACGAGCTGTCGCTCCTCATGACGCTGGTGGTGACGGGCGTGGGCGGGATCATCCATCTCTACTCGATCGGGTACATGCACGGGGATGAGGGATACTGGCGGTTCTTCGCCTGCCTCAACCTCTTCATCTTCGCCATGCTGAACCTGGTGCTGGCGAACAATCTGCCGGTGCTGTTTCTGGGCTGGGAGGGGGTGGGCCTCTGCTCCTACCTGCTGATTGGGTTCTGGTACACGGACCTGAGCAACAGCACAGCCGCCAACAAGGCGTTTATCGTCAATCGCATTGGCGGCTTTGCCTTTCTGCTGGGTATGTTTCTGGTCTTCCAGGAGTTGGATTCGCTGAGCTTTGATGTGGTGCTGAGTGAGGGGCCGTCGCTTCCGACCGAGACGCTCAACTGGATTGTCTTCCTCTTCTTCATTGGGGCGACGGGCAAGAGCGCCCAGATTCCGCTGTTCGTATGGCTCCCGGATGCGATGGCCGGCCCCACGCCGGTCTCGGCCCTCATCCACGCGGCGACGATGGTGACGAGCGGCCTCTACCTGCTGGCGCGCCTCTCGGGCCTCGTGCTGAATGCGCCGGTCGTGATGGCCATTATCGGCGTCACGGGCGCGGTCACGGCGCTCATGGCGGCCACGATTGCCATTGCGCAGAACGACATCAAGCGGGTCCTGGCCTACTCCACCGTCTCGCAACTGGGCTACATGTTTATGGCGGCGGGCGTGGGGGCCTTCTTCGTGGCCATCTTTCACGTGGTGACGCACGCGTTCTTCAAGGCGTGCCTCTTCCTCGGCTCCGGCAGTGTGATTCACGGCATGGAGGAGGTGGAGCACGGCCTGGCGCACGACGGACACGACGTCAGCGACTTTGACCCGCAGGACATGCGGACGATGGGCGGGCTCGGCGACTACATGCCCTCCACGCGCACGACCTACCTGCTCGCCACGCTCGCCATCTCCGGCATCCCGCTCACGGCAGGCTTCTTCTCGAAAGACGAGATTTTGTTTAAGGCCTTCGAGTACGGCTATGCGGGGGGCGAGACGTACGCGTACGCCGTGTGGATTGTCGGCGTGCTGACCGCGGCGCTGACGGCCTTCTACATGGTCCGCTCCTATGTGCTGACCTTTGAAGGGACCCCGCGCTGGCCCGACGCGGACACCCACACGCCGCACGAGTCGCCGTCGAGCATGACGGTGCCGCTGTGGACGCTCGGGGGCCTCTCGATGGTGGGGGGCTTCATCGGGCTGCCGGCGGTCATCCAGGGCGGCGACTGGAACTGGATTCACCACTACCTGGGGGCCAAGTACGGGGGGCCGGTGGCGGAGGCCTCTATCAAAAGTCACGTGCCGCTGGCGCTGGAATGGGGCCTCATTGCCCTTAGCTCCGTGATCGCGCTGGGCGTGGTGTACTACGCCTGGTCGGTCTACCGGACCGAGGGGCTCGCCTACGATGACGTTCTGGCCAATCGGTTCGGCGGGATGTATCAGAACTGGGGCGACGCGTACCACTGGGACGACTTCTACGAGAACGTCGTCGTGGAGACGGTGATTGACGGCCTTGGGCGCAAGGCCTTCGCGGCCTTCGACACGCGGGTGGTGGACGGGGCGGTGAACGGGGTCGCCCGACTGTCCCAGGGGGCGAGTCAGGTGCTCCGGCGGACGCAGACCGGGATCGTGCAGAATTATGCCCTCGCGCTCGTGTTGGGCGTTGTGCTCGTGGTGGGCATTCTCCTCGTCGGCGTGTAGCCCGCTCCGACGATCCGACGGATTCTTTTTCGGTGTAGCTGTTGGCATTACATGGACATTCCGTTTCTCACGTCGCTGGTCATTTTCCTCCCGGCCGTCGGTGCCCTCCTGACGCTGGCGTTGCGGGATGTGTCGTCCATCCGCTGGGCGGCCCTGGGCACCACCACGCTCACGTTCCTTTTGTCGATCGGGCTCTTTCTCGGCTACGACCCGTCGGTGAGCACGGCGCAGGCGCCCCAGCTCGTGGACATGTCCAGTGCCTGGTTCCCCGATGCGTTCGACATCAAGTACTTCGTCGGGATTGATGGGCTCAGCCTGCTTCTGGTGATGCTGACCACGCTCCTGGGCCCGATCGTTGTGCTCTCGTCGTGGACCTACATCGAGGAGAAGCAGAAGGGGTACTATGCCCTTCTGCTCCTGCTGCAGACCGGCGTCACCGGCGTCTTTACCTCGTTCGACCTCTTCCTCTTCTACATCTTCTTTGAGCTGACGCTCATCCCGATGTACTTCATCATCGGGGTCTGGGGCGGAAAAGACCGCATCTACGCGGCCGTCAAGTTTGTGATTTACACGCTGGTCGGCTCGCTGCTGATGCTGGTGGCCATCCTGTTTCTGGGGTACGAGGCGGGCGCGGCGGTCAACAACGGCGTGTTCACGACCGACTGGTACACGCTGCTGGAGTACAACGTGCCGCTGGCCACGCAGGGCTGGTTGTTTGCGCTGTTTGCGTTCTCCTTTGCCATCAAGGTGCCCCTCTTTCCGCTGCATACGTGGCTGCCGGATGCTCATGTGCAAGCCCCAACCGGCGGCTCGGTCATTCTGGCCGGCGTGCTGCTGAAGATGGGCACCTACGGGTTGCTCCGCTTCTGCCTGCCCTTTTTCCCGAATGCCGCCCAGAACGCGGCGCTCGTGATCGGCATCCTTGCCGTCATTGGCATCGTGTACGGGGCCCTCATCGCTCGCGTGCAGGAAGATGCCAAGAGCCTGGTCGCGTACTCGTCGGTGAGCCACCTCGGGTTCGTGGTGCTTGGGCTGTTTGCGTTCACCACGGAGGCGATGCAGGGAGCCGTCATTCAGATGATTAACCACGGCCTCTCGACGGGGGCGCTCTTTCTGCTCGTGGGGATGCTGTACGAACGGCGCCACACCCGCCTGATGGACGATTACGGCGGGCTCGCCTCGTCCGTCCCCGTGCTCACGACGCTCATGGTGATCAGCGTGCTCGCCTCGGCCGGCCTGCCGGGCCTGAACGGCTTCGTGGGCGAGTTCATGATCCTGCTCGGCTCGTTCAAGAGCACCGTGCTCGACAGCGTCCTGCTCGTTGCGTTCGCCACCAGTGGCGTCATCCTGGCGGCAATGTACCTCCTCTACATGGTGTATCGCACCTTCTTCGGGGAACTGACGGTGGAGGCGAATGCACAGATGGCCGATGTCAACGGCCGAGAGTTCCTGCTCATGGCACCCCTCATCGTGCTCATGTTCGTGATGGGCTTTTACCCGGCGCCCTTCCTGCGCCAGACGGAGCCGACGACCGAGTTCCTGCTGAATCGTATTGAGGAGAAACGGGCCGCCGCGCTGGAGGCGGCCGAGACGCCCCGCGCCTCGGGGCGGGTGCCCGTGGCGCCGCCGGAGGGGGCGGGCGAGATTCGCCTCGACGCCGAGGCCCTGTCCGCGCAGCCGTAACTTCCGTTTCGCTTTTCCCACACCTCTCGATTTCACTTCCTATGCCTGACCGCACCCCGCTTTCCGACGCCGCGATCCACGAGGCCCTCGACGATCTGGAGGGGTGGACGTACGAAGACGACAAGCTGAAGGCCACCTATGAGTTTGCCGATTTCCGGGCGGCGATTAGCTTCATCGTCCGCCTGTCGTTCTACGCCGAGGAGATGAACCACCACCCGGAGCTGGAAAACGTCTACAACACCGTGTCCATCGCCCTCACGACGCATGACGCGGGCGGGAAGGTTACGGAAATCGACGTGGAGCTGGCGTCGAAAATCGAGGAGTTCGTGTGGACGAAGGGGCATCTCGACCGCAGGCGCCGTTGACTAGGACCAACCGTTTTGACTATGGAGCTCGCCGATGCGTACGCCGCCATGGCTGGGGATTTGCCCGCCGTCGTTTCGATGATGGTGGTGGCCTTTATGGGACTGGTGATGCTGGGGGTCGAGGCGTTTCGCAACGACCACCCGTCGATCCCCTGGATGGGGGCGGCGGGGCTCGCGGTGGCGGCCGGGTGGGAGCTCTCGCAGCTGGGGGCGCCGCAGGGCACGGCCTTCTTTGACACGGTGCGGACCGGCGGCTACGCCGCGTTCGTCAACCTTATCGTTCTCCTGTCGGCCCTCGCTACGATCCTGCTGTCGACTCCCTACCTGAACGACCTGAAGCGGGCGTACGGGGAGGTCTATGCCCTCATCATGTACGCCACCGTGGGCATGCTCCTCCTCGGCACGGCCAACGACATGATCAGCATCTTCGTGGGCCTGGAGACGATGTCGGTCTGCCTCTACATCCTGACCGGCCTGGTGCGCGAGGATGAGGGGGCCGTGGAGAGCGCGCTCAAATACTTCCTGCTGGGGGCGTTCTCCACCGGGTTCTTCCTTTACGGCATTGCGCTGATGTATGGCGCGACGGGCACCATGGTTCTTCCCGAAATGGCGGAGGCAACCCTCGGCACCACCAGCGCGCAGCTCATGTTCTGGGGCGGGCTCGGCCTCTTCCTGGTGGGCTTCTTCTTCAAGGTGAGCGCGGTGCCTTTCCACATGTGGACGCCGGACGTGTACCAGGGCTCCCCCACGCCCCTCACCGGCTTCATGTCGACGGCCTCCAAGGCGGCGGCGTTTGCGGCCCTGATCCTGGTCCTGTACCACGCCGTGCCCAGCGGGCCGGCGTCACTGGTGCTGGCCGTGGTGGCGGTGGTGACGATGGTGGGGGGCAATGTAATGGCCCTCGCGCAGTCCAACGTCAAGCGCCTCCTCGCCTACTCGTCGATTGCGCATGCCGGCTACGTGCTCGTCGGCCTCTCGGCCGGCACCGCGGCGGGGTACTCGGGCGCGCTCTTTTACCTGCTCGTCTACGCCGTGATGAACATCGGGGCCTTCGGGGTCATGGCGCTGCTGGAGTGGGACGGCAAGCAGGGGCGCGAGCAAACGCTGGACTCGCTGGCCGGGATCGGCTCCCGGCGCCCCGTCCTCGGCGTGGCGATGGCGGTCTTCATGTTTAGCCTGATCGGGTTCCCGCCCTTTGGCGGCTTCATCGGCAAGTGGGCCGTCTTCGCCCCCGCAATCGATGCTGGCATGACCTGGCTGGCGATCGTGGGGGTGCTGATGAGCGCGGTGAGTGCCTACTACTACCTGCGGGTCGTCTACGTCTTCTGGATGCAGTCGGCGGCGGACGTGGAGGCCGCCTCGACGTTCTCCGACTCGGCGTTGCCCCGCGCCACCTCGGGCGCGGTGGGCACGCTCGTGGTGTGCGCGCTGGCCCTGCTCGTTCTCGGCGTCTTTGCGGGGGGAGTGCTCGAAACCACGGCGGCGTTCTTCGACGTCTCGGCCATGGCTGCCGCGCCCTAAGCGGGGGCGGGACAATCCTTCGGGGCTGTGCCGTCGGATAAGTGCCGGGACGTTTTCTCTCATTGCCCTGATCGTTCCGGGCGGTCGTTCGCCCCGGCCCTGTACCCATGGAGGACCTGATTCGGGACCGGCTCCCGCACGCGCCCACGATGGGCCTCTTTGTCGCGCCGGACGTCCCGCCGAATCGGTTGGGGCGTGCGCTGGAGGACTACGCCACGGCGGTCGCCCGGGAGGAAGTGGTGGCTCTGTACGACGCCACCCTCACCGGGACCGGCGGCGACGGGGCCGTCTTCACGACGGATCGGGTCGTCTTTCAAAACAACGACCTCCAGGCGGTCGAGACCATTCGGTACGCCGACCTTGTGGACGTGGAGGCGAACCGCCGGTGGCTCGGCCTCGGGGGCAAGTTCGTTCAGCTAACGGTCAACCGCGGGCGGGCGACCTTCGAGCTTCGGATGGACTTTTCGGGCGCGCCGGAGGCGGCCTCCTACGTGGCGGATTTCCTGGAGGCGGCGCTGCTCCGGGGCGTGCAACTGGCGGATCATGGCGGGGGCGAAACGGACCCCGCCGCCGTCCGGCGGGTCCTGGAGCGACTGCACGCCGACGGAAAGCTGAGCACCGCGGATCGGGAGCGGCTGCTTGACACCCTGGAGGCCCTGGAGGGAGGCTCCGCCTGAGTGTTGCTTAGGAGCGTCCCAGAAGCCACTCCGTGACGCGCTCCGCGAGGCGGCCGTACGGAGGAAAGAGTGGCTCGATGAGGCGGGCGCCGTACGATCGCCGGAGCACGGATCGTTCGTTGGAGAAGGCCTCGAACCCGCGGCGGCCGTGGCCGCGCCCGATGCCGCTCTCGCCCTTTCCGCCGAAAGGCAGCGCCGGGTTGTTGAAGTGCAGGAAGCCCTCGTTAATGCAGGTGCTCCCGGCGGTCGTTCGGGACAGGACGGTGTCGATGGTGGCGTCGCGTTCGGTGAAGAGGTAGAGGGACAGGGGCGCCGGCCGCTCGTTCACGATCCGAAGGGCCTCGTCCAGCGTGTGGAAGGAGATGATGGGCAGCAGCGGCCCAAAGATCTCCTCCTGCATGACGGCCGCGTCGAGGGGGACGTCGGTGAGGAGGGTTGGGGCAACAAAACGGTCCCCGGCGGTGTGGTGGCCGCCCGTCGCCACTCGGGCGCCGGCGCTGAGCGCGTCCGTCAGGAGCTCAACCACGGCTGCGTAGTGCCCGTCGTAGGCGAGCCGGGCGTAGTCGTCGCTGGCCTTCTGCTGGTCGGGCGAGGCCCCGTAGAAGGAATGAATCGCGTCGCGAAGGTGGTCGACGAGTGCATCGTGGACCCCCCGCTCAACCAGCACGTAGTCCGGGGCAATGCAGGTCTGCCCGGCGTTGACGAACTTTGACCAGGCGATGCGGCGGGCGGCCCGCTTCAGGGACGCCGTGCGGTCCACGAGCGCCGGGGACTTGCCGCCCAGCTCCAGCGTGACGGACGTGAGGTGCTCGGCGGCGGCTTTCATGACGCGGCGCCCGATTGTGGGGCTCCCGGTGAAGAAGATGTGGTCGAACGGCTCTCGGGTCAGTGCCTCGGCCACGTCGGGCCCGCCCGGGACGACGGTGATCTCGCGCTCGTCGAAGAGCTCGGCGATGAGGTCGTGCACGAGGGCCGTCGTGCGGGGGGCGTGCTCGGAGGGCTTGAGCACGGCGCAGTTGCCCGCGGCGATGGCGCTCACCAGGGGGCCGAGCGTCAGGTTGAGGGGGTAGTTCCATGGGGCCAGGATCAGCACCACGCCCTTGGGCTCGTAGTGAATCGTAGACTGAGTGCCGGTGTAGAGGAGGGGCGTCTCTACACGCGTGGGCGCCATCCACTCGTTGAGGTGATCGATGGCGTGCTGGATCTCGTCGAGTGTGGTTTTCAGTTCCGTGAGGTCGGTCTCGACGGGCGGTTTTTGGAGGTCGGCGTGGAGCGCTTCCTGGACGGCGCTGCGATTCGACAGCAGGCCATCGCGGAGGCGCCGCAGCTTGGCCTTTCGTTGGGCCGCGTCGGCGGAGCGGACGGTGGGGGCATGGTTCCGCTGCCGGTCCACGATGGGGCCGACGTCCGACGGCGAGCTGGACAGGGCGTCGTGCGGGGGAAGGGAGGAGAGAGCATTCGACATGCGAGGCGGGAGAGATGCACAGATGTTACGAGAGATCGAACCTTCCGGGTTGGGCCTGTGATCCCGGTCGATCGATAAACACGGGGGGCGGTGCGTCGTATTCGTTCTTGGCGGTGTTATAAGTAAAACACACGCCTCACAGCCGCCTCGCTCGTTCTTGTGTTTTCCAGATCCGTTTCACCTTGATATGCAGGCACTCCTCATCGTCGATCTCCAGAACGACTTCTGTCCCGGAGGGGCCCTCGCCGTGCCGAATGGCGACACCATCGTCCCCACCGTGAACGACCTCGCCGACCAGTTCGACCACGTACTGCAGACGCAGGACTGGCACCCGCCCGGGCACCAGTCGTTTGCCTCGTCGCACCCCGAGCATGATCCGATGGACGTGATTGAGGTGGACTACGGCGAGCAGGTCCTGTGGCCCGATCACTGCGTGCAGGGGACGGAGGGAGCGGATTTCCATCCGGACCTCAACACCACGCCGACCGAGCTCGTCATCCGGAAGGGATTTCGCCCCGAGATTGACTCCTACTCGGCCTTCTACGAAAACGACGGCGAGACCCCGACCGGTCTCGCGGGCTACCTGCGTGACCGGGGCATCGACACCCTCTACCTGTGCGGCCTCGCCACCGACTTCTGCGTGAAGTGGTCGGCCCTGGACGGCCGGTCGGAAGGGTTCGACGTGTATGTGATTGAGGACGCCACGCGGGGCATTGATCAGGACGGCTCGCTGGCGCAGGCCTGGGACGAAATGAACGACGCCGGCGTGCAGGTCATCTCCTCGGCCGCGGCCCGGGACGTGGTGGCACGGTAGCCTAGTCGCCCAGCCGGATCAGGGCCTTCAGGATGGCCAGGGTCGTGTCGTCCTCGCTCCGGTCGGTCCCAATCCGGACGTGTCGAGCGTCTTCGAGGGCGTCGGGGGTCTGGTAGCGGGCCATCAGGGTCTCAAAGTCGTCGAGTCGGGCGTCGGACACCGTGTCAGGCGTGTGGTCCCGTGCCGCGAGGCGGGCCCGGAGGGTGTCGTGCGGGGCCGTTAACTCGATAAATACATGCGGGAGGTCGGCTGCCCGGAGCGCCGATCGGAGGCGCTCTCGTCGCTCAGCCCCGCTGAAGGTGGCGTCGAGCACGGTGCCCTGATGGGAGCGTCCGCGCTGCACCGCGCGGTGGCGGAGCGCCTCGTAGACGGCATCGGAGCGATCCTTGCTGTAGAGCTGCTCTCGGGTCTCGGGGGCGGGGCGGTCGTGGAGGGGCACGCCGGCTTGCTCCTTTCGCACCCGGTCGGACGAGACGTGGGCCCAGCCGAGCGCAGACGACAGGGCAGCGGCCTGGGTGCTCTTGCCGGTCCCGGACTGGCCCATCACGACCACGACGAGGGGGGCGCCGCCGGAGACGGCGTATCGGAGGGCCCACTGGTAGTACTGCCGGGCCTGCTGCCGACTTTCCTCCCGCTCGGGGGAGGCGACCTCCTCGTCGACCGCCTGCATCCCCTCCACCTTGCCCCGCACGTAGGCGCGGTAGCACTTGTAGAACGGCAGGAGGCGGTGCAGGTCCGGATCGCCGAGACCGTCGGACACGTGGTGGGCCAGTCGGGCGGCCAGCGTCGGGTACCCGCTCCGATCCAGGTCCATGCAGAGGAAGGCCACGTCGTTGGCCACATCGAGGTGCCGGAACCGTTCGTTGAACTCGATGCAGTCGTAGATCGCGACCCGATCGTCGGTGATGTGCACGTGCTCCAGGCGCAGGTCGCCATGGCCGTCTACGAAGTGGCCCTCGGCCCGCCGACGATGGAAGAGGGCCGCGTGCTGGTCGTAAAACCGATCGGTATAGTACCGCAGCGCCTCAAAGGCGGGCGGCGAGAGGGCCGTCCCCACCAGATCGGCCGTCTGCTCGAAGTTCTCCTCGGTGCTCACGCGGAGTTGGTCGATCCATCCCGCCTCGGCCACCTCGGGAGTGCGGGCGCGGGACTGGTAGAAGGAGCAGAGGCGACGGGCCACGCGATCAATGTCGGCGGTCGGGGCCTCGCCTCGGTCCAGTCGGGCATCCAGGAACTGCGTCGGGCGCAGGTACCGCATTTTAACAGCCACCTCGACCACCTCCCCCGCGGCCGGGTCGCCGTCGATGCGCAGTCCGTCCCCGGTCGCCACGATGGGCACCACGCCCTCGTAGGTATCGGGGCACAGGCGTGTGTTGAGGCGCACCTCTTCCTCGCAGAAGTGGCGCCGACGCTCGAGGGTGGTGAAATCGAGGAAGCCCAGGTCGACGGGCTTTTTCACCTTGTAGGCCCAGGGGGGCGCCAGGGCGACGAGGGAGATATGGGTCTGCTCGATTTCGATCCGGTCCGGATCATGGGGGTACGCGCTGGGGGTCGTGAGGGCGTCGCGGAGGGTTCGCGTCGAAATCGGCATCGAGAGAGGCGTTACTCGTAGAAGCAGCGATTGTCGGAGGCACAGGCCTGGAGGGACTCGGCGGGCCGAAACCGATCCCCGTACCGCTCGGCAAGGTCGCGGAGGCGATGGACGATCGCGCCGGCCCCCTCCTGATCGACGTACCGGAAGGGCCCGCCCCGAAACGGCGGAAAGCCGAGGCCGAAGACGGCCCCCAGGTCGCCGTCGGTGGGGGAGCGCAGGACGCCCTCGTCCAGGCACCGCACGGCCTCGTTCACCATCATGAGCGCCAGTCGGTTCTGGACGGTGTCGGCGGACGGGGTCGACCCGTTGGCGGGCGCCACCACGTCGTAAATGGCCTCGTTGAGGTCTCCCCGCTCCGGCTCGTCGTCCGCCGCGGTCGGCGTGTAGTGGTAGAAGCCCTCGTGGGATTTTTGGCCCAGCAGGTCGGCGTCCGCCAGGCGCTCGGCGGTGTCGCTAATGTCGAGCCGGTCCGACGGGAGGCGGTCGCGCATGACCTCGGTAATCTTGCCCGCCACGTCGAGGCCCACGAAGTCGAAGAGCTCGAAGGGCCCCATCGGAAAGCCAAAGTCCTTCATCATGGTGTCCACGGTCGGGACATCGGCCCCGGCGTCGAGGAGGTGAAGTGCCTCGTTCATGTAGAGCGCCAAGATGCGGGTGGTGTAGAAGCCCGGCCCATCGTTCACCACAATGACGGTCTTGCCCTGGGCGAGGCCGGCGTCGACGGCGGTGGCGAGGGCGGCCTCGGAGGTCGCGTCGGTCGCGATGACTTCGAGGAGGGGAATGTCGGGCACCGGAGAAAAGTAATGCATTCCGACCACCCGTTCGGGGTGCTCGGCGGCCGCGGCGATCTCGCTGATGGGCAGGGAGGACGTGTTTGAGGCGAAGACGGCGTCGGGGGCAATCACCGCTTCGGTGTCCGAGAGGACCTGGTGTTTCAGGTCGAGATCCTCCGGCACGGCCTCGATGACCAGGTCGCAGGTGTGGAGGAGGTCGTAGTCGCCGGTGGGGACCACGCGCTCGACCCGCTGGTCGCGCTCAAACCGGTTGATGATGCCCTTCTCCTTCTCCCGATGTGCGGCCGCCCAGATGCGCCGTTTGCCCTGGGCGGCGAGGTCGAGGGTTTGGTCTTTGAGGACGGCCTCCAGTCCGTTCTCGGCCGTGACCTGCGCGATGCCGGCCCCCATGAGGCCGGCCCCGAGCACCCCAACCGTCTCGACCGGGCGCGCCTGGTCGGCGAGGGGGTTCTTTTCGCCCCCCTGCTTTGCAAAAAAGACCTGCACGAGGGCGTTCGACTCGGGCGTGAACACGAGGTCGCCAAAGTGACGCATCTCGGCGTCGAGGCCGGCGTCGAGGCCCTCCTCCATGCCCGTCCGCACGGCGTCGAGGATGCGGGGCGGGGCGGGGTAGTTGCCCCGGGTGCGCGACTTGGTTCGGCGCCCGGCCTGGCGGTAGATGATGCGCCGACTGAGCGGGTTGCTTTCAAGGACCTGCTCTCCGAAGGAGGGCCCGTCGCGGTCCACCGTGCGCGTGCCGTCGGCCAACTCGCGGGCGGCCCGGACCGCGGCCGGGTGGAGGCCCGGGGGATGGATGAGCGCATCCACGAGGCCGAGGCGCCGGGCCTTCTCGGGATAGGTGTTTTTGCCGGTAAGGATGAGCGTGAGGGCCTGCTGAACCCCGATGAGCCGGGGCAGATGCTGCGTCCCGCCCCCGCCGGGGAGCAGGCCAAGCTTCACTTCAGGCAGGGACAGCGTGGTGGTGTCCGCTGTCGTGGCGATCCGGTAGTCGCACCCGAGCGTCAGTTCCAGGCCGCCGCCCGCGCAGGCTCCGTGAATCGCGGCGACTGTGGGGAGGGCGAGGTGCTGGAGGCGCGAGACCAACCGGTGGGCCTGTCGCGACACGGCGCGGGCCTCGGCGGGCATCTCGAAGCCCGACAGCATGTCCAGGTCGGCCCCGACGACGAACGAGTTGGGCTTGCCGCTGATGAGGACGAGCCCGCGGAGGTCGTCGTGGGCCTCGACGGTGTCGATCAGTTCGGAGAAGCCGTCGAGCGTCGCCTGCGAGATTTTGTTGACGGAGGCGGAGGGGGCGTCGAGCCAGGCGGTTGCGACGCCCGTGTCGTCCACCGTGAGGCGGAGGCGGTCGGTATCGAGGGAGAGGGGAGTGCTCATGAGGTGGGGGGAGGAGAGGAAATGAATCGCGAGCAGTCCTACGGGCGTCGTTCCAACAGCAGGGCGTGGCCCTGCCCGCCGGCGGCGCAGGCTGCGACCAGGGCCCACCGGCCGTCCTCCACGTGCAGGCGGTGGGCGGCGGTTGTGACGAGGCGGGTGCCCGTAGCGCCGAAGGGATGGCCCAGCGACAGCGACCCGCCCCAGGCGTTGAGGCGGTCCGGGTCGATCGCTCCGACCGCCGAGCCGCGGCCCAAGTTTTCCTGGGCAAAGGTGTCGGACTGCAGCGCCTCCAGCACTGCCAGCACCTGGCCGGCGAACGCCTCGTGGAGCTCCACCACGTCGATGTCGTCGAGAGAAAGTCCGGCGGCATCCAGGACCTGGGGGATCGCGTAGGCAGGGCCCAGCAGAAGCTCGGTGCCGGGGTCCTGGGCCACGTACGTATAGTCGCGGAGGGCGGCCTGTGGGGCGAACCCTTCGGCGTCGGCCACCTCGTCCGCCATCAGGAGCGTGGCGGAGGCCCCGTCGGTGAGGGCGGACGCGTTTCCGGCGGTGACGGTGCCGTAGGGGTCGACGAACGCCGGGGGGAGGGATCGCAGTTTCTCCATCGACGTATCGTCGCGCACCACGTTGTCGGTCGTGATCGGCTCACAGTGCGGGGGCGGAGTGGCCGGATGGAGCTCCGGGCCGAAGTGTCCGGCGTCGCGGGCCTCCGCCGCGCGTCGGTGCGAGCGGAGGGCGTAGGCGTCCTGCTCCTCCCGCGACACCCCAAACATCGCCGCCAGCCGGTCGGCGCTCTCGCCCATCACCTCGCCCGTCGAAAATTCGGCGATCGCCGGGGACTCGGGGAGCAGGTCCGAGGGGCGGAGTCCCTCCAGCAGTTCCAAGTAGTCCGCGGGGCCCTTTGCCTTGCGGGCCTCAAACAGCCGCTTGCGGAGCGGGCGCGCAACCCGGATCGGCGGATCGCTGAGCGTTTCGGTGCCGCCGGCGACCACCACGTCGGCCAGGCCGGTGCGCACGAGATCCATCCCGCTGGTGAACGCCTGGTTGCTGGAGATGCAGGCCATTGTGACCGTGAAGGCGGGCACCGAGTGGGGGATGCCCGCGCCGAGGGCCGACTCGCGGGCCACGTTGCTCGTCTCCGGGTCTTGGATGACCGATCCCATTACGACCCGGTCGATCCGTTCGGGGGAGAGGCCGGTGCGACTCAGAAGGCCCCGGAGCACCATCCGGCCCATATCGTAGGCCATCAGGGCCTCGTAGCCGGTGCCGGAACGCTGGAACGGGAGGCGACAGCCGTCGACAAGCACGGCCGTCCGGGGAGCAAGAGAAGACATTGCGGGGTACGTGATGAAAATGAAGTGCTCTTCCTAAACGCATGCCCGCCCGGCCCGTTGCATGGAGGAACGAGAAGGCCCCACCCGGGACGTCCCGTTTGCCTTCCCCTCGCGTCCGCCGGGGGGGGGGCTGCTGGGCGCCGCCCCGGCCCGGCCCATCGATTCGATTTTCTTTCTAGTCCCGACCTTCGTATGAGTGACGACGACACCTCGACCCTTGTAGGCCGCCAGCCCGTGCTGGAGGCGCTGGAGCGCGAGGACCTTGGCATCGAAAAGGTGATGCTGGAACAGGGCGCCAGTGGCGAACAGATTGGCGCCATCCGGCAGGCGGCCCAGTCGCGGGGCGCGCCGGTGCAGTACGTGCCCGCGGCCCGCCTTCGTCACGAGGCGCAGGGCGCGGCACACCAGGGCGTCGTGGCCATCACGGCCCCGCTCCGGTACCGGGAGGTCGACGAGATGCTTTCCGAGATTGCCCCTTCCTGGGGCGCGGTCAAGGACAAAAAGCCGTTTCTCCTGGCCGTCGACCGCGTAACCGACCCGCGCAACTTCGGCGCCATCCTCCGGAGTGCCGTCGCCGCTGGGGCAGACGGCGTCATCGTTCCGGACCGCGAGATGGCGCCCCTCAACGCCGCGGCCATCAAGGCCAGTGCCGGCACTGCCCCGCGCATCCCTATTGCTCGGACGAGCGACCTCGCCCGCGTGCTGGAGCAGGTGAAGGAGCGGGGCTACTGGGTCGTGGGGGCCGACGGGGCGGCCGACACGCCGTACTGGTCGGTCGACTGGGACCGCCCGCTGGTGGTGGTCGTCGGAAGCGAGGGCGAGGGGCTGGCGCCCGCCGTGGCCGAGGCCTGCGACGAGCGGACCGCCATCCCGATGCGGGGGCCGGCGGAGTCGTTAAACGTGTCGGTCGCGGCGGGGCTCCTGCTCTTCGCGGCGGCCCGCCCCCGAGCCACCCCTGCCCTCGACGATGGATCGGCGACAGGCCCCTCGGGGGACCTGGGCGGGGAGTAAGTGTCCCGGTCCCGAGCGGAAGCTGCCCGCGGTTCGCATCGCCGTGCGGCGCGGGCGGAGGACGTCCTGGCCGGCGTAGTGGAGTGGGGAGATCGGAACGTCCATCGGGGGCCGGGCACCGCCTCCGAAAGCCCCGTCCTATCGGGGCTGAGCGGCAATTTTTGCCCCCACGGTCGCGGATGGACCGTCGGAGGGACCGCAAGGGGAACCCAATGAGCCTCAGGCTCATCTCAAATGGACTTAAATCTGAGGCACATCTGCGGGTTTCTTCGCTTTCTTGCGGCGCAAGGCAGCCGGATTTGTTACCGTCGGTCGAGCGTCGCCAGGGAGTGTGGCGACGCCGATCTGTTCGGTGGACCCACCCTCCTCTCTCACACTCAGCCTCTTCTCTATGTCTTTCTTGTCCTCCGTTGAACTGCTTCGCTCCCACCTGCCGACCGTTCCGCGAGGCGCCGTTCAATGGGCCGGTATTGTTGTCGCTCTGATCGTTGGGGGCACGATCGTTAGCGCTTGTGATGGAGGGGGGGAGGGCCCGCCGCCGTCGGATCTGGAGGGGACCTATGTCTTTACTCGGTTCGAGTTTACGGTGCAGGGAGTCGACAACTTTGATCTTCTGGCCGACACGCTCGTCCAGTCCCAAAACTCGCCCCGGATGGAGTTTTTTGGGGGCAATGCGACCGCGAACCTCGTGTATCGCATTGAGAACAGTGACGGAAGCTCCTTTATCCCGGGGCAGTTTTCAACCCGGCCGGATCGGGTGACGGTGGACTTCAGCCAGGCGAGTGAGGAGGATCGTTTCCAGCTTCTGTTGCCGACCGTGGTGCGGTTTCAGCTGCAGAATGACCGATCAGTCCTCGTGGCCGAACAGTCGGTCGATGACATCAACCTGCGGGAATACGCCCCGGAGCGGTACGGGGGGCTTTCGCAAAATGTGAATGGGACCCTGCGCCTTCGACTGGAACGCCAGTAGGTACTGCCGCAGGCCCTTCTCCCTTTCACAGCCTCTTTCTTCTTTCTCCTGCCCCTCATGTCTTTGTCTACGCTCTCCGCACGCCGCATTCCGAGATGGATCTTCGGCCTCCTGTTCGCCCTCTGTCTCCTGATCGGCCCTCTCCAGAACGCGGAGGCCCAGTTTCGCGACCTGGGATACACGCTTGAGCCGATGGTTGTCAACGTGTTTGCGGCGGACAATGCCGCCTTTCACGACTCGCCGCTGTACGGGGGCGCCCTGGGGCTCGGCTTTGGCCGCTCGTTTGAGTTGAGCGGGGAGTACCTCGTGAATACGGGGGCAACGGCCGACCTGTCCCGCGTCGATGGGCTGGAGGGACTGGTGGATCGCTCGGTGGATATCCGGCGCTACGGCGGCCGCATGCGAGTCAATCTGTCGAGCGGGCAGGTCCAGCCGTACCTGACGGCCGGGACGGGGGCCCTCCGCATCGACCCGGAAGCGGCCGAAGCCTCCCACACCATTTACGCCCTCGGGGGCGCGGGCATCACGTATGGGGTCCGCAATCAGTACCGCGTGTCAGTCGGCGGCGAGCTGCTCGGTTACCGGTACGACCCCGTCACGACGCTTCTGGAAACGGACTCAGGGTTTGAGAACGAAGAGCGACTGGTGCAGAGCCCCTCCCTCACCGCGTCCGTGTCGCTATTCCTGGGGGGGCGGGCCCCGAATGAACCGACGATTGTAGACCAGCGACTGCAGGAGCAGTTTGGGGGGCGGGGGCTTTTTCGCAATACGCAGCTCTTCGTGAACCCCTTCTACGGGCGGGTGGAATTCGACGATGCGCTCAACTTTCCTAAGGACCAGAACCTGACGGGCGTCAATGCCGGCATTGAGCTCGGCCCCTACGTGGGCCTCCGTGGATTTTACTGGCGGGCCACCACCGGGGAGGATCTCCTCGATGAGTTTGCGTCGGGCTTCGAAGGCATGGAAATGTACGGGGGAGAGCTGCGGCTGCGGCTGAACGCGGAATTTGGGCGTGGATTTGTTCCGTACGCCACCCTCGGCGGGGGGTTCTTGAACGTGCGGGGAGACTACGACGACGACATTCCGGCCGATGCGATGGCGCCGAGCGACCGGTTCTTCTCGACGGCGGGCGGCGGATTGGAGGTGCCCCTGACTCGCTCCCTCAAGCTGTCGGGCGGGCTCCGGTCCCTGCTCATGAGTGACCAGAATGCGGATGGCATGGACAATGCCGGCGACCTGCAGTCCAGCCTCCTGTACAACGCGGGCATTGAGTTTCGGCTGGGCGGCGGAGGGGATCGGTCGCCGCGCCCGCCGGCGGAGGCGCCACCGCCCCAAATGCCGGAGCCCCCCGCTGCGGCCGCGGGCGAGCGCGTCGCAGCGGAAGAAGCGGCCGCCGTTCAAGACGAACAGGTTGAAGCGGAGGCCCTCCCGCCCGAGCAGGCACAGCTCATGGCCCAAGTTGATTCGCTGGAGCGCGCCCTGGAGCAGCTGCGGGACGAGCGAACGCCGCCTCCCGCCGCGACGGCCCCGGTGCAGCGCACGGTGAGATCCAACGTGTCGGGTCGCACCATTACCATTCCGGTCCCCGAGAATGGCGAGTTGTACCTCCGATACGGCGACGGGAGCGGCACCGCGGGGGCGAGGACCCCGTCCGACACGGCGTCGGCCCCGGCCCGACCGGCCCCGGCCGCGGCGCAGGCCCCGACCAGCCCGGAGGCGATGCAGCGGGCCGTGCAGAGCGCGGTGGCTGCGGCCCTCCAGGCGGATACGGCCGACGCGCTCTCGGACGCGGACATCGACCGTATCGTGCAGCGGGCCGTGCAGCGCGCGCTGGACCGGCAGGCCCCGACGGCGGAGCAGGCGCTGGATGTGGAGGAGCGGCAGGCACAGCAGCGGACGATTGAGCGAATGGAGGAAGACCTCGCGGACCTGCGTCAGCGTCTCCGGGAGCAGTCGGCCGACGTACTGCAGGCGCGACGGGAGGCGGCCTCACGGCCCTCCGCCCCGTCTACGCAGGTCGTTACTCAGGCCCCGACCCAAGAGGAGATGGACCGCCCGCCGTTTTACCGGCAGGCCCTGGGCCGACCGCTCACCTATGTCGTGCCCACCACGGGCGTGCGGGTCGGAGAGGGGCCGAACCAGTTCCAGGTCGGCGTGCGGGGAGACTACCGACAGCAGCCCGACTCCCGGCTGCACTTCCTGCCGGAGTTCGCCGTCGGATTTGGCAGCGGGGAAACGTCGGTGACGCTGCTCGCGAACGGCGCCTACGGCTTCCTCCGCGATCGAACCGCGCGGTGGACGAACCTGCCGCTGGAGCCGTACAGCGGGCTTGGCCTCGGGCTGAAGAGCGATGGGGGGCTGTCGTTCGAGTTCGTCACGAACCTCTTCCTGGGGGCCGACTATCGGTTTGGAAACGGCCAAACGGGCTTTGTGGAAGTTGGGGGGCTTGACTTCTTCGACACCACCCGGTTCACCGTTGGGTACCGAATTCGTCTCTAGCCGTCCCCCTGCGCCTCGCTTGCCGAGCAGTGCCCATGTCCCGCCTCCCGTCTCAACTTCTGATCGGGCTCCTCCTCGGGGGAGGGGTCTGGAGTCTCAGTCCGCAGCCCGGAGCGGCCCAGGCGCCCGCGAGCGTGGAGCGGGTGCGGGAGCGGATCCAGGAGATCCGGGGCGAGGCGCCAGCGCCCTCGGTGAGGGCCGAGCCGAGGGCCCCGCACGCCGATACGCTGTCGCGGCGTGCCGTCGGGGCACCCCCGGCGGTCGCGACGCGCCCGGGGCTGACGCCTCGCGTCCTTCGAGCGTTTGAGGAGCGGCTCCTGCGCCGCGTGCGAGAGGTGGTGCGGCGTCAGACGGCGCTGAGCCAGGCGCAGCAGGCGCAGGCACGCCGGACGGAGCGCCCGGTGGACTCCTCTTACCCGCCCCCGGCCTCGGCCCCACCCGTGGTCCAGTATTCCGACCGTGGAAGGGCAGGCCCAGACACGACCGCACCGCTCGCGGTCCCTCCGCCGGACACGGCCCGTTCCGTCCCGCCGGCCGTCGACACGGCTACGCGCCCCGCGGCCCCGGCGCCCGACACGGTTGTTCAGCGACAGGTGGTGCAGGTGCGCCGCTCCTTGCTGGAGACCGGCCTCTTTCGGGCGTTCGAGGTGAACTTTGCGACCGGACAGAGCACGCTCCTCCCGCGGGCGCAGCGGTCCCTGAACGCGGTCGGGGAGGTGTTCCAGCAATACCCGGCCCTTCGGGTCGAGATCGCCGGCCATACCGACGCCGTCGGGAGCGACGAGGCCAACCAGCAGCTGTCGCGGGAGCGGGCGGCGGCGGTGCGAGACTATCTCGTCGACGAGTTTGCCCTGTCCCCCGACCGGTTTGATGTTCGGGGGTACGGAGAGGCCCGTCCCATCGGCAGCAATGGGACCTCGGCCGGACGAGAGCTGAACCGCCGCGTTGCATTCGTCGTGCTCAACCCGGAAGAGGCGGAGCGCATCCTCGACGTGTCGGGCGAGTCGTCCGACCCTGAATAGCCGGGCCCTCACGTCGAGGCGTCCTTCGCGGCCGGAGTGGGGGAGGAAGACCGGGGGGGCGACGGGAAGAACGTTTCGATCCCCGTTCCCTGATAGAGCATCGCGACCCCTCCGGCGAGCGTGTAAAAGACAAACTGGGCCCCGTGGGCGAGCACCGCATAGGTGAGGGCGGCCTCCGCGGGCATGCCGTAGAGGTGGACGAGGGCCTGCTCCGTGATGTAGTGGTACGATCCGATGCCGCCGGGCGTGGGGACGAGCAATCCCAGGGCCCCGATCGCCATGAGGGCCCACGCATCCGCGATTCCGATGCCGTAGGGTTGGGCCAGCCCCAGCATCCGAAACGGGAGGTAGGCCATGAGGAGGTAAGATCCCCACATGCCCACCGTCGAAAGGAGGAGGGCGCCGCGCCGGCGGGAGAGCAGCAGCGTTCCCATCCCGTCCCGAAACGAGACAAGCGCCGGTTCTACGGTCTTGCGCCAGAAGCGCCCGAGGGCGGAATTGCCCTGTCCCATTCGACGAACCATCCAGACGGTTCCGGCCCCGAGGGCAACCACCAACAGGCTGCCGCCCACAATCCAGCCCAGGGGGAGGTCTGCAAGCGTATTCCAGGCGGGCTCAAAGAATTGGGTCCGGAGGACGGAGAGTCGATCGAAGAGCAGCGCCACCGTGCTCACCAGCGCGAGGCCCAGCACGGCCGTATCGAAAATGCGCTCGGACACCACGGTGCCAAGGAGACTGCTGAACCGGTAGGGGGTGCGGGCCGCCATGTTGGCCGTTCGGGCCACCTCCCCCATCCGAGGGGCCACGTAGTTCACCATGTACCCGATCATCACCGACGAGAAGGACGCCTCCAGCGTATTTTTGGTGGCGGGGGACGCCTGCGTCTCGTCGGAGGGAGAGAGGGGCGGCAGGGCATCAATCAGTACATTCCAGCGCCAGGCGCGGCACAGATTCCCGACCAGTACGAGCAGGACCAGGGGCGGAAGCCACCAGTAGTCGGCCTGTCGGAACGCCTCCCCGATGCGGCCAAGATCCACGCCGTAGAGGGCCAAAGCGAGCAATCCCCCGGCGAGCAGAAAGCTGGCAGCCTGGAGCAGTCGGCGGCGCATGAGAGAACTCCGATTGGTTCGACGGGCGGCAGCTACGGACGGGGACGGGTCCTACTCGCCCCGCAAGTCGACGACTTCGACGTCCTCCGGCGGGCGAAACGAAAATGTGCTGTCTGTGAGCGGAGGGTTGACCTGGAGGTCCCGAAGCCGCAGATCGAAGGTGGCCCCCTCGCGATCCGTCGCCCGCAGGCGGGTCACGATCCGGTCGGACCGGCGGACCCACAGTTGGGCCTCTTGAAACCGGGACGCCGACGTGGTCGACGCGAGGGAAAGCCGCACGTGGGGCGTGCCGTCTACGTCGCTCGATCGTTGATCCGTCACCTCATACCGCTGGGCCGACGCGTCCAAAAAGGTTTCGGGCGTAATGGGGCCGTCGCTCGTGTCCGCACTGTCGATGACCACCTGCTCGTCGGCCGGCGAGTAGATCCACGTCGTTGCGCCATCGGTCACGACCACCTGCCCGGGCGTCTCCACCCGGTACCGGTCGCCCGCGAGGAGAACCGTTCCCTCGATTCGGCTCGAGTCGGAGGCGAACGCTGATCCGACGACCTGAGTGAAGGAGGCCTCGAGGCCGTCGAGGGCTTGATAGGCAGAGCGCACGTCATCGAGCGTCATCGAGGGCTGCGCTGCGGCGGGGAGGGCGCTCACCAGCAGGACGACCACGAACAGCAGACGGCGCGTCATAAAAAGCGGGGGGCTACGAGAAATCGAAAGAATCAATCTGCATACTGAGGACCCAGGCGGAATGTCCCATTCCTTCCGCAAAGGTTCTCGAAAACGCTACGCGGCGGGCGCAGACAGCGCAAACGAGGATCGCTTTTCGTGCACGGCCCCGTCTGAGGCAAGTGTGCTTTCGTACAGGTGGAGCGTGTTGGCAGCGAAGGCCGCCGGGAGCGGGGCATCGTTGGCCCGCAGGGCGTGGTGAACACGCTCAGGGTCCGGATCGTCGAGGCGGGCGAGCGTGAGGTGGGGGCGGTAGGTCCGCTCCTCCGGGGCCAGTCCCTCAGACGCCAGCGCCGTGCTCACCGACTCGTGCAGCGCGAGGAGGGAGTCGGTGCGGGTGAGGCCTACGACTACGACGCGCGGCGTCTGCCGGGAGGGGAGCACGTCCAGGCCGTAGGGAGCGCACCGGGCCGGGGCGCACTGCACCTCCGACAACGCCGCCTCGTACCGCTGAGCCTGTTCGGGCGCGGTGTCCCCGACAAAACGGACGGTGACGTGGAGCTGGCTGAGGGGCGTCCAACGGGCGGTGGGGAGGGACAGGGTGTTCTGCAGTTCCGCACACCTGTCGCGTGCGTCGGAGGGGGGGTCCAGCGCCGTGAAGAGCCGCATGGGGCGGGAGCAAATCCGTGAAATCGATCGAGTACTCGAAACCGGAGGGTGCGCGGGAAGGTTCGATCCGGTCCTTTTGCCAGGAGCGACCAGACGGATGCGCCTTCTCAAGATCATCTCGGGCGGTCAAACCGGAGTGGACCGGGCGGCGCTCGATGCGGCGATGGCGTTTGATGTTCCGGTGGGGGGCTGGTGCCCAAAGGGGCGACGCGCCGAGGACGGGCGCATACCGGCGCGGTATCCGCTCACGGAAACGCCAATGGCGGCCTACGAGCAGCGCACCGCCTGGAATGTGCGCGACAGCGACGGGACGCTCATCATTACGGACGGGGCGATGGAGGGCGGGACGGCCCTCACGATGTCCGAGGCGCGGCGTCAGGGACGGCCCGTGCTGCACGTGCGCACCACGGATCCCGTCCCCATTCCGATGATTCGGGCGTGGGGAGAGGATCACCATCTCCGCACCCTGAACGTGGCGGGCCCCCGCGCCAGCGAGGCCGAGGGCATCTACGACCGGGCCCGACGGCTCCTAGAGGACCTGTTCGAGGCGGAGACCGAACCGCCGCCCGGATAAAGGCCGACCCGGACGCCAATTCCTCACGACGATGGGGAGTCGTTGGGGCCGCCGGGGCGACGGCGATGCCGCTGCGCAAACAGATCCTCCCCCGCCTCGACGCGGCGGGCGGCGCGCCAGAGAATCCCGACGGCTGCGACCGTCGACAGGAGAACGAAGGCCGCGAGGGCCGGCCACAGGGGTGCCTCGAGCCCAAACTGGCTGGCCCGCGCCTCCGGCACTTGGCGCCACTTGTCGAGCACCCACACGATAAAGGCGGTGCCCAGCACGGCAAATGTAATCGCGCCCCCTTTGAGGAGCCGGGCCGGGGTGGGGGAAGAGGCGTTACACATGGGCATAGCGGTCGGGCCAGTCGGAGGAGACCGGACGAATCGGAAGGTCGGCGTTGCGGAGATGCCTCTTGGCCTCCTCCACGGTGTACTCGCCAAAGTGGAAGATCGACGCGGCCAACACCGCGCTCGCGCCGCCTTCCACCAGCCCCTCACGTAGATGCTCCAGCGTGCCGGCCCCGCCGGAGGCGATGACGGGAATGTCGATTCGCTCGGTGATGGCTCGGAGCAGGGCGAGATCGTAGCCCGACTTGGTGCCGTCCCGGTCCATGGAGGTGAGGAGGATTTCCCCGGCGCCGCGGGCCGCGGCTTCTTCGGCCCACGCCACGGCGTCCCGCCCGGTCCCTTTTCGGCCCCCGTGCACGAACACTTCCCATTTGGGCGGGTCGTCGCCGACACGCTTCGCGTCGATCGCCACCACGATGCACTGGTCGCCAAAGGCATCGGCCCCGCGTTCGATGAGGGACGGGTCCTTGACCGCAGCCGAGTTGATGGCCACCTTGTCGGCCCCGGCGTGCAGCATCGCGCGTATGTCGTCGACCGAGCGGAGGCCGCCGCCCACCGTGAGGGGAATGAAGACCTGATCGGCGGTCCGGCGCACCACGTCGTGCATGATGTCGCGGCCCTCATGAGTCGCCGTGATGTCGAGGAAGACGAGTTCGTCCGCACCGGCGGCGTCGTACGTGCGGGCCTGTTCCACCGGGTCGCCCGCGTCGCGGATGTCGACGAAGTTGATGCCCTTCACCACGCGCCCGTCGTCGACGTCGAGGCAGGGGATGATGCGTTTGGCAAGCGGCATGAGAAGTCGGCGTCAGGGAGAAAAAGGCAGTAGTGAGGAGCGACTACCGGAGGGAGGCGCTCGAGAACGTGTCGAGGTCGACCGTGTCCTTGTCGTGCCACGCCCAGAATTGCTGGCACGGGAACCGGTTCTCGTACAGTGCGGTCCCCACGATGACCGAATCGATGCCGTAGGGCTGCAGGGTTTGGATGTCGAGAAGATCCTCGTAGTCGCCGACGCCGCCGGAGGCCGTGATCTTTGCCTCGGACAGCGATCGGCCGAGGGTTCGGTAGGCGTCAATGTTCGGTCCCTCCATGGTCCCGTCGCGGCTGATGTCCGTGTACACGAAGCGGCGGACGCCCCGGCCTTCCATCTCACGGGCAAACGCGACGGCATCGATACCCGAGCCTTCGGTCCAGCCCTGCACCTTCACGTCGCCGTCGCGCGCATCGATGCTGACGACGACGCGTTGCGCCGAAAACCGATCCACGGCCCGTTCCACAAGATCGGGGTTCCGGACCGCCGCGGTGCCCAGGATGACCCGGTACACCCCCATGTCCAGCGCCGCCTCGATCTTCTCCATCGAGCGGATGCCGCCGCCGAGCTGCACGGGAATGTCGAGGGCCGAGCACAGCTCGCGGAGGACGGCCCCGTTGTCCTCGTCGTCCCCGCGGGCCGCGTCGAGGTCGACCACGTGAAGGGTGCGGGCGTTCTGCACGCGCCACAGCTTGGCCATCTTGACAGGGTCCTCGAAATAGACGGTTTCCTCGTCGTAGTCGCCCTGATGGAGGCGGACACAGCGACCGTCGCGGATGTCGATGGCGGGGATGACGAGTGTCATGGCAACGCGGAAGAAGAAGGGAGAGCGAGCGTGTTAGGCCCGGCCGGGGGTTGCGGGGCGGGGCATCGTGGCGAAATTGTCGAGAAGCCGAAGGCCGGCGGCCTGCGACTTCTCCGGGTGAAATTGGACGCCGCACACGTGATCCCGCTGCACGATGGCCGGAAACGGGCGGCCGTAGGTGCTGGTGGCGAGCACGTCGTCGGGGTGGTCCGGCACGGCGTGGTACGAATGGACGAAGTAAACGTACGCCTCGTCGCCCAGCCCGTCGAGCAGCGGGTGGTCGCGGGTGGGCGAGAGGGCGTTCCAGCCCATGTGGGGGATCACGAGGTCATCCATCTCGTCCCCGTTGGTCGCCTCGTGGAAGTGGCGCACGGAGCCGGGCAGCAGGCCGAGGCCCTCGTGGACCCCTTTCTCGTGGCCGGTGTCGAAGAGAAGTTGGAGCCCTACGCAGACGCCGAGGAGGGGCGTGCCGTCCGCGACGGCCTCCAGGATCGGCTCCTCCAGGGCCCGGTCGCGGATTTCGTGGATGCAGGCGCCAAACGCCCCCACGCCGGGGAGCACGAGCCGCTCCGCGCTCGCAATCCGCTGCGGGTCGTCGGTCCGCACAACCTCTGCGTGTACGCGTTCGAACGCCTTCTCGATCGAACGCAGATTTCCAATGCCGTAGTCGATGATCGTGACCATGAGATTAGGGGCGGGGAGAGGGGAATTACTCTTCGTTCAGCTCTTTGGAGCGCTGGGTGGCCGTGCCCACCGCGTTGATGAGCATGGTGCGGAGGCCGTGCTCCTCCAGCGAGGAGACCGCGGCGATCGCGGTGCCGCCGGGCGTCGTCACCTCGTCGCGGAGGATGGCGGGATGCTTGCCCGTTTCAATGGCCAGCTTGGCGGCCCCGTACACGGTCTGCCGGGCCAGCTTGGCCGCGTCGGCGCGTCCCATGCCCTGCTTGACCCCCGCGTCCGTCAGGGCCTCGATGAACATGTAGACGTAGGCGGGGCCGCTGCCGGAAAGTCCCGTCACGGCGTCCATCTGCTCCTCGGGCACGTCCACCACCTCGCCCACCGCCTCAAAGACCTCGCGGGCGAGGGCCAGGTGGGGTTCGGTGGCGTAGGTGCCGGCCGAGAGCGCCGTGGCCCCGGCGTCGACCAGGGCGGGCGTGTTGGGCATGGCGCGCACCACCGGTTGATCCTGCCCGAACGCCAGCTGGAGCCGCTCGGTCGTAATGCCGGCCAGGACGCTGACCACCAGCACGTCGCGCTCGATGTGTTCACGGATCTCGGTCACGACCTCGGCCCGGCTCTGCGGCTTGATCGTGAGGAGGACCACGGAGGCCTCTTGGACGGCCGCCACGTTGTCGGTCGTCGTGCGGAGCCCCGGGAATTCGTCTTCCATCGCGTCGAGGGCCGAGGCGGTGCGGCGCGTGGCAATCACGTGGTCGGCGGCGATGAGGTTGCTGTCGATCATGCCGCCGATGAGGGCGCGGCCAATATTTCCGGCGCCAATCACGGCAACGGTTTCGTCGGAGAGCATGGGAGGGGAAGGCTGGGAGGGGAGGAAGGAGGCGGCGAGCGGGGACACGGGCACTAGAGCGTGCCCTTGGTGGACGCCACCTCCGGATGGGTCGGATCGCGACGGATCGCCATGCGGAGCGCCCGGGCCGTCGCTTTGAACGCGGCTTCAGTCTTGTGGTGCGTGTTTTTGCCGTGAAGGACCGTTACGTGCAGGTTGCAGCGGGCGTGCGCCGCGAGGGAGCGCCACACGTGCGGCACCATCTCCGTCGATAGGTCGCCAACGCGGTCCCGTCCCCAGTCGGCCTCGACCCGACAGAAGGCGCGCCCCGACAGGTCGATCACACTCCGGGCCAGGGCGTCGTCCATCGGCACGTAGGCGTGGCCGTACCGGGCAATGTGCTTCTTCTCGCCCAGGGCCGAGTGCAGCGCCTGCCCGAGGGCAATGGACACGTCCTCCACGGTGTGGTGGTCGTCCACCGCCAGGTCCCCGTCACAGCGCACTGTGAGGGTGAGGCCGCCATGCTTCGCAAACAGGTCGAGCATGTGGTCGAAGAAGCCGACGCCGGTATCCACGTCGTAGGCCCCGTCGCCGTCCAGCGACAGATCGACGGTGACGTCGGTCTCGGCGGTGGTGCGCTCGACGGTGGCCGTGCGGGGGGAAAACGAGTCTGTCATCTGACGGGCAAATAAAACGGAAGGAAACGGCAGCGCGTGTTTTCACGAGTGGCTCACGCGGGACAAACACGCAGGTCTATCCGCTGGTTTTTATACTTGACAACTGCGTTCGTGCCGATGCGCCATCACAATTTGCATCATAAGCATACCCAAGCCCTGTGGCAACGTACAGCGAAGCCGACTTCGAGGACAGCCGGTTCGACTATGGGGAGCGGGTGCGGATCCTGCTCCGTCATCCCAAGCTCGGGGGGGTCTTTGGCGAGGCGGAGGGGACGTGTGCCGCCCGGGAGCAAGACGTCGAGTTTGAAGCGCGCGACGGGACCATGCGGACCAAGACCCTCGTGTGGCTCAAGGACATCGAGGGGTACGAGAAGCCGCACGAGGACCTCCCGGGAAAGAAGGAAGAGGTGGACGAGGCGTGGTTCGCAGAGGAGGCGCTTCGGAAGAAAGAAGGGGACCCGCTCGACGGCATCAGCTTTAACTAACCATTCCGTTTTCGATCATGTCGACATCCGATGCCGAGCGCCTGCTCGTCACTGCCGCGCTTCCCTACGCCAACGGCCCCATCCACATCGGTCACCTGGCGGGGGCGTACCTCCCGGCGGATCTCTTCGTCCGCTACCAGCGGTTGAAGGGCGAAGACGTGGCGTTCATCTGCGGCTCCGACGAGATGGGCGTGGCGATCCTCATGCGCGCCATCCGGGAGGACCGCACCCCCGAAGACATCATCGACACCTATCATCCCCAGATCCGTGAGAACTTTGAGCGGTTCGGGATGAGCTTCGACTACTACGGGCGCACGAGCAGTGACCTGCACCAGGAGACGACGCAGGAGTTCTTCCGCGTCCTGGACGAGCAGGAGGGGTTCAAGCTCAAAACTGAAGAACAGCTCTATGACCCGGAGGCCGAGATGTTTTTGGCCGATCGGTTCGTGACGGGCACCTGTCCCGTCTGCGGCTTTGAGGAAGCCTACGGCGATCAGTGCGAGCAGTGCGGCTCGTCGCTCAGCCCTACCGAGCTGGAGCAGCCCCGAAGCACGCTCACCGACGCGGCGCCGGAGCTGCGGGAGACGACGCACTGGTACCTCCCCCTGGAGGAGATGCAGCCCGACCTGGAGGAGTGGATCGACACGCATCCCGAGTGGAAAAACAACGTCCTCGGCCAGATCCAAAGCTGGTTTAATGATGGCCTGAAGGACCGAGCCATCACCCGCGATGTGCCCTGGGGCGTCCCCGTGCCGCCGGATGTGGCCGAGCGCCACGACCTCGACGCCGAGGGCAAGGTCATCTACGTGTGGTTCGATGCCCCCATTGGCTACATCTCGGCCACCAAGGAGTGGGCGATGCAGGACGGGGCGCCGACCAAGTGGAAGGCCTACTGGCAGGACGAGGACACCCGCCTCGTGCACTTTATCGGGAAGGACAACATTGTTTTTCACTGTCTCATGTTTCCGTCCATGCTCATGCAGCATGGCGACTACATCCTGCCGGACAACGTGCCGGCCAACGAGTTTTTGAACCTGGAGGGGGAGAAGCTGTCTACGAGCCGCGGCTGGGCGGTGTGGCTGCACGAGTACCTCGAGGACTTTGGGGCGGACCGTGGCCCGGACCTCCTCCGCTATGCCCTGGCCACCACGCTGCCCGAGACAAAGGACGCCGACTTTAGCTGGGAGGGGTTTCAGAATCGCGTCAACGGCGAACTGGCCGACGTGCTGGGCAACTTCGTCAACCGGACGCTGACGTTTGCGCACCGGTACTTCGACGGGGAGGTCCCGCCTCTAAAAGATCCGTCGGACGCCGACGAGCATGTTCTCGATGCCCTGTCCGCGGCGCCCGAGGACATTGGGCAGGCCTACGACAATTACCGGATGCGCGAGGCGGTTTTTGAGACGATGGCCCTGGCGCGCACCGGGAACAAGTACTTCAACGACACCGAGCCCTGGCACACCCGCGAGACGGACCCGCAGGCCTGCGCCAACACCATTCACCTGAGCCTGCAACTCTGCGCGTCCCTCTCGATCTTGTTCGAGCCGGTCATTCCCGACGCGGCTCAGCGCCTGCGCGACATGTTGCGTCTCGCGGACGTCCGCTCCAGCACTCCGGCGGACGCCCCGGACGGGGCGCTGGGCTGGGGCGACGCCGCCGAGCCCATCCTTGAAGCGGGCCACACGCTCGGGGCCCCCGACATTCTGTTCGAAAAACTGGAAGACGACACCATCGAGGCCCAGACCGAGAAGCTGCGCGAGCGGGCCGCCCAACGCTCTGACTCTACATCCGACTCCGATATGGACTACGCCAACCTGAAAGACAACATCGACTTCGACGACTTCACCAAGCTCGACCTCCGTGTCGGCACGGTCACGGCCGCCGAGCCGGTGCCCGATGCCGACAAGCTGCTGCGCCTGGAGGTCGACCTCGGCTTTGAAGAGCGCCAGATCCTCGCGGGGGTGGCCGAGCAGATGGCGCCCGAGGAGGTGGAGGGGCTGCAGGTCGTCGTGGTGGCCAATATGGCGCCGAAGGAGATGTTTGGGCTGCAGAGCGAAGGGATGGTCCTCATGGCCGAAGAGGCAGACGGCACTTTCGTCCCCGTCTCGGCCGACGCCGCAAATGGATCGGTCGTTCGGTAGCAGCCGCTTCGGTCGGCCCCCCACTGACAGGAGGACGCCATGACGATTGCGATCCTTACGGCGATGGCGGAGGAGGGGGCCCTCTACCGCGACATCTGCGACGTCGCGGACTCCCTCTCCCAGGCCGGGCTCACTCTACACCGCGCCCCCTACGCCGGACACGATCTCGTGCTGGCGACGATGGGCGTAGGAAAGGTGAATGCCGCCCGGGCGACCCAGGTCGTGATTGGCGCCGCCGCGCCCGACGCGATCATCTGTACCGGCACGGCCGGGTCCCTGCACGACGGCCTCGAAGTAGGCGATCTTGTTGTGGGCCGCGACTGCCTGCAACACGACCTGCGCGTCGAGTTTTTGGGCCTGCCGCCCGGACAGGTGCCCTTTACGGACCTCCGCCTCTTCCGGGCCTCCCCGCCCCTGGTGGAGCGCGCACAGGCCGTGGAGCTGTCCGGACGCACTCAGCACGTGGGCCGTGTCCTGACGGGGGACACGTTCGTGCAGGACGCGGCGACCCGTCGGGCCCTTCACGACGAACTGGAAGGCGACTGCGTCGAGATGGAGGGCGCCGCCGTGGGGCAGGTGTGTACGATCAACGAGGTGCCGTTTCTGCTCGTCCGGGCGGTTTCGGACCGGGCCGACGGCCGCTCCGACGTCGACTTTTCTGCCTTTCTGGAGGACGCGGCCGGGGCTTCTGCCCGCCTCGTTCTCGGGGTTCTCGAGGCCCTGCCGTCGGAGGCCCACCTGCCCGACTGAACGGAGCCGGAACGCAACAGAGGACGACGCTCCAGGGTATACGCGGGGGCCTCCTGTCATCGTACTTCTCCGAAACCCCTGTGCTCCATGAAGCGGGATTATTACGCCGTACTGGGGGTCGGACGGGACGCCAAGCAGTCCGAGATTAAGGAGGCGTACCGCGCGCGTGCCCTGGAATGTCATCCGGACCGGGCGTCGGACGATCAGAAGGAGGCCGCCAAAGATGAGTTCTTGCGCGTACGGAAGGCGTTTGATGTCCTGAGTGATCCCCAACGGCGAGCAGCCTACGACGCGAATGGGAGAGAGGGGGCCGAGGACTCGGCCCGGAACGGGACCTCCACCACTGTGCGTCCGCGAAAGCAGTCGTTCAAGGAGCAGTGGCGCGCCAACCAGTCGAAGCGGGTGCGGGTGCACCGGTCGCTCTTTGATCAAATCGATGGGCTCTGGGTGGACCGGGAGGCCCTAGACCGGCGCACCGCCCGGACGGTGCCCGTATTTGCTGCGCTTGGCTTCGCGCTGTTTCTCTATGACCCGCAGTATATCTACGCCACGGACATCTACGTGGTCGACCTTGCGCTCTGCACGCTCATTGGGGCCGCACAGGGGTACGTAGTGGGCAGCGCGTGGGCCTACCTTGATCTTGCCTGGGAGCGGTATCAGTCCTGATGGACATGCACCGCCCGTCCCCGGTCGCCGTGACTCGTATTGTAACTCTGTATGCGTCTGTTCAACCTCGTCGCACTCGTCGTCCTCGTCCTGGCCGTCGGAGGCGCTGGATGTGAGGGGGGCAACGCGCAGCCGGCCCGCCCGCTTCCGTCTCTGCAGTCGGCCTACGACGTGCAGCACTACGAGTTGGAGGTGCGCGTCCGCCCCGAGGCGAAGACCATTGCGGGGACCCTGCGAATGCGGGCCGCTGTCCGGGATACGCTCCGCGCCGTGCTCCTGGACCTGGATTCTCGCCTTCACGTGGAGGATGTTTGGGTTGGGGGCGAGGCCCTTCCCCCGGACTCCATTACCCGCCCCGCGGCCGGCAATCAATTGCGGGTGGGGCTTCCCGAGTCGCGACCGCCGGGCGACAGCGTCGGGGTTCGGGTTGCGTATCAGGGGGCGCCCCGCGTGGCCCCCAATCCGCCCTGGGATGGGGGCGTCACCTGGAGCACAACCCCCGCGGGCGCGCCCTGGATCGCCACGTCGGTCCAAACCAACGGGGCCTCCCTGTGGTGGCCCGTCAAGGACCACCCGTCCGATGAGCCGGACTCGATGGACATTGCCCTCACGGTGCCCGACTCGCTGGTGGCGGCGTCGAACGGGCGGCTCCGTGCCATCGACCGGACTTCGGACACCACCCGGACCTTCCGGTGGCACGTGTCGATGCCCATCAACGCGTACAACGTCACGATGAATGTGGCGCCCTACGCCCGCGTCGACACCACGTACGAGAGCACGGCGGGCGGGCGGGTGCCGGTGTCGTTCTATGCCCTGCCGTCGGATTCGGCGGAGGCGGCCCGCGTGCTGCCGGACTTTCTGCGGCAGCTCCGCTTTCTGGAGGAGACCCTGGGGCCCTATCCGCCCCGGGCCGACAAGTACGGCGTGGCGCAGGCCCCCTTCCTGGGCATGGAGCACCAGTCGCTGATTGCCTACGGGCACGACTTTTCGACCGGCGGCCTGGGGTACGAGGCCCCTTTTGATGCGTTGCACTTCCACGAACTGGCGCACGAGTGGTACGGCAACCTCGTGACGGTGCAGGACTGGAAGGACTTCTGGCTCCACGAGGGGCCGGCCACCTACCTGGAAGCGCTCTACGCCGAGCACCTGCGCGGCGACCGTGCCTACCACGCGGTGACGAATCACTTTCGGACGCAGGTGCAGGGCGGGGGGGCCATCGCCCGCCGCGAATCAACAACGGCGCAGGGCATTTATCACCGCGACGTGTATTTCCGAGGGGCGTTGCTTCTCCACACGCTCCGGTACTGGGTGGGGGAGGCGGCGCTCCGCACGATCCTTCGGCGCATCGTGTATCCGGAGGGGACGGCCGAGGGCGAGGAGCCCCCCTTTCGGCATGTGACGACCGAGGACGTTGTCGACACGGCGGAAGCGGTGACGGGCCGGTCGCTCGAAGCCTTCTTTGAGGTGTACCTGTATCAGGCGTCCCTGCCCCGGCTGGTGACGGAGCGCTCCGAGGGCACCCTCACGCTGCGGTGGGAGGAGACGGGGACGGTGCCGTTCGAGGTGCCAGTGCCCGTGCGGGTCGACGGCGCCACGCAGCGGGTGGACATGACGGGCGGGCGGGGGCAGGTCGAGGTCCCGCGGGACGCGGAGGTCACGGTGGACCCAAAAGGCTGGGTGCTGCGGGCGGAAGAGGGACCGGCGTGAGGACCGTCCAGGCCCAGCGGTTCCTCCGGTCTGCACGACGCCTCTAGCGTGTACGGGCGACTCGGAAGTGCGGAAATAAAAAAGCCCCGTCCTCGAACGAGAACGGGGCCTGGATTCCAAAACGGAGGCGCCGGGGGTTAGATGTTGATCGGCTGGTCGTAGGCGGAGCGTGTGGCCTCCATCACGGCCTCCGAGAGCGTCGGGTGCGGGTGCATCGACTCCATGATTTCGTGTCCCGTCGTCTCCAGCGTGCGCGAGGCGACGACCTCGGCGATCAGTTCCGTGGCCTCGCTGCCGATGATGTGGCAGCCCAGGAATTCGCCGTACTTCTCGTCGTAGATGGTCTTGACGAAGCCTTCCTGCTGGCCGAGCGCCGCGGCCTTGCCGTTGGCCTTGAAGGGGAATTTGCCGACCTTCACGTCGTACCCCTCCTCCTTGGCCTCCTCCTCGGTGTAGCCGACGGACGCGATTTGGGGCTGGCAGTAGGTGCAGGCCGGAATGTCCTTCTTGTCCATGGGCCGCACGTCGTGCCCGGCGATGTGCTCGATGCAGAGGATGCCCTCGTGGCTGGCCTTGTGCGCGAGCCAGGGGGCGCCCGTCACATCGCCGATGGCATAGACGCCGTCCACGTTGGTGCGGTAGTAATCGTCCACCACGATGTCGTTGCCGTCCGTTTCCACGCCGACCGTCTCCAGGCCGAGGTCCTCGACGTTTCCTACGACGCCAACGGCGGAGAGCACCTGTTCGCACTCGATGTGCTCGGTTCCGTCGCCGGTTTCGACTTCGACCGTAAGCGGCTCACTGTCCTTGTCGACGCCCTGCACCCCGGCGCCGGTCATGACCTCGATCCCCGCCTTTTTGTAGGATTTCTCCAGCTCCTTCGAGACATCCTTGTCCTCGTTCGGCACCATGCGGTCCTCCACCTCGATGACCGTCACGTCGGTGCCCATGTGGTGGTAGAAGTAGGCGAACTCCACCCCGATCGCGCCGGCCCCCACAATCACGAGCGAGTCGGGCTGCTCCGTCTGGAGCATCGCCTCCTTCGAACTGATGACCTTCTCGCCGTCGATGGGGAGGAAGGGGAGCTCGTTGGGCCGTGCGCCGGTGGCCAGGATGATGTGATCGGCGGTCACGGTCTGCTCCTCGCCGACCTCTTCGCCATCCATGTTGACGGACGGTTCGATCTCGACCGTGTCGGCGTCGGTGAGGCGACCGTGGCCGCGCAGGACGTCGATGTCGTTCTTCTTCATCAGGAACTGGACCCCCTGATTCATCTGATTGGCCGCGCCCCGGCTGCGCTGGATGACGCTCGGAAAGTCGGCCGAGACGGACCCGTCGAGCTCCAGTCCAAAGTCGTCAAGGTGCGACGTTTCGGCCATCACCTCGGCGCTTTTCAGGAGCGCCTTGGTGGGAATGCAGCCGATGTTGAGGCACACCCCGCCCAGCTTGTCCTTCTCGACGATCGCCGTCTTCATGTCGAGCTGAGAGGCGCGAACCGCCGTTTCGTAGCCACCGGGGCCGCTACCAATGATGACGCAGTCGTAGTGAGTAGCCATAGGGAAAAGTCGGTGCGTGCGACGGAGAAGCAGAACATGTGTAACGTACGCCCCGCTCTGCCCGAACCCCAAATCCCCGGTCCGACCCCGCCGAAAGGTTTCTGTGAATCCGGGCGGATGTCCCCGCTACTGGGCGGCCAGCCAGCCCGTGGGGTCGACCGATGTGTTTTGTGAGCGATCAAAGACCGCGAAGAAGATGCCGGGCCCTCGGGGCTCCGCCTCCGTCCCGGCTTCGCCGATCACCTCCCCGGCCTCGACGGTCTCGCCCTCGGCCACGTAAAGGGAGGAGAAGTTGCTGTACACCGAGAGATACTCCCCGTGGCGGATCACCAGATAGGTCCCATAGCCCGGCACGAAGTCGACCCCCCGCACCGTGCCCCGAAAGACCGCGCGCACCTCGCTCTCCGGGTTGGTGGCGATGAGGATGCCGGGATGATAGGTTTCGGTGCCGTGCACCGGGTCGACGCGGTTGCCAAACCCCTCGGTGATGGCCCCCTCTGCGGGCCAGGGAAGGGCGCCCCGATTGTCCTCGAAGGAGGCCGACAGGTCCGCCCACTCGGAGGCGTCGCGGCCCCCTTCGGCCGTCGCCTCGGAACCGGCGGCGTCCGACCGGCGGGCAATCTTCTCCGAAAGCAGCTGGATCTGTTTCTCCAGCTGCTGCGCCTGGGCCTGCTTCTCTTCAATCTCGGACTCCAGCTCCGACCGGCGCGAGCGCAGGTCCGCGATGACTTCTCGCCGGTCGGCCTCCAGGGCCTCCAGGTTCTCGCGCTCGGTGCGAGCCTCCGCAAGCAGGCGCTCGGTCCGCTCGCGCTTCTCGGCCAGGGCGCTCCGCGAAGCTTCGATCTCTTCGGTGGCCGACTGGATGCTCGCGCGCTGGTCCTGCCGTTGCTGCGCAAAGCGCTGCAGGTACTGGACGCGGACCAGCATCTGGTTTACGGAACGAGACGCCAGGATGAGGGCGAGGTCGGGGACACGGCTGTACATGTACGCGTGACGGGCGCGGCTCTGGTATTCGCTCCGGAGGGCATCGAGCCGGTCCTGAAGCGTTTGGAGCGTGTCCTGTACCTGCTGGCGCTCGCCTTTGAGTTGGCGCAGGCGCTGCTGGTAGGTGGCGACGAGCTCTTCGCGCAGGGCAATTTCGCGCTGCAGTTCGTCCAGTCGCTGCTGGCTCGACTCGGCGGCCTCGGCGGTTTTTTGGAGCCGCTGTTGTTGCTGTTGAATCTGCTTCTGGAGCGTCTGGAGACGCTGCTGCGTGGCGGAGCGGCGGTCCTCGGGGTCGTCTTGAGCGCGGAGGGGGCCGCCCGCTGCCATCAGTAGCAGGGGGACGAGGACGAGCGTCCGGGAAGACCAGAAGAACGGAGGGACCAGGCCAGTCATGAGGGGCCGTGCCGCACGAAATTAGCGAAGGGGCTTGCGGGGAACCGACGAGGGAACGCCTAACTCAAAGGACAACCCGTTGGGATTTAGGTTCATGTCCCGGTATTGAATCATCGCCATGAGGTCGTCCGGCGGCCGTCGAAAGATGACGCGGTGCGGAATCAGCACGCCCTCGACGCTCTGGAAGTCGGTAAACAGCCGTTCATCGACGACGGTCCCGTTTTCGTTTTCCCGTGTGTAGCGGACCACGCGCCAGCGCGTCGGGTCCACGATCATGCGGGTGTCCGTGTTGCCGGTGGACAGGAAGTACTGCGAGCTGTCGGTTTCAACGGACCAGTCCCGGGACTGAGAGGGCGACAGGAGCCCCAGCATGTTTTCGAAGATCTGGCCCGAGTTGACCGGAGCCGGGAGCAGTTCCTGGGCGTCGGCGAGGGGGCCGGTGCGCAGCACCCGACTTCGGCTGTCGTAGAACAGGACGCTGTCGGGGGTGAGGAGGAGCCGTCCGCCTTCGACGCCAAACAGACTGACCCGCATAAAGAGCGAGTCGGCCCGCCGCTGGCGCAGGTCGGCGTTGAACGATCGATTGCGGGAGGGGGTACGGACGGTCACTCGGGC
Source organism: Salinivenus iranica (assembly GCA_002894665.1). Classification (GTDB taxonomy): domain Bacteria; phylum Bacteroidota; class Rhodothermia; order Rhodothermales; family Salinibacteraceae; genus Salinibacter; species Salinibacter iranicus. Next base: position 56,470 of record NCRB01000015.1, read on the forward strand.
CTCGGCCGAGTAGCTGTGGAGCGAGTCTCCCGACGCCGTGATGAGGGCGTTCATCTGCGCCGGGGTGTGATTGGGAAACCCGCTTGGAAGGGTGGGGGCGGTCGCCGCAGACGGCCCCCCACAGCCGGTCGCGAAGAACCCACCGACCAGGAGCAGAAGGGCAAAGAGGGAGACTCGAAAGCGGGAGGCAATCACAAACGGGGAATCAATCTGAAACGAACGACGAAGGCCCTGCGATCTCACTGCGGGATGCTCCTCTCTCCTCAACCGACACCGTCGTGAGGGAACGATCCTCACGCGGCGCTCCACCGTCCGGTCCCGAGCTAGAGTCGGGGCGATGGGGGGGGGAG
>NCRB01000016.1 GCA_002894665.1 Salinivenus iranica
CGAAAACGGCCTGTTTCCGCCCCCACTCTCGGCGAACGAAGAGGTCGGTAGATCCGACGCCCCATTGCAATCCACAAACTGAAGATTGATTGCACTTAGCGTCTGAGATTGAAGGACCGAAGCCCCCATGTGCCCGCCCGTATTGGAGGGCAGCTTTTCGTCCAGAAAGCGGAGAGTTGAGACTACGCGTCGCTGTGCCGAACCGTCATCACGGGCACGTCGGACATTCGGACGACCTTTTCGGTGACGCTCCCGAGCAGGTAGCGGTCCAGCCCTGTTCTGCCGTGCGTGCCCATCAGAATGAGATCGATGGCGTGTGACTCCACGTAGTCGAGGATGGCCTTGTAGGGCGGGCCTGTCCGGACAGCCGTCTTCGTCTGAATGTCGCCGAACTGACCCGCAACGTCCTCGACCAGGGACGTCGCGTGCTCCTCGATGTCTGCTCGGACCTCATCGCGTTTTTTTCGACTGCCGACCATTCCCGCCTCTTCTCCCTTTGGATCGCCAACCATTCCGCTGCGGCTGTGTACCTCCACGTCGCCGCCAAGGCCATGAGGCTCGAGCCGTTCGACCACGTACAGCACGTGCACGGTGGCCCCGTACGTCTCGGCCAGGGTGCGACAATGCGCAAGGGCGGCCTCCGCCCCGGTACTTCCGTCTGTAGGATAGAGAATGTGTTCGTACATGATGGCCCTCCTGTTCAATGAATCTACAAATGATGTGCGGTCCTTGTAGTCGCTATTGGGACAGGCGTTCAGTTTTGGGCACACAAATAGGGTCTCATCCCACGACAAGACAAGGGAACGCCCTATACAAGCCCCCAGGAGAACGTCCCCTTGGCCGGAGATGCCTTCTGTTTCCTTTCGCCCGAACGGGTCACACGCCCCCGGTCCTCTCGTCCATACGTGTTGGATCGCGTCGTGAAGCAACAAAGAGAAAGCGTTCGAATCGGAAAGGAAACTCTTAGCATGCGATCGCTCTATCCTCAGCGCACGGTTGCACGTGCATCTGCCCCTTCGTTCTACATCCGAAGTCCACGCTCCTTCCCGCCGGTCGGCGCCCGATGAATCGCACCTCCCCAGCCGCACTCCTATCACGAGTTCAGCATTCCCTCTGGTCGTGGTGGCGCTCCCTCACGCCGCCCCAGCTGTTCGTCGGGTCGTTCCTCACGCTGATTCTTCTCGGCACGGTCGGGTTCATGGTGCTGCCGGGCCTCTACGCCGATCAACCCCTCACCTGGGTCGACGCCCTTTTCACGGCCACGAGTGCCGTCTGCGTGACCGGCCTCATTGTGGTCGACACCGCCGAGTACTTTACCACGTGGGGGCAGGCCTACATTCTGTTGCTGATCCAGCTCGGCGGGCTGGGCATCATCACGTTTACGTCCGCCATTATCGCCGTGCTCGGCCAGCGCCTTTCCCTCCGCCACGAGCGATTGGCCGGAGGGGAGGCCGAGGTCGTGGGCGAGATCGATTACCAGGCGCTCACGTGGGCGATCATTCGATTTACGTTCGTGGCCGAACTGGTCGGGGGCGTGTTGCTCTATGTATTCTGGGTCCCCCGCTTTGGGTGGGAGGGTGCGGTGTGGCACTCCGTCTTTCACACGGTGAGCGCGTTCTGCAACGCGGGCTTTTCGACATTTACCACCTCGCTGGCCGGCTTTCAATCCAACCTGCCGCTCCTGACAGTCGTGATGGGGCTTATCGTGCTGGGCGGCCTCGGCTTTCTGACACTCGAGGAGCTCAACCTCTGGCGGCGCAAGCGGACGCTGGAAGACCGGTTTCGGCTGTCCGTGCACTCGCAGATCGTGCTGGGCACCACCGCACTGCTGATCGTGGGCGGATGGGTGGCCTTCACGTCCTTCGAGTGGCACAACACGCTGGCGGGGATGTCTCTCGGCGAGCGGCTCGTGAACGGCCTCTTTGCCAGCATCACCCCCCGCACCGCGGGCTTCAACACCATCGACTACGCACAGGTGGAGACGGAAACGAACTTTTTGACGGTTGTCTTCATGATGATCGGCGGCTCGCCCGGCTCGACGGCGGGCGGCATCAAGACGACCACGTTTGCGCTGCTGGGTCTCCTGGCGTGGTCGCGCCTGCAGGGCAAACCGACCACGAGCGTCTCGGGACGCACCATCCCGGAAGCGACGATTCAGAAGTCCATGAGCCTCTTCATCGTGGCCTTCGGCATCGTCACGGCCGGTATTTTTCTGTATAGCGTCACCGAATTTGCCGACGGCGTGGCGGCCGCGGCGTCGCCCTTCCTCACCTACATGTTCGAGGCCGTCAGCGCCTTCAACACGGTGGGACTCTCGATGGGCGCGACGGGGGAGCTAACCACGCCGGGGCGCCTGTGTACGGTCGTCCTTATGTTTATTGGTCGCGTGGGCACGCTCACGTTCGTGGCGGCAATGGCCCGCGAGCCAACGCGGATTAAGGGCGGCTTCCGGTACGCATACGAGGACGTGTCCATCGGATGATGAGACTGCCTGTGATTGCGACGAAATGCATCTCCCATTCGGTTGTGCTGATGCTCAAGAGCAGGGATACTACGTATTGCGTCGTGCGTATTGCATCGCGCGTATTGCGTATTTCTGCCTCGAAAGACCATGCCTTCACGTAACTTCTGCACATGACAAAAACCAAACGAACCTTCACAGCAGTATCGGGCCCCGTATTTGAGCGCGTCATCCTGAGCGATAGCGAAGGATCTCTTTGAATGAAGCGGAAGCGAGTCTGAAAGGGATGCTGATTATTTCCGTTTCCGCCTGATTCGAAGAGATTTCCACGGGATGACCATCTGGCCCTTTCGTCGCTCCGCTTCTCAAAATGACAGGAATTCGAGCGTTTGAAGACGCTTTCGGATTTTGTCGTGTACTGCGCCACGCAACACGCAATACGAAATCCTTGTAGCGCTGCCGGCCTCCGTCTCCTTCGACTCTCTTCTGTTTCTACACTGTACGTCTGCTTCTCATGGATCGATTTGTCATCGTGGGCCTCGGCAACTTTGGCTCGAGCGTCGCGGAGGCGCTCTACAGCCACGGCCACGACGTCATTGCCGTCGACATCGACGAGACGGCCGTCGACGACATCGCGCCGCACTGCTCCCGGGCAGCGGTGGGCGACGGGCGAGAGACGGCCATGCTGGAGGAAATTGGGGCCGAGGAGGCCGATGCCGCCGTCGTGAGTACCGGCGACGACATGACGGCGAGCATCCTGGCCACGATGGCGCTCAGGGATCTCGGCGTGGATCGGGTATATGTAAAGGTCATCTCCGACGACCACGCCCGCATCATGCGGCAGCTCGGCGTGACGGAGACGGTCTTTCCGGAGCGGGACTCGGGCGTGAACCTGGCCAGCCGGATCTCGGAAAAGGGGGTCGTCAACTATGTGCGGATGGGCCGCAACCTCAGCGTGCAGGAGCTGGTGGTGCCCGAGGACTGGCGCGGGCACACGCTCCGCGAGCTCGACGTGCGGGCAACGTACAACGTGTCGGTGGTCGCAATCCACGACACGACCGTCGACGAGATGATCGTGCCCCCGGACCCGGACGAGCCCCTGGAACGCACCGACACCCTGATTCTGGCCGGCCCGGACCACGCGCTCGACGCCGTCACGGAGATGGCAAACGCCTCCACCGAATGAGCAACCGATCAGCGCTCGAAGAAAGCGTCACGAACGAACACCGTGGGAGCCTTACGGTTGCCGATGATCCGCGGCCGATCGTGCGGCCCGGTGCTCCTCAAACCACACCATGAAGGCCTCCCCGGCGGCGTCCGCAAACCGGACGGGCGTCCCGCCCCGCGCCTCCACCCACTCGGCCTCGGGGTCCTCAAAGACCCGAACGAGGACCGGCACGGTATCGCTCACGTAGTTCAGCAGCGTTCCGAGGGGCGATGGATTCCGCAGCGTCGAGACAATGACGCGCGCCTGGGCCGCCCCGGCCTCCAGAAGGACCGAGAGGTCGCCCCCGTCCCCCCGCACACAGGTCACCCCCTGCCGGCGCAGCCGCTCGACAATCGCCGGGTCCTCGTCCACCACCACGGCCTCGTAGTCGGATTCGCGCAGGAGGCGCAGGATGGGCCGGGCGCTCTCCCCGCCCCCCAACACAAGCACATGATTGCTCGGCACGGTGGGCAGCGGGTTGGGCCGGCGCGCGGGGTGCCACCGCACGAGTTCCCACACCACCGCATCGCTCGTCAACAGGGGCGTGGCCATCATCGTGAAGACCGTGGTCAGGACGATGACAGAAAACACCTCTCCGCCAATCTGGCCGACGACGAGGGCCTGCAGGCCCACGACCAGCGAAAACTCACTCGTCTGCGCAAGCAAAAGTCCGCTCTCCAGGGCGGGCCGGGCCACGAGCCCGGTCCACTCACCCACGACGACCACGAGGAGAGGCGTCAGCACCAGTACAGTCCCAGCAAAAAGGACCGCGTGCCCGATCAGATCGGGGGCTGGCTGGGCGGCCGCCACGCCCAGGGAGGCAAAAAAGATGGCCGAGAAGAAGTCGTAGAGCGGCTGCATCTCGCTGTGCACAATGCCGCTGAACGGAAACCCCGAAAGGGAGACGCCCGCCAGGAAGGCCGCCGCAAAGAGGGGCACGTCGAGCCACGAGGCGATGCCCATGAATCCGAACAGCACCCCGAGCACCGCCAAGAGCTGGGTTTCGGCGTCGAGGTCCCGGGCCAGGAGCACCGGCACCACGCCTCTCATGACGATCCCCACGCCGCCCAGCAGGAGCACGGTGCCCCCCAAGCTGCGAAGCATGGCCGTGCTCCCCTCCGGAAGCTGAATGAGGGCGGGCAGGAGGAGCACGACGAGCACGTCCTGCAGGAGCAGCACGCCGAGCACCGTGCGACCGAAGGGCTCGAACATCTGCTGGCGCCGCTGGAGAAGACGCACGGCCACAATCGTAGAGCTGGCCGCCAGGGCCAGGCCCAGGTACAGGGCGTCGGTCGGGCCGTAGTCGAGGGCGTAGGCAATTCCGAGCCCGGCGGAGGCGAGGCCCACGAACTGCACGACCCCAATGAGGAACGCCGAGCGTTTGAACGGGCCCACCCGCTCGAGGCTCAGGTCGGTCCCGGCCACAAACAGCAGCACGGAGACACTCAGGAACAGGACCTCCTCCACAAACTCGGGGTCGCCCACCACACCGGTGGCACTGAGCGCAAGGCTTCCCACGAGCAGAAAGGGAATGGCGGGAAACTGGGTCCAGCGCGCCATCCCGTATCCCACGGCCGCAAGACCCAGCAGAATCGCAAGCTCCGTCATGACAACACCTCTCTCGATTCCAGTTCGTGGAGCAGGCGCCGGGCCCCTTCGTGCTTCGACCGGATCAGGTACTCCGCCCCGATGTTGCGGAGACTGTCCTCACTGGTGCGGTCGAAGGCGTGGACGCTGCACGGCACGCCGGCCTGTTTGGCGTGGTAGGCCAGCAGATTGTTGGTTCCCTCGATGCTGAGACTGGAGACGACCAGCTTCGCCGCGCCCCAGTACGTCTCCTCGCGAGTGGTCTCGTGGATGGCGTTGCCATGCACGGTGCGCACGGAAAGGGGGGCGAGTTTCTCGGGATCGGTGTCTACGGCCACGACGGTCTCGCCGGCGTCTCGCAGCCGGTCGACGAGGCAGCGGCCGAGCGTGTTCATGCCCACGACGATGACGTGGTCGCGCAGCCCCTCCGGCGACGGGGCGGGCGCCTCCTGCCGGGCCCCGAGCCACGCAAGGGGACGGTAGGGTCGGACGGCCTCGTAGAGACGGTCGTTGTAGAGCAGCAGGAACGCCGACAACGCAAACGTGAGCAGCCCCACCAGGGTGATGACCGACAGGAGCGCTTCGCCGATTAAGCCCGATGAGACGGCGAGCGCCCCGAAGATGAGGGAGAACTCGCTGATCTGGGCCAGGCTGAGGCCCGTCCGAACCGAGGTCTCCTCGCTGTGGCCCAACTGCGGTAGCACGCTGAAGAAAAGGAGCGGTTTTACGACCATCACAAAGGCCACAAGCGCCAGGGCGAACGGCCACTGCGCGAGGGCCGCGCCCAGCTCCATCTGCAGGCCGAGCGTCACGAAAAAGACGATGATGAAGACGTTCATCAGCGGGTGCACGCGGTGGCGCAGTTCGTGGCACTGCGGCAGTTGAGCGAGCGCAATTCCAGCGAGGAACGCCCCCAGCTCGGGCGACAGGTGCAGCGCCTCCGCCCCCAGCACCACGAGGAAGCACCAGAAGAGACTCCAGATAAACAGCCCCTCCGTCATTTGGGAAACCCACTGGATGGCGGGGGGGAGCACGTACCGGGCCGCCGCCGCGATGAGGCCACCGAGGAGCGCCATCCCCACGAACGCCTGCCCGAGGCCCCAGGCCACATCGGCCCACGCCAGCTCGCCGGGGCCCGCGAGGCCGGCCACGAACGTCAGCACCATCACCACCACCAGGTCTTGCACCAGCAGCACGCCGACGGCGATCTGCCCGTAGGACGCGTCGAGGTCGCCCTGCTTTTCGAGCAGCTTCACGACCACGACCGTGCTGCTGAACATGACGGCCACGGCCACCACGACGGCCTCGACGAGCGGATATCCAAACAACCCGGCGAGGAGGCCGCCCCCGAGCGCCGTCCCCGCCATCTGCACGCCGCCCGCCACGAAGGCCGTCGTGCCCACCTCCTTGATCTTATCGAGGCTCAGCTCCAGCCCCACCAGAAAGAGGAGCAGAATGATGCCGAACTCGGCAATTAGTTCGGTCGTGTGCGTCACCTCCAGCACGCCGAAGGCGGGGCCGAGGAGCAGGCCCGCCCCGATGTACGCCACGATGTTGGGCACGCGCACGGCCCGCGCCACGATCGTCACGCCCAGGGCTGCGAGGAGCATGATGCCCAGGCTTCGGAGCAGTTCAAACTCGACCATAAACGGAAAAGAGGGTCACGCAGGCATTGAAATGAGCGGCACCGGGTGCCCTACCAACCTCAGAGTAACATGGCGCGGGGTGGTGCGCAATCGCCCCGTGCTACTCGTACTGCTCCACAAAGGTCTCCATCTGCGCGTCCGACCCAATCAGCAGCAGGCAGCCGTCGGCGGGCAGCCCCGTATCGCCCGCAAGGTCCGTCACGAAGGCGTCGTCGCACTCGATGGCGACCATGTTGAGGCCCGTCTGTGCGCAGATGTGGCTGTCGGCCAGCGTCGTGCCGCGAAGCGACGGCGGGACCTCGCGCGTGAAGAGGTCCACGCCCTCCCCCAACACCACGAGGCGACGGCCCTGGGTGGCCGAGGAGACCGCGTCCACCCCCAGCGTCGCGTAGCTGAGCACGAAGTCGGCCCCCGCCCGGTGGATGGCTTCCAGGTTGCGCTCGTGGGTAATGCGGCTCACCACACGCATCTCGGGATTGAGGCGGCGACAGTAGGACGCGAGGTGGATGTTGATCGCGTCGTCGTGCGTCGTGAGAAGCACAGAGGGGGCGTCTTCAATGCCGGCCTCTTTCAGGAGTGCGTACTCGGCCGCATCGCCGGGAAAGACCGCTTCGCACTACGGGCGAAGAAGCTCGCAGCGGCCCTGCTCTTTTTCGACGAGGTGCACGGGCACCCCGCGCTCGTGGAGCGCCCGCACGGCCGCGCCCCCCACGCGCCCCCGCCGATGACGAGGACCGGGCAGTCCTCCGTCCCCTCGTCGGAGACGACCTGGCGGTTCAGGGCGCGGAGCTGGTCGGTCGTCCCGGCCACCACCATCACGCTCGTCGGGTCCAGGGGCATGTCGGGCCGCACGGGCCGCAGGGTGCCGCGCTCCCAGAGGCCGACGACGGTTGTGCCGGTTGTTTTCCGGAGGCCTGCCTCCCGCAGCGTGTGCCCTTCGAGCGTCGTATTCCGGACGGGCAGTTCGGTGAAGCGCAGGTCTCGGTGCTGCCCGATCGGGTGCACCTCGCCGTGCTGTGTGGTAAATGGCATCGGCCACGTCCTGAGTGGGGATCATTTCCGGTCAAAAACGATCTCTTTGTCGGGCACGGCGGGGCCGGAGACGACGAGGCTGTCGTCGTAGACGAAAATGTCCGTTCGCGAGCTGGCCAGGGCCGACGACATGGTCGACTTCATCGTGATCGGCACCTCCAGCGCGTGCCCGTCTGTCCCCTCCGGATAGAGGCGCAGCGTGCGCGTTTCGCCAACGGGATGCTTCTCGAAGGCCTTCGTCGCTCCGCCGCCGTCTAAGACGCCCGGCGTCCAGCGCTGCCCACTGGGGGGGTCGATGAGAAACGCGTCGGACAGGGGGCGATCGCTCGTCTCGTCCTCGATGCCGATGTTGAGAAGAATGGCGCGGTTGGATTCTGCCTCCTTCGCCTGGGAGGTCTCCTCACCTGAGGGATCGTCCGACCCGGTGCCACAACTGAGCGGTGCAAGGGAGAACGTCGCGAGGGCAAGTCCAAGAGCGACGGTGGCGAGGAGAGAGGAGGGCGTCCAGGTGCGCTGGGTCGTGGTTGCGGGCATTGGCGGCAGGAGGACTAAGTGGCGGAAAAGGAGGAGCGTTGGTCCGGTGGGGCTCAGGAGTCCGGGGCGGAGCGTTGTTCGAGCGTATCCGCGGGGGCCTGGTCTTCACGCAGCACGCGGGCGGTGGACCGGAACGAAATGCCCTGCGTGTTGGCGCCGGTAATCATGACCGTTTCCACGACGGGCGGGGAGATCGGGCGCTCCGCGTGCCACCGGAGGATGAAGTTGGCCCCCACGCCGCCCCGAATGTCGTCCGTGTCCACCACGACGTACGTCGAGGCGAGCGGCCCGAGGGTGCGGGCCGTGTCCAGGTAGACACGCACAAGCTCGCCCTGGCTGTCGTAGTAGTCAATGGTTGAGAGCGTGAGGGGCACGTCCCGGCTCGTGTTGCGGATGCTAAGCGTCGTCGCCAGGTTCATGGACCGCTGGGCATTCCAGACGTAGATGTGGGAGTAGGCGGGCACGTAAAGCGTCTGGCTCTGAACGCGCTGCGTGGGGGTGCCCCGGTCGGCCGACGCAGTGGGCGCGACCGACAGGCTGTCGAGGTGAGAGGACGGCGGGTCCACGTTCGGCTCGGCAGGCCCGGACGGTCCACACGCCGCTCCAAATGATATCAGCAGCGCCAGCACGAAAAGGAGGGACAGGCGACGGCGCGTAAGGAGAGTCGACATGGAATACAAGACTTGATGGGCTCGGTCCGAAGGCCGTCGGCACGACTCTGCGATTGTGTTACGCCATACGAGCGCCCGCCTCTTCTGGTGCCCGCTCAGGAGGAATCCGCCCCCATCGTCTTTTCGGCGGCGTCGATGGCCTCATTCTCGTGCCGCACAACGATGACGGGCACGTCGGTCGTCGTGACGATCCGCTCCGGCACCGTGCCGAACAGAATCTCCCGCACGGACGGCTCCGTTTCGCCCAGGACCACGAGGTCGTACGTCGCCGCCCGGTCGACGATGGCGTCGGCGGGGTCGTCGGCCACGACGGCGTCGAGTTCGAGGAGGCTCGCGTCGAGGCCGTGATCTCGCATCCGGTCCGCGGCGGGTTCGAGCACCGTCTCCCGCGAGGAGTCCGTCGTTTCCTCATCTTCGACGATGTGGAGAAGGGTCACCGTGGCCGTCGCATCCCGGCACAGGTCGGCGATGAAGGGCGCGATCTCCCGGGCGTTTTCCAGGCCGCGGAGGGGGACCAGCACACGCCGCAGTTCGTCCATTGCCCCTGGAATGAGCACGGCATCGCAGTCTTCTTCCGAGCTAATGCGCGTGAGGGTGTCGAGCTTATCGCCGGTGAACACGAGCCGCGTCGTTCCCTCCGCCCCGGCCTCCGCGAAACGCTGTGCGATCGCGTCGAGCGTGTCCTGCGCCTCCTCCCCGAACTGATCGCGGGCCTGGGCCGGGCTCGTCTGCTCCGGCACCGCAAACCATCCCAGGAGCACCACCCGAAGGGACGACAGCACCTCAATGAGCGCCGGCGACAGCGGCGCCGGGTCCGGCAGCTCGACGTCAACGAGAATGGAGGAGGGACCGCGAGACGAATCGGTCATGACGAAATCTCCGGAATAGTGACGGAACGAGCGTAGACGACGTACCAGCCCGCCGTGGCGAGCAGGATCCCGCCCCCGATTGCAATCGACAGCAGGTTCATGAAGGCCACGAGCCCAAAGCTCGTGAGAGCGCCGAGAACGGGCACGACCGGATGCCCGGGACACCGAAAGTCGGGCGCGTAGCCGTCGGGCGGCGCGTGGCGCAACACGAGCAGGGCCACGCAGATGAGGCCGTACATGAAGAGGTGGAGCAGCGAGGCGACCTCCGCCAGCACCTCCACCCGCCCGAAGAGGATGAGGCCCACGATGGGCCCCCCGGCCAGCAGCAGGGCCACGTGCGGCGTGCGGTAGCGCCGGTTGATGCGCTCGACCCGGTCGGGGACGAGGTCGTCCCGGCTCAGAGCGTAGATGGACCGGGACGCGCTGAGAATCGACGCGTTGGCGCTCGACAGCGTGGCGAGCAGCCCGCCCCCAAGCAGGGCGGCGGCCCCAAACGCCCCCGCAATGCTGCGCCCCACGTTCACGACGGCCGTCTCGCCCATCTCCGCGAGCTGCTCGCTCCCCAGCAGGCTGGTGCTCACAAAGATGGTAAGGACATAGAGGGTGCCCACGAGCACGACACTCCCAATCATGGCCCGGGGCAGGTTGCGCCCCGGCTCCTTGATCTCGCCCGCCACGGTGGCGATTTGCACGAAGCCGAGATAGGACGTAAACACCAGCGCCGCGGTCGTGAAGACGGGAAGGGTACCATACGGGAAAAACGCCTCCGGCACCTGCGCCCGCCCAAAGACACCGAGCGCATCCAGCCCGCCGTGGCCCAGGAAGCCCGCGAGGATGGCGAGCAAGCTCGCCACGATCCAGTTCTGCAGGTCGCCCGTGTTCTCGGTGCCCGTGATGCTGATGCCCGTGAGCAGGATCGCCATGCCGAGGGCAAGGCCCACGACGGACAGGGGCAGGTCGACCCCGAGCTCACGGACGAGGTCGGACAAGTAGTGCCCGAATCCCATCAGGTAGAAGGCGGACGCGAACACGAGTCCGATCCACTGTCCGAGGCCCACCATGGTGCCAAGCAGCGGCCCCAGGGCCCGCGAGACGAAGTAGTAGCCCCCGCCGCTCTCCGGCATGGCCGTCGCGAGCTCCGAGGTGGGAAGCGCCACCATGAGAGCGATGACGGCCCCCAGGGCGAAAGAGAGCATGGCGGCGGGCCCGGCCTCGCCCGCCGCCAGGCCCGGAAAGACGAAGATTCCGGCCCCGACCATCGTCCCCGTCCCGATGGCCAACGCGGGCAGCAGGCCCAGCGTGCGCTCCAGTTCGTTCTGATCGGCGGGCGACTCCGGCACGGCAACAATGGATCCGGTGACGAGTCAGTGCACCTCTTTCAAAAACGGCGAGGGTCGGCCTAGGACGACAGCCAGTCCACCAGTCCCTGCGTCACCGACCGCGGCTTGTACAGCGCCCCGCGAGCAAGCGCGACGGTGCCGTCACTCTTCTCCCCAATCTCCTCGGGGATGGACCCGAAGAGCGCCTGGGCAACCGCCGTGCTGCGGGTGGCCCCCACGCAGATGGTGTCGTAGTCCGTCGTCGCGTCGAGCAGCGTCTCCCGGATGTCGCCGTCGGTCACCAGCACCCGTTCCTCGTAGTCCTCTTCAACCCCGGCCTCTTTGGCCACCGACTCGATGAGGGCACGTCCCTCCTCTTCCGGATCGTACTCGCCATCCTCCGACGGGCGCTGCACATTGAGGAGCGTAAGGTCAGCGTCCGGATCGCTTTTTGCAAACTCGTCTGCTCGCCGGGCGCCGAGGCGCGTGTACGGGCCTTCGCCCACTAGGGCGACGACGTTTCCGACCTTCTCATCTCGACCCTTCTTCACGAGCGTCAGCTCGCAGGAAGTTTCCTCGACAATTGTGTCGATGTTGGTGCCCAGGATGTGTTCGACCCGCTTGCGCTTTCCACTCCAGCCGAGCACGACGTGCGACGCGCGCTCTTCTTCGACCACATTTAGCACCGCGTCGCCGACACTGCGCCCCACGATGGCCCGTGTTCGGATTCCAACGCCCAGGTCCTCCGCCATCGCACGGGCATTTTTGAGCAGTTCTCGCTGACGCTCCACCCGCTCCTCTTCAAACTGAATGCCCTGCTCCAAGGAGGTCTGCTGCGGCACCTCGATGACGCTTACGGCAATCAGTTCGGCCTCCTTGCCGTTGGCGTCGGCGTGGCCGGAGGCGATGGCCGCCCCGAGGCGCAGGAGAAACCGCTCGGTGTTGGGGTTGGCCACCGGAATCACGACACGATAGCGGCCGCTCGGCGGGGCGCGGCGCCCCCCTTCCGCCGCGATGGCCTCGCCGACCAGGCTCGGCTTCACAGCTCGGGTGCGGGCGTAGGCCACGTACCACACCACGCCGACGAGAACAATGCCGGTGCCAATGCCCAACACGAGGGGGCGCATCTGGGCAACAATTACGATGCAGGAGAGAAAGCCGAGAATCGGGATGATCGGGTAGGCGAGACCCGGGAGCTTGAAGTCCGGATCGTACGCCTCCGGCTCGGCCCGGCGCATCACAAAGACGGCCACGTGGACGAGGGCATACGTCACGAGGTAGGAAAAGCTCGCCACATCGGCCAGCGTCTCGATGCCTACGCCGAGGGCAATGAGCCCGAGAATGACGGCGCCGGTGACCAGGATGGCGCGGTACGGCGTGCGAAAGTCTGGGTGAATGTTGTTGAGCCAGGGCGTCAGGATCTTGTCTCGTCCCATCGCAAAGTTGACGCGGGCGGCCGACAGAATCGACGCGTTGGCGCTGGAGACGGTGGCCAGCACGGCGCCCACCACCATCATGAGGGCGCCAAAGACGCCCAGGTACTGCTCCGCGACGTCGGCCACCGGAATGTTCGACACGGATAGCTCCGCGACCGGCAGCACGCCGGTCGATACCAGCATCACCAGCACGTAGAACACCGTAGGGGTGAGCACCGACGCAATCATCGAGAGCGGCAGATTGCGGCCCGGATTTTTGATTTCCTCGGCGCTCGTGGCAATGACCTCGAACCCGATGAACGTGACGTAGACGGTCGCCGCCGTGGAGGCCACTGCGCCCCATCCGTTTGGGTTGAACGGGCGGAACACGCCCCAGTCGATATTGAAAACCCCGAACGCCAGAAAGACGAGAATGAACCCGATCAGCAGAATCACGATCAGGTTTTGCAGAGACCCTGTTTCCTTCACACCGCGATAGTTCACCCCTACAAGAAGAGCGGCCATCACGAGGGCCGAAATGGCGACGCCCGTGCTGCCCAGCGGAAAGAAGTAGGTTAGATACTGCCCAAAGCCGAGCATGTAGAAGGCCGTGGCGAACATGAGGCCCGCCCACATGCTCCAGCCCACCACACTGCCGAAAAAGCTGCCGAGGGCCGTGTTCACGTAGTAGTAGCTCCCCCCCGCCTTCGGCATCCCCGTTGCCAGCTCCGAAAGGGAGAGCGCCGTCAGCAGCGACACGGCCCCCCCGATCAGAAATGAAATCATCCCGGCCGGCCCGGCATTGTTCGCCACGATCCCGGGCAGGACAAAGATGCCCGCTCCAATCATCGTCCCCACGCCGATGGTGTAGGCTTCCAGGAACCCAAGGTCACGAGCCAACTCTTGTTCGGGAGCGCCAGAAGAATCAGTGGCCATAGGTACGAACTGGTGTTAAAACGGCGAAAGCATGATCGCCGGAATCGGGACAGGCCAGACGCTCCGCTCGACGTACGTAAGAAGTATGGTCGTGAGAACGCCCTGTCCTGCCTCCCTCTTCCGATGGATCCCTCCTGTCCTCTCTGGACAACGTACTTGGGACGGGATTTCTGAGCGGCTCCCGGACTCTCTGGGCACCGCAAAGACCGTGGCTGTACTCACGCTTCCTCCGTTGGTTCACCCGCCCCCCCATCCGGACGCCGGTCCGACGTCCTCAATGCGCAAACGGCCAGGGGGCGCCCCCCGGCGACGATTCGAGATGTGGGCCTCTCTCCACCGTGCGAATTCGCCTGGAAGCGCTTGCAGTTGGAACGACCACCCCCTGTCTTATCATCAGATGTCTCGCTTTCATCTCACGCGTTTCTTTCCACCCGTCTCATGAGCTCACCGACCGCCTCCCCCCAGTCCGACGTGGACACCGCAAACGGCACGGAGCACGGCTTCTTCGGCCAGGTCAACCAGATGTTTGACGCCGCCGCGGAGCACACGGACCACCAGAGTGGGGTGCTGCACCAGATCCGCGCCTGCGACAACATCATCCGGTTTGAGTTCCCCATCAAGCGGGACGACGACTCGATCCAGGTGATCCGGGCCTACCGGGCCGAGCACAGCCACCACAAGAAGCCCACGAAGGGCGGCCTCCGCTACGCACCCAACGTGAATGTGGACGAGGTGATGGCCCTTTCGGCGCTCATGAGCTACAAGTGCGCCATCGTGGACGTGCCCTTCGGCGGCGCAAAAGGCGGCGTGTGTATCGACGCCCGCAACTACTCCCAGGACGAGCTGGAGCGCATTACGCGCCGCTTCACCTTCGAAATGGCGCGCAAGGACTTCATCGGACCGGGGACCGACGTGCCGGCGCCCGACTACGGGACGGGCGAACGCGAGATGTCGTGGATCATGGATACGATGCACCAGATCGGCGACGACGACCTGAACTCGCTGGCCTGCGTGACGGGGAAGCCGGTGGGCCAGGGCGGCGTGCGGGGCCGCACCGAGGCCACCGGCAAGGGTGTGTTCTACGGCATCCGGGAGGCGTGCCAGTACGAGAAGGACATGAACCGTCTCGGCCTCGACGTGGGGCTGGAGGACAAGGACGTCGTGGTTCAGGGGCTGGGAAACGTCGGCTACCACGCCGCCAGGTTCCTCCAGGACGAGGGCCACGCCAACATCGTGGGCATCGCCGAAATTGAGGGGGCCATTTACGACCCCGACGGCCTCGACGTGGATGACGTCGTGGCCCACCGCCAGGAGACCGACTCGATTCTCGACTTCCCCGGCGCGGAAAACATCGAGACCTCCGCCAAGGCCCTCGAACTGCCCTGCGACATCCTTATCCCGGCGGCGCTAGAGGGCGTCATCACCGCCGACAACGCCCCGGACATCCAGGCCAGCATCATCGGCGAGGCCGCCAACGGTCCCGTCACCTCGGAGGCCGACGCCATCCTCACCGAGAAGAACGTCCTCCTCATCCCCGACGTGTACCTGAACGCCGGCGGCGTCACCGTCTCCTACTTCGAGTGGCTCCGCAACCTGTCGCACGTGCGCCACGGGCGGATGAGCCGTCGCTTCGAAGAGCAAAACGCCGAACGCATCCTCCGGGCCGTGGACGAACTCACGGACCAGGACTTTAACGAGCAACTGCTGGACGACCTCATCACGCGCATCGGCTTCGGCGCCAGTGAGCGCGACCTCGTGAACTCGGGCCTGGAGGACACAATGACGTTCGCCTACAACGAGATCCGCGAGAATCGCGAAGAACACGGCGTCGACATGCGGACCGCCGCCTTCATCAGCGCCATCGACAAGATTGCCAAGTCCTACAACCAAATGGGCATCTTCCCGTAGGCGCGATCTCCCATTCGGCTCTCCCGCCCCGTTCCGGCGCCGCCGGGACGGGGTTTTTTGTTGAGCCCCGGCAGTCCACCCTCACAGTCCGGAAGTTGACACCCATTCACGTTTCCTCTATTTTTGCTTCAAGTTTTCTACATATATTTTCCAACTCCACCTCGGGAGGTGATGACCATGTACCCTCTGCGTCGCACGCTCACCGTCGTCCTCGCCCTTCTCGTCGGCTGCCCCGTCGCCGCCCTCGGCCAGCTCCCCGCCAACAAACTGGAAGGCACCTGGCGCATGGTGTCGCAGGAGCGGGTGTACCCGGACTCAGTGGAGGAAATCAGCGACCGGTGGGGCCCCAGCTACAAGATTCTCAATTCGACACACTTTGCCTGGGGCCGGGAGACGGAGGACGGCGAGACGGTCCTGGCCGGGGGCGGGCGCTACGAGTACCACCCGGAGCGCGACCGGTACATCGAGCACATCCAGTACCATTCCGATCCCGCCTTCTCCGGCACCACCATCCGGTTCGAAATTCGGGTGGAGGGAGACACCTGGTACCACACGGGCAAAGTCGAAGACTACGAGTTGCGGGAGGTGTGGAAGCGCGTCGACCCCGAGAAGGTGCAACGCCAGTTGGCCGGAACCGACACCTCCAGCCGCCCCGCTCTCGACCAGCGCCCTGAAGACGAGGACGCCCCGTAACGCGGCACCGAGCGGAGCGCCGCCCACTCGGCCGGCCTCCCGTTGAGACCCGCGACGCTACCTCCTATATTCGGGGGCGCACGGGGCCGGGCATCCACCCGCCCCATTCCGCTCCCAATGCCCCCGGTTCATGTCGCTTCGCCTGCTCCTCTCCCTCCTCGCCACCGCCCTCGTTGCCCTCAGCTGCTCCCCCGGCGGCTCCGTCACCGAGGTCGCGTCGCCCGACGAGTCGCTGCGCATCGGCCTCTCCCTGCCCGATGGTCATCCCCACTACAGTGTCGTGGCCGGCGGCGACACGGTGGTCGCCCCGTCCCCCCTGGGCTTCACGTTCGAAAACGCCCCGCCCATGGACAACGATTTTTTGGTGACGTCGACCCGCACGCGAACGGTCGACACGACCTGGACGCCCGTGTGGGGCACGGATTCGACCGTCGTGAACCACTACCGCGAGATGACGGTGGGCCTGCAGGAGCAAAACGACGCGGGGCGCCGCCTTACCCTCGTCTTCCGCGCCTACGACGACGGCGTGGCCTTTCGCTACCGGTGGCCCGAACGGTCTGGCCTCGACAGCCTGCGCATCGCCTCCGAGGACACTCAGTTCCGCTTTACGGACGACCACACGAGCTGGTGGATCCCCGACGACTACGACGGCTACGAGTGGCGCTACGCCCAGACGCCGCTCAGCGCCATTGACGACAGCGCATCGGCCGTCAGCTACAACTCGTATCTCGAGGAGGATGCCGACGGCACGCCGTTCGACAGCACCTCGAAGCAGGCCGACCCGGGCGCCGTCAACACGCCCCTCACCCTTCGGAGCCCCGACGACGACCGCTACATCGCCGTCCACGAGGCCGCCCTCACCGACTATTCCAGCATGACGCTGCAGGCGGTGCCCGGCGAGCCAACCGCGCTGGAAAGCAACCTCGTGCCGTGGCCCGACGGCCTGAAGGTCAAAGCCACGACGCCGCACCAGACCCCCTGGCGCACCCTTCAGATTGCAGAGCGGCCCGGTGCGCTCGTCGAATCGCACCTCATCGAAAACCTGAACGAGCCGTCGAAGATTGAGGACACCGACTGGATTGAGCCGATGACGTACGTCGGCATCTGGTGGGGCATGCACATCGGCCGCTACTCGTGGGGCCAGCAGGACACCCACGGCGCGACCACCGAGCGCACCAAGCGCTACATGGACTTTGCCGCCGAGCACGACATCGACGCGGTGCTGGTCGAGGGCTGGAACCTCGGCTGGGAAGATTGGGGCGAGGAAGGCGCCTTCGACTTTACCGAGTCGTACGACGACTTCGACCTCGAAGAGGTCACCGCGTACGGCCGCGAGCGGGGCGTGGCGCTCATGGGCCATCACGAAACCGGGGGCGACGTGCCGAGCTACGAAGAGCAGATGGCCGACGCCTACGCGCTCTACGACTCCGTAGGCGTCCCGGCCGTGAAGACCGGCTACGCAGGCATGATTCGGCCGGAGGGCGTCCACCACCACGGCCAACAGATGGTGAACCACTACCGCGAGGTGGTGAAACTGGCCGCCCAGCACCAGATCTCGATCAACGCCCACGAGCCGGTCAAGCCGACCGGCATCCGGCGCACCTGGCCGAACATGATGACGCGGGAGGGCGTGCGCGGCATGGAGTACAACGCCTGGAGCGAAGGCAACCCGCCGGCGCACACCACCGTGCTTCCCTTCACCCGCATGGTGGCCGGCCCGCTCGACTACACGCCCGGCATCTTCAACCTGACGCCGGAGGAGATTATGCCGGACAACCGCGTGTACACCACCCTGGCGAAGCAGCTCGCCAACGAGATCATCCTCTACAGCCCGGTGCAAATGGCCGCCGACCTCGTCGAAAACTACGAGGACCACGAGGCCACCGAGTTCCTCCGCCACCTGCCCGCGGACTGGAGCGAGAGCCACGTGCTCCAGGCCGGCATTGGCACGCACGTCGCCATCGCCCGCCAGCAGAAAGGCACGGCGGAGTGGTACGTGGGCACCATCACCAACGAGGAGGCCCGCACCGTCGACCTCTCGCTCGACTTCCTCCCCGAGGGACAGACGTACGTGGCGCACATCTACGAGGACGGCCCGGAGGCGGACTACGAGGACGCCCCGCACGCCTACCGGATCCGTCGGGGGCTCGTCTCGGCCGACGACACCATCGAGGCCGACCTGGCGCGGAGCGGGGGCCAGGCCCTCCGCCTCGTCCCGGCCACCGCCGAGGACGACACCCAGTACGACGCGCTCGGGGACGAGTAGCCGCTAGCGCCGCAGCGGATCCGCACGTTCAGCCCCGGGCGCGCTCCGTGCCTAAAAGGTGAGGTGGGCGCGCACGTTGAGCGTGCGGGGCGTGAGGCGCTTTGGCACGCGCTGGAAGTTGCGCGTCCAGGAGTAGTCGACCGTGTTGTCCATATCGAAGAGGTTAAGCACCTCCAGCGTGAGGTCGAGCGTAACGGGCGCCGAGAGGCCCTCCTCTACAATCTCGATCTCCTTCGTCGCCCCCACGTCGACGCGCCGGTACGCCGGCAGGCGTCCGGCCATGCGCTCGCCCGGGATGCGGAACTGTGCCCCGTTGATCTCCGGCCCCGGGTTCGTGCTGGTGTAGGGCAGGCCGCTGCCGTAGAGCAGGCGGATGTGCAGCTTCCACGATTCGTCGCCCGGCACGTAGTCCTGCACAAACGCCGAGAAGGTGTGGCGCTGGTCGGTGGGACGCGGAATGAGGCCCTGTCGGTTTTCCCGAAGCGTCGGATCCTCGTAGCTGGCCAGCACCTCGTCCTTAAAACGCTCCCGTGCCACCATAAAACTGTAGTTGAAGCGGCTCTCCAGCCCGGGCACAAACTCGCCCCGCAGCTGCAAGTCGAGGCCGTAGGTGTACCCGTCGGCGTCGTTCTCCCCGGAGTAGTCGACGCGCACGTCGTCGATGGTGTACGAGATGATGTCGTCGAGATCCTTGTAGTATCCTTCGGCCCGCAGGTACAGCCGGCTGTCCGGGAAGAAGTACTCGCCGCCGACGACCACCTGCATCGACCGCTGGGAGCGGATGTTGCGGTTCAGCGCGTCACTGATCGACAACCCGTCCTCCGGGGTTCCCCGAAGCTCGCGGTAGGTGGGCTGCTGGTGATAGATGCCCCACGAGCCGGTGAGCGTCAGCTGGTCGTTGTACGTGTAGCGGGCCGAGAGACGCGGCGACACCGTCCATTCGTCGTTAAACGTGTAGTAGTCGGACCGCACGCCGCCCGTGAGCACGAGTCGGTCGCGCACCGGGAGGACGTCTACCGCGTCCTGGACGAAAAAGCCGGCCTGCTGCTCGCTGAAGACGGCGCGGTCGCGGAGGCTGTCCACCACGATGCGCTCCTGCGCCCCGCTCTCGCGCTGCCCCGTGATCACCGTTTTCTCGTTCAGACGGTCGTCGAAGTGGAGATCACGCACGTGCCAGCCCGCCGCAAGCGCGTGCCGGTTCAACGTGTACTCGTAGCGCCCCTTCCCCGTCAGGCGCCGCACCTCCACTGCATTGTCCGCCACGCTGGTGCGCTCGGCCTGCCCGATGAGGAAGCAGTTGGCGTCGGTCGCGCCGCCGGTGGGGTCCACCTGGCAGACCCGCTGGTCACTCGTGATGTCGAACGACTCGGTCTCGCGCGTGCCGAAATAGCCGAGACTGTGCTTGAGGTCGAGTCGGTCGGTGGGGTCGGTGTTGAGGCGCAGGCCCGCCACCTTGGTCCGGTAGCCGTCGTTGCGGGCCCCGTTGAGGTTGGAGCGAAGGGCCTTAAAGTCGGACGGCCGCTCGGGGTCGAGGCTTATGACGCCGAAGTAGGTGGTCCGCTCCTCCGGCTCCAGCTCAAACTCGTTGTCGGTCCAGATGCCGAGCGCCTCCAGCGACACCGCCTCGTTGAGCCGGTACGCAAACGAGCCCTGCATATCGGTAAACTGTGGGCTGTAGTCGCCCTTCAGGTCCTGCGTCCCAAAGAAGCGGCCCGGCTGCGCGCGCCGCACACCCACCGCCCAGCCCAGATCGCCGTCGAGGGCCGAGGACTGGGCGTGCAGACTGGCGTCGAGCGTGGAGAGATCGGCCGAGCCGGTGAGGGGTTGGTCCTCGGGTTGGGCGTACTGCACGTCGAGCGCCGAGGACAGCTTGCCGCCGTAGCGCACCGGAAAGCCGCCGGTGTAGAACGTCATGTCCGTCGCGAGGGCCGGGTTGAGCAGGCCCAGGCCCTCCTGCTCCCCCTGCCGCGGTCGAAACGGCATGAAGACCTCGAAGCCATTGACGAAGATAAGGTTTTCGTTGTACCCACCGCCCCGCACGGAGTACTGCTGGGAGAGCTCATTATTCGTCGCCACGCCCGGCACCGTCTTGAGCGCCCGGAAGCCATCCTTAAACGGAGTGGGAATGTCCTGCACCTCTTCCGGATCGACCCGGTACACGCCCGCCGCCTGGGCTCCCGCCGAGTCGACGACCGTCACCTCCTCCATCTCCGTTACGCGGGGCGGGAGCGCCACGTCGAGGCGGGCCGTCTCCTCATCCGTCACCACCACCGAGTCGGTGCGCGTCGCGAAGCCGACTGAGGAGAAGCGGAGCGCGTATTGCCCGGTGGGCAGGCGCATCGAATAGCGTCCCTCCGGGGTGGTCGCCGTGCCGTAGTCCGTTCCCTGCACAACGATCGTCACCCCCGGCAGCGGCGTCCCGTCGTCCGCATCCGTCACCGTGCCGGTCACGCGGCCCCACGTCTGGGCCTGGACGGGAAGCACACTAAAAAGACAGCACGCACTGAAAAACAGGGCGGAGAGAACACGCATCGCGGACGGACAGGCGCAGTGCAGGGAGACGAAAAACAGAAGCAGTACCGATCGTCGATGCGGGACGTCGTGCTGTTCAGGAGAACGCGTGCGCAGCCAAAGATATGGGGGCCAGTTTGAAGACGCGAACCGGACCGGACAGATTCACTACAGCGGCCCGGCCACGAAAAGTTCCGGTCCACGCTCGTGGGGCCCGGCTACGCGGCCATGCCCGCCCCGATCGCGTACAGCTCCGCGTACGGCGCCACAAGCCCCATCACCGTCCCCGCCGTCGCCTGTCCCAGCGTGTGCGCCCGGCTTCGCACCCGCGCCCAGAGCAGCAGGGGCACCAGCACGGCCCCGGCCAGCAGCACCGCCTCGGCCACAGCGCCCGTCCGCAACAGGGTCCCCGGCACGTGCATCCGGGTGTAGAGGAGCGTCCCCAGGGCCCCCGCCACGGACGCACAGTGAACGGAAATCTTCCACTGCGTGGTGATCAGAAACAGGAGTCCCGTATTGAGAAGGTGACACCCGACAAGCGCCATGAGCAGGCCGCGCCCCACGTCCTGAATAAGAACGATGGCCCCGAGGGCGGCCCCGCCCGCCGCCAGCACGCCCAGAAACGGCTCGGTGCGCTTGCGTCGGTCTCGAATCTCCAGGGAGGCCACCCGGCCCTGCCACCGCATCCACCCCACGTGCACAAGCGGCACCACGGCCAGAAAGAACGCCGCGATGCCTACGCCCGTGGCAATCTCGCCCTCCGGCGCGCCGACGTGCCCGAGCACAAGCCCGTACACCGCCGGCGGCAGCACGAGCGGGTTGACCACGTAGCTGACAACAACCGCAATCCACAATCCCACTCCGGGCGCAGGGTCTCTTCCCACCGAGACGTCGGAGTCGGGACCAGGCAGTTCCATACGCGTGAGCACCTCCGGCAGGACGACAGTCGGTGTTGCCCCCCTCAAAGACGACAATCAGGGGCAGGATCCCGTATGCCGCGAGAAGAGCGAATGTGTTCCCCGCGTCACGGCCCGGCCGCTCGTGCACGACGGCGGACGCGGACCAGGGCGGTCCCGGCTACATCAGGAGAAGGGCGAGGAGGAGCAGAAAAATCAGCCCAAACGACAGAACGATGGAGTACAGCACGAAAAGCAGGAAGGCCTTCAGTCCGGTCCTGATCATCCCCTGCTCGTACACGTGCTGCATCGCCAACACGACGTACAGGAGTGGCGACAGCTCAACAAAGACCGCCGCCGTGTTCACCCACCCAATGTCCGACTCCCCCATCAGAATGCCCACAGTAAACGCGAAGAAGGCGTGGGCGTGCACGTGGAGGCTGAAAATCATATGCTCGACGAACAGCCGCCCGCGCCGGATATAGAGCAGCTTGAGGAGGAACGCGAAGATCGGGAGCATCAGAAACATGACGTACGGCCCCCGATCGATCATGCTGCCCACAAACTCCCACGGATTGCGGACCGTCTGCGCCGACTTGCGGCGGAGGATGTGCTCAAGGCGCTCGTTCGTCGCCGGGTCGTCGAACAGGTGGACCTGGAAGTCGCTCGTGTCCTGCTCGATTTGATTCGCGAGCCGGTTTCGTGCCTCCTGGTCCCCAAAGACCCGCGCCTCTCCACCCTGTGCGGGAAGGCTCTCCGGAAGCCCCTCCCGGGCGGCGATCGTGTCGCTCGCGCCCGCCGCCGTAGGGGCCGTCCCGTCCGGCGCAACCGACGCCGTGGATGCCTGCGCCGTGTCGGCGGGGAACGTCGTCGCCGCCGGGGGAAAGGGAAATCCCATCCCGCCCGTAGTGGTGAACGCGAGGACCGTAAACAGAAGAAATGTGGCGAACAGGTAGAGCCGGAAGGGCCGGATGTAGCGCTGCCGGCGCCCGTTCAGATACTCCTTCGTGAGCCGACCGGGCAGGAAAAGAAACTTCGGGAGGGTCTTGAGCACCCGCAGGTCGAGCTCCACAACGGCCTCCAGCCCCTCGTTGATCATGTGCCAGATCGGCACGATGCGGTCGGCGGCCTTCTGTCCGCACTGCGAGCAGTACGGGCCGTCGAGGAGGGCCCCACAGTTTTCGCACTGATCCTCCGGGAGCCGTCCGTTCGGCGCATCGGCCCCTGTCGCGGACGCGCCGGCTGGGGCTGGCCCGCCCGCCGGGTCGCCCGACGGCTCGGCACTCGCCGCCTCCGCGGAGGTCTGCGCAGACGCCGCCCCGCTGTCCTCGTCCGGGTCCTCGTCCAGGTCCGCCATCGCCTCAACGCGGGCCAGGGCCTCCTCGGCCTCCTTCCGCGCGGACTCCGGATCGGGGGCGGCCTCTTCTGATCGCCCTGTGCCCCGATCGTCCATGTCCTCGAGGTTGTCATCGTCGGGCAGCGGGCCGGAATCGGACGGCGGCGCACTCATCGCGGCTCGGGACGAAGTGGAAGGGGATCCGGGCATCCGTTTGCGTCCCCGGACGCATAATCCACGCGCAACCCGGCGCAATGTTACACACGTCCGTTTTCTCCGACGAGCGGAGCCTCGTGAACAGAAGAAATGCACTTTGAGGGACGGACATGCTGCGTGAATATATGATGCGTGAGGAGGCTAATCTCCCGTCGATCACGCTTCACAAATCACGCATCAGTACGCCTGGGCAAAGAGCACGCGGCCCTCGGACGGCTCGCCCGTGACCATGTCGACGCCCGTCTCGTCGTTCTCGCGGTCAAAGGGAATGAGGCGGATTGTCGCTGAGGTTTCCTCCTGGATGCGGGCCTCGGTCTCCTCGGTGCCGTCCCAGTGCGCCCACACGAAGCCGCCGTCTTCGATGACCTCCTGGAAGGCGTCGTAGTCGTCGACGACGTGGGTGTTGTCCTCGTAGCGCGCCTGGGCCTGGTCGTAGAGGCCCTGCTGCACTTCGTCGAGCAGGTCGAGCACCCGGTCCACGATGCCGTCCTGCGGCACCACGTCCTTCGTCTGGGTGTCGCGGCGGGCCACCTCGACGTTGTCGTTCTCCAGGTCGCGCGGGCCCACGGCGAGGCGCACCGGCACGCCCCGCACCTCGTGCTCGCTGAAGCGCCAACCGGGGCTCTGCGTGTGGTTGTCGTCCATCTTCACGCGAATGCCCTGGCCCTCCAACTTCTCCCGAAGCTGCTCGCACTTCTTCATGACCGGCTGTTCCTGGTCGTCGTCGAAGAAGAGGGGCACGATCACGACCTGATGCGGCGCCAGCTTGGGCGGCAGCACGAGGCCCTGGTCGTCGGAATGGGTCATGATGAGGCCGCCGATGAGGCGCGTCGAGACGCCCCACGAGGTGGCCCAGACGTAGGACTCTTCGTTGTTCTCGTCGGTGAACGTGCAGTCGAACGCCTTCGCAAAGTTCTGCCCGAGGAAGTGGCTGGTGCCCGCCTGCAGCGCCTTGCCGTCCTGCATGAGCGCCTCAATGCAGTAGGTGTCCACCGCGCCGGGAAACCGCTCGCTGGCCGTCTTGCGGCCCTGCATCACCGGCATCGCCATGTAGTCCTCCGCAAACGTGGTGTAGACGTCCAGCATCCGCTCGGCCTCTTCGACGGCCTCCTCGCGCGTGGCGTGGGCGGTGTGGCCCTCCTGCCACAGAAACTCGGCGGTGCGCAGAAAGAGACGCGGCCGCATCTCCCACCGCACCACGTTGGCCCACTGGTTGTAGAGCAGCGGCAGGTCGCGGTACGACTGGATCCACTTGCTGTACGTGTCCCAGATGATGGTCTCGGAGGTGGGACGCACGATGTAATTCTCGCCCAGCTTCGAGTCCGGGTCCGGGATCAGGTTGCCCTCCTCATCCTGCGTGAGGCGCGAGTGGGTGACCACCGCGCACTCTTTGGCGAAGCCCTCCACGTGCTCGGCCTCCCGCTCCATGAAGCGCTCCGGGATGAAGAGCGGAAAGTAGTAGTTCTCGTGGCCCGTGTCCTTGAACATCTGGTCCAGTTGGTCCCGCATATTCTCCCACAGGGCCATGCCGTTGGGCTTGATGATCATGCACCCGCGGGCGGGGGAGTTTTCGGCCAGCTGGCCGTTGCGGACCACATCTTGATACCACTGCGAATAATCCTCGTCGCGGGGAGTGACGGCGTCGGCCATGGGCGTCGGGGGGTCTCGTGTAACAGATACGGAAAAGCCTCACGGGCCGAGGGGTACCCTCTGAGGCCGCAAGGGGACAGGTACCAACGTAGGCCCCATCCGATGCGCTTTTCAACGGCGATCCGCGGTGTTCGTCGTTTCTCCAGATCTGTCGCCCCGCCTCCTCTTTGGAAACACCCTTCATCAAATCTCATTCTTTCCGTGCATGTCTCCAAAAAGTGGGTGCAAAATGGTATGTCATTTTTCTTTCGGGGACTCTCACGGGACAATGCACTTCCTCTCTTTGCGCCCCTCGTGCTCGCCCTGGCACTGACGGGCTGTTACACGAAGCTCGGGACGGTGGCTTCCTCGGAGTCCACGCTGGAGCAGACAACGACCGACGCACCGGCTGTTTCGGAGGAGACCCCGCCTTCCGACGTCGCCGACCGCACGCAGTCGTCCAGCACGGACACGCAAGACGCCGTCGACGACTTCTTCCAGGACGTTGACCATTATACCCTAGAGTACCTGGACGCCTCCGACCGGGCCCTTGTGAAGCAGGCGACCCGCCTGCTGAAGGAGCGATCCGACAGTGAGATTAGTCGCTCAACGTACCGGGAACGGCTCAACAACTTCAGGCTGGACCACCCGGGCTTCTACGGAAACTTCTTTGGAGACCCTCTCTACGCCACGTACGATCTCCGGTACACCCGTCTGGCCGAACTCCGACAGCGGATCGACACGTTTATTAACCCGCAAAATAGCGTCCGAAGTACGGCGAGCTTCTACTGCAGTCCCTATTCGTACGACCCCAACTTTGGAGGCCTCTGCAGTGGGCTTCAGTACACGTCCGCGGATTTCTTTTTCCTTCCGTCCGGCTCCTTCGACCCGGCGCAGGCCCTCCCCTCCCGGCCGAACGCCTCCTTCGCCGTCGCCTCGCGGCTGTCTGATCAGCGTGCCACGATGAAGCACGGTGCGGACAGCCACACCCTCAACTCGGAAGAAGAGCGTCCGCGCGAAAACGCTCCTGCCCTCTTGTCCGCGGACGCCTCGTCGAAGGACCGAGAGGCGACGCTCGACGTGCCCTCGGAGATCGAGACGCTCTCGAGTGAAGAGGTTGCGTCGTTGACCGAATCCGTCCGCGAGGGACTGTCCCCGCAAGAGCGGGTGGTCCTGCTTCAGCATCTGCACACGCAGCGCGTCGGTCCCTCCGGCCGGTCGTCCACTCCGTCTCGGGCGGCCGAGGGCGATCTCGGTCTGCGTGTGGAGACGATTCGGCGGGCGTCCCGCGGACAGCTGTACGGCAGCCGCTCGGGCGGTCGAGCGTCCCCCTCCGACGCGTCCGACTCGCCGTTCAGTGACGTGCGTTCGTCCGAGCTTCTCGACCGCCTGGAGCGTCGGCGGGGACGAACCGCCGGTTCCGCGACCGCCGACCCATCCGCCTCCGGAGGCGATCGCTCCCGTGGTCCAACGGGCCGTTCCATCAGGGATCGGGCGTCGCCCGATTCCGGCTCCTCATCGTCCGGACGGTCGGTGGACTCGTCGGACTCCGACGGAGAGTCGTCCTCGTCCGGCCGCACGGGACGCGAAGACTCTGACCGGTAGACGATTCGGAGGCTACGGACCGATTGCACGAGAGGCGGGCCGACCCCGATCGGGGAAGGGGGGCGGCCGCCCAACCGTTGGATTTCATCTCTGTAGTGTCCCTTTCCCTGGACGGTCGCCCTCCCCGAACGGGGACTGATGTCCCCCGCCCCTCCTTCCCGCCTCCCTTTCCGGCGGGAATTGTTACTACAGCCCCTCTCATTGCGGCTTCTTCAGTGAACGGCGGAAAGTCCGCATGAGATTTGCTCCTTTGTCGTTGTACTCTGCCGTTCCGAGCGAGCCTCGCTCGGTAACTTTTGGCGAGTCCTCGCGTACAAGAGTGACATCGTCTGCCACCTATCCTGCCGGGGTGATTATTATGATTCACGCTTCGTTCTGGACCCGCTCGCTGAGGGGCTGGGTCCCTTCCGTTCTTCTCGTGGTGCTCTCCCTGGGACTCACGGGCTGCTACACGCAGCTTCAGACGGCTGACACTGGCCGCTCGGCCCCGGACAAGCAGCAAACCCGCCCCGCGGACCGGGCGGAGGCGCCGCAGTACGCCGATGAGTACCGCCGCGAATACCGCGACGGCGTGGGGGTGCGCTACGACGATCGCTACGACGAGATGGCCTACGCGGACGAGTACGAATACCTGTACGAGTACAAGTACAAATACAAGTACGGCGCGCCGTACCGGTACCACACCTCCTTCCACGACTGGTACTACGACCCGTTCTACCACGACTCATTCTATCCTTCCGGGACGCGCTTCTCGCTGTCGTTCCACTTCGGGTCGCCGTTCTACTACCACCGGCCGTGGCGCTACTCCTCGTGGCACCGCTACGGGTACTCACCCTTCGGCCCGCGCTACTACACGAACAATTACTACTACTTCGACGACGACTTCGATGAGGATCGGTCGTTTGCGGGCCGCACGTACCGTCCGCGCGGCGGCACCGTAGGCCAGAGCACGCGCGACGTCGTCTCCCGCGACGCGGGCGAGGCGCGCCGCGCCGCACGCCGGTCGGCCCCGACGAACGACAACGCTCGCATTGGGCGGTCGGTACGCGGAAGCGATCGGGACGACACCCCGCGCCGGGCCACGACGGGAAGGGCCTCGTCGGATCGGACCGGCAACGGACGGGTGGGTCGGGCCACGCGCCCCGGCCGAACCGACAACGACCGCGGATCGAACCGCACGGTCCGGGAGCGCGAGCCTGAGCGCACGCCGGAACGCCGAACGGGCCGTCGAAGCGGACGCGACACCGACAACGGAAACAACCGTGCCCGCACCAATCGGGCACGGGCCGACCAGGCCGCTCGCCCGATGAGGGGGGCTGAGCGGAATGCCCGCGACGGGAACAGTGCCGCCCCGCGGTTCCGGCGCGACAGCACCGGACGACTTCGATCAGAGGCGGTGCGCCCCGCACCCACGGGACGCATCGGTCCCGCCCGCACGTCTCGGATCGAGAGCCGGTTGGACCTCGACCAGCTCCGCCGCGACCAGCTTCGGTACGAGCAACTCCGAGAAAATCGGCTGCGAGAGCGACGAGAACGAACCTCCCGGGAGTGGACGTCTGAGTCCTGGAACGCCCCCGAGCCCCGGACGCGCTCGGGCCGCACCCGCACCACACCGGAGCGCTCGACCTCGCCCCGCGCCCGCTCCTCGTCCTCGGATGACTCGGGCACCCAGGCCCGCGGCTCCCGTTCCTCCGGATCGTCAAGCGACTCGGACCGCGGCGGCCGACGGGGCCGAAGCGACGATGACGGGGATCGGTAGCCGCCCGGCGACGCTTGTCTTTCGGGCCCTCCAGCTCGCCCCACCAGGGGCTTTTCCCACAACCTGACCCGGGACCGTGCCCCCGGTGTGTCTGCCCCCGACGCTCCCCTTTCGGACCAACCCTCCCCTCCTCCATGCTCCTGCCCCTGCTGCCGTCTCCCGCTCGCCTCCTCGCCGCGCTGGGCGGCGGCCTGCTCCTCGCCCTCGCCGCACTGCCCGTCCAGGCCCAAACGGCCGACGACGCCCTGCGACTCTCCCTCCGGGAGCCCGCCGTCGGCGCACGCGCCCTGGGCATGAGCGGCGCCGGCACCGCCGGCTGGGCCGACCTGAGCGCCCTGTACACGAATCCGGCGGGCTTGGGCTTCTACGAAACCTCCGAGTTTGCGGGCAGCATGAGCCTTCTGAGCGCCACCGACGATGCGTCGTACCAGGTGGGCAGCGCCTCCCGCTTCGGGCGGGACGGCTCGGCGTCGTCGGTCCGCCTCGGCTCTTTCGCCGGGGTCTACCGCGCCCCCACCGCGCAGGGGTCCCTCGTCCTCGCCCTCGGCTTCACGCAGACGAGCACGTTCGACCGCACCCTTCGCTACCGCGGCGAGAACGCGCAAAACTCCATCACGCAGTTCCTCCTTCCCGCCTTCGCCGAGGGGAACGAGTGGAGCGTCGACAACGACGGCCTCCCGGTCGTGAATCCGATTGTCCCCTTCGTCGGGTTTGCGGGCGGGGCCACCGAGTTCTTTGGCGGCGACTACCAGGCCGGGGAGTACCCGTTCGAGCCCGCCGTTCTTCCCGGCAGACGCATCGTGCAGGAAGGCACCGTACAACGTGAGGGGCGCCTCAATGAACTAAACTTCGGCGGCGCCGTCGCGATCGCCCCGGGCGTGATGACGGGCGCGACGGCCAACATCACGTTCGGCCGCTACTTTTTCGAGAACGAGGTCGTGGAAATTGACGCCTTTGGCGAAAATGAGGGGTACGAGGTCGACGGCGACCTCGACGGCGCCTCGGACCGATTCGGGCTCGACACCGTCACGTTCCGGGAAAACTTTGAGTCGGACCTGACGGGCTTCAACCTGCGGCTGGGCCTCTCGGCCGACCTCACCTCCACCGTGCGCCTCGGGCTGACGGTGGAGACGCCCACGTGGACCAGTATCGATGAGGACTTTACCGACGCGTTCGTGCGAACGACCTTTCTCGACGGGGCCCCGCTGGCCTACGGGGACGACCCGGACGAGGACGAGGCCCGAGGCACCTTCGAGTACAACGTGCGCAGCCCCTGGCGCTACGGCGCCGGGCTGGCGTACGACACCGGACGCCTCCGCGTGACCGCCGACGTGGAGTTTGTGAACTGGGAAACCCTGGAGCTCGACTCCGAATCGTTTGACTTCCCCGTCGCCAATGAAACCATCGAGGACGACTTCCGCGCCGTATTCAACTGGCGCGGCGGCGTTGAGTACCGGTTCCGCGGCGGCCTCACGGCACGGGGCGGCGCCGCGTACCGCCCCGACCCTCGCTCGTTTGAGATCACCACCCTCGACGGCGAAACGACGGACCGGGCCCGCACCTTCTTCTCGCTTGGGCTCAGCTATCCCTTCAGCGACCAGCTCATCCTGGACGCGGGCTGGATGCAGGAGCGCACGCAGGATCAGTTCCAGCCGTACCCCCAGCCCGACCCCTCGCTCGTCCAGAACGGCATCGTGGAGGGCACCCCCCCGCCGGTCATCGACGAGGATGTGATCCGCAACCAGTTCCAGGTGGGCGTGCGGTACCAGTTCTAACCGCAACTACCGCGAGTTCTCCTCCGCCCGCCGCTCCAGGCGGCGCTGGTACTTGTCCGCGGCGCGGTTGTGCTCCCGCAGGGTGCGGCTAAAGGTGTGTCCCCCGTCGCCCGTCGCCGCAAAGTAGTAGTAGTCGTGCTGCGCGGGCTGCGCGGCGGCGCGGAGCGACGAGGGCGACGGGTTGGTGATGGGCCCCGGCGGCAGGCCGCGAACCTGGTAGGTGTTGTAGGGGTGGTCGATCTCCAGGTCGTCGTAGAGCACGCGCCGCGTGCGCTCCCCCTCGGTCTGGAGGAGCACGTACTGGATCGTAGGATCGGCCTGCAGGCGCCAGCCGTCGCGGAGGCGGTTCACATACACCCCGGCGATCTTGGGCTTCTCCTCATCGAGCAACGCCTCCCACTCCACGATGGACGCCAGCGTGATAACCGCCTGCTTCGAGAGGCCGAGGCTGTCGGCCCCGGCGGCCAGCTCGCGCTCGTAGAACCGATCGAACGACGCCTTCACGCGGCGCACCACCCGCGCGGGCGAGGTGTGCCAGTAGAGCTCGTACGTCTCCGGCATCATGTATCCAAACAGCTGCTCCGGCGTCGTGCCCAGCTCGCGGGCGAGGCTCGTGTCGCGCAGGGCCGTCCGGAACGCTTGGGGCGTCAGTTCAAGGCGGCGCCCCACGACCTGGGCCATCGTCTCGGGCCGCGTGCCGGGCGGGATCGTCAGGCGCACCGGGTCCTGGAGGCCGCGCCGGAGGCGGTCGAGGAGGTGGTAGTTCGACTGCCCGCCCCGAATGCGATAGTGGCCGGCCTTCATCTGATCGCCCCACCCGGTCACGGTTGCCAGCAGCCGGAACGTGGACGGGGCGGCGAGAATGTCCTGGGCCTGCAGCGAGTCGATCGTTGCCTCCAGCGTCGCGTCGCGGGGCACGATGACGCTGCGTGGCGTATCGGGCGTCGTGTTGGGGCCAAACACCAACAATCCACCGCCGCCAAGCCCAATCCCGCTGAGGAGCAGGCACGAGGCCGCAACAACGACCAGGGCACGACGGGTCAGCATACGAAGTCGCAGGTCGTGGGGAAAGAGCGCAGCCCCCGCATGTCGGGGTCGACCAACACACGGTCACCCGGCGTGTTGTGCCACATGGCGGGGCGTCACAGTTGAAGGTTGGGCGCAACGTCGAGGGTGGGCGGGCTGTCCCGCCCCGTGTCCAGGTGCATCCGGCCCACGTTGGCAATCATCGCCGCGTTGTCGGTACAGTAGGCGAGCGGCGGCACGTGCACCTCGAATCCGTCGTGGGTTCCGGCCTCTTTCATTTGACGGCGGAGGGCCGAGTTGGCCGCCACGCCGCCCACCACGGCCACGTGGGCCGCCCCCGTCTCGGCGGCGGCCCGGCGGGTGGCATCCACGAGCGCGTCCACCACCGCGGCCTGCACCGACGCGCAGAGGTCGGCGCGATGGTCGGCCAGCAGGCGGTTGCGCTCATCGTCCGGTCGGTCGCGGAGGTAGTAGAGCACCGACGTTTTGAGACCGCTGAACGAGAAGTCGTAGTCGTCGAGGCGGGTGCGCGGGAAGTCGTGGAAGGCCGGGTCGCCCGCCTGCGCGTGCCGGTCGATGGCCGGGCCGCCGGGGTAGCCGAGCCCAAACAGCTGCGCGGTCTTGTCGAACGCCTCGCCCGCCGCGTCGTCGCGCGTGCGCCCCAGCACCCGATGCTCACGATTCTCCGTCACGTGCACCAGTTCGGTGTGCCCGCCGGACACGACAAGGCAGAGGTACGGACGGGGGACGGGCGGCCCCTCCACATCCGCCGAGTAAAGATGCCCCTCCAGGTGGTTCACGCCCAGCAGGGGCACGTCGAGCCCGCGGGCAAAGGCCTTTCCGAAGCTCAGCCCCACCAGGAGCGAGCCCGGGAGGCCCGGCCCGTAGGTGACGGCCACCGCGTCGAGGGCGGACGGGGACACCTCGGCCTCCTCGAGGGCCGCCTCCACCACCGGCACGATGTAGCGCTGGTGGTTGCGCGAGGCCAGCTCCGGCACCACCCCGCCGTAGTCCTCGTGCAGATCGGCCTGCGACGAGACGACGCTGGACCGCACCGCCCCGTCGTCGAGCACGGCGGCGGCCGTGTCGTCACACGAGCTTTCGAGGCCGAGGATGCGCATGGGAAGACGGAGCAGACACTGAGCCGGAGCGCTCCTGTTCACGCGGACAAATCGGCACGGGATCCTCCGCGCGCGTGAAGCCCGAACAAACCAGCCCGTTCAGGGTATGGTATCGTGAACAGATATTTGCCTCTGCTACGCACCCTTCCGAACCGACGACGGAGGTTCTCATGCGCACCGCTCTTTCGCTCCTGTGCCTCGCGTTTATGCTGAGCGTGATGGCCCCGGCCCAGGCCCAGCTCCGGGAAACGGCCCAGCAAAGCCGCTCGGTCCAGACCCAGCTGTATGATACCGGCTCGGCCGCCGTGAATGCGCTCGGGGATCTCTTTGGCGCCGAGCACTTCCGCATGAGTCATTCCTACGAGGCCTCGTTCTCCTCCTTTGGGGGCGAGACGAGCTCCATGGGCACGTACACGAGCTCGATGATGTGGCAATTTAACTCCAACTGGGCCGCCCGCGCCGACGTAAGCGTGGCCCACCCGTTTACGGGCGGAAACACCTTCGGGAGTCAGGAGCCGCGGGTCTACCTCCGCAACGCCGAGGTGGCGTATCGCCCCTCCGAAAACATGGAGTTTCGGGTGCAGGTGCAGCAACGGCCCTACAACCGATACATGAGCCCGTACGGTTATCATTCGCGTAGCAGCAGCGCCTTCCGTCCCAGGAGCAATCTCTTCTGGCAGAATTAGCCGCGCCGCCCGTCTTGCGGACGCGAAGCGCGGCACGCCGCCCGGCCTGCCGCGCTTTTGTGTTTGGATGGCTTGCTCTGGTGCCTATGGCTTCGTGGCAATTTCGCGTTGGAAATGGACTCCTGAACGCCGCCCTCATCACAGGGGGGCTGGCGGTCGCCGTGCTGCTCTACGCCGTGGCCTCCCGAGCCTTTGTCTCCTCCCCGAGTCCCGAGCGCCCCGCCGACGACTCAACCGCCCTGGTCGGCTCGGTCATTCAGGTGGAGGTGCGCAACGGCGCCGGCATCGACGGGCTCGCGGCCCGCACGACGCAGTTCCTGCGCGACAGCGGCTTCGACGTCGTCGACGTGGGAAACTACTCGTCGTTCGACCAGCAGCAGTCCGTTGTGATCGACCGCGTTGGCAACCGAGAGGCCGCCCGCAAGGTCGCCGAGGCCCTTGGGCTCCCGGCCAGTCGCGTCCGCCAGGAGATCCGCCGCCAGTACTACCTCGACGCCTCCGTCGTCATCGGCCGCGACTACACCGACCTTCGTCCCTTTCAACAGTGATCGGACATTCCCGGCCCAACCGCCGGTTCGTTTTTCCTCCACGTATCCACCCACCAATGCCCTAAGTGCATGGCTTCCCCCGACTCCTCCCCCTCGACCGCCGAATCCCCGACGGCCCGCGCCCCGAAGAACACCGGCCCCGCGCTCGCCGCCCACGCCGTGAACGCCATGGCCGAAAAAAAGGCCCACGACATCACGGTGATTGACCTGCGCGAGGTGAGCAGCATGGCCGACTTTTTCGTGATCGGCTCCGGCGACTCCGACCTACAGGTGCGCGCCATCGCCCGCGGGGTCAGCGAACGGATTGAGGAACAGTGTGGCGAGCAGCCCTGGAAAACGGAGGGCACCGACCATCTGCGGTGGGTGGTGCTCGACTACGTGGATGTGGTGGTGCACGTCTTTCTCCCGTCGCGGCGCGAGCACTACCGCATTGAGCGCCTGTGGGGAGAAGCCGAGAGCGAGACGATTTCGCCGGAGGGGGATGCGTCGGAGATCGACTTTCTCCAGGAGCTTCGCCGCTCCCCCGACGACGAATAGCTACGCCCGCTCCCCGAGAATCCGCTTCATCTCCTCATGACCCGCTTCTTTCTCGCCTGCGGCGCCGTTCTGGCGGGCCTCGCCGTGGCCGCCGGCGCCTTCGGCGCACACGGACTGGAAGGCCGCGTGTCGCCGGACCGCCTGGACACGTTCCACACGGCGGTCACGTACCAGATGTACCACGCCCTCGCCCTGCTCGTGGTCGGCTGGGCAACGGCCCAGGGCTGGGGTGGGGCCATCGACTGGGCGGGGTACTGCTTTCTGGCGGGCATCCTCGTTTTTTCCGGCAGCCTCTACGTGCTCGTCCTCACCGACACGGGGTGGCTCGGCGCCATCACGCCGCTGGGCGGCGCCGCCTTCCTGGCGGGCTGGGGCCTGCTCACCTGGGGCGTGCTGACGGGATAAGGGCGCAGAAGTGGGATCGGGCGTCTCCTCCCTACGCTCTCGCACTCACAGCTCCTCGTCCTCGAACAGGACCGTGACGCTCGGGAGCAGGTCGTGCTGGCGGGCCAGATCGAGCAGGGACTCCGCGGCCACCTCCGGCACCTCGTACGTTCCGTGCTCCACGCTGTCGACGGCCAGGGCGTAGGCCACGTCCTCCTCGTCCTCCAGCTCGTCCGGCAGGTCCTCCCACGCCGTGGCCTCCTCGATCAGGAACGTGCCGTCGTCGGGCATAAACGAGGCAATGTACGCCTCGCGCTCCGCCTCGGGGTCGACGAGGCTCACGCTGCCCACGAGCCCGTACTCCAGGTCGTAGAACAGCGATTCGGACAGGAGGCGGTGCGTAAAGTTTTCGAGGTCAAAATCAGCCATCGGAGACGAGAGTCGGGGGGAAAGACGATGCGAGCAAGGCGTAGGAGTGCCCGTAGGGTATTCAGGCGACGCCCCCTTTTCAACAACGTGTCGGCGCGATCATGGAGATTTACTGTCCGAAGTGCGAGTGGGAGCCGCCGTCCAGCGCCCGCTGGGCCTGCGAATGCGGCCATTCCTGGCACACGTTCGACACGCACGGCCAGTGCCCGGAGTGTGGCCGGGTGTGGCGCGAGACGCAGTGCCTGCAGTGCCACCGCTGGTCGCCGCACCACGACTGGTACCACGACCTCCCGCCGGTGGAGCTGGAGGCCCTCCTGGAGTCGGAAACTGCCCCTGTGGAGGACCTCGCGGCCTATGCGGCGTCGCCGACCGCCCCGGCCATCTCTTTCAGAAAGTCGCGCGCCGGCTCTCCCCGCAACTCCGTCACCCGGGCCTCAAACCGGTCGGCGAAGTGCTCCACAATCGACCCGCGCACGTCGTCGACCGTGATGGACGCGTCGCTCTCCTCCGCCAGCGACGTCACGCCGCGATCGGCGATGCCGCAGGGCACGATGTGGTCGAAGTAGGAGAGGTCGGTCGTCACGTTGAGCGCGAAGCCGTGCATCGTCACCCAGCGGCTGCAGCGCACGCCCATCGCGCAGATCTTGCGCTCCGGCCCCCGGTCGTCCGGCCCCACCCACACGCCGGTTCGCCCGTCCACCCGCGTCCCCGCCACGCCGTACTCGGCGCAGGTGCGGATCACCACTTCTTCGAGTGTGCGCAGGTAGCGGCCCAGGTCGGTAAAGATGCGATCGAGGTCGAGGAGCGGGTAGCCCACGAGCTGGCCCGGGCCGTGAAACGTGACATCGCCCCCGCGCCCGATCCGGTGAAACTCGGCGTCGAGGGCGTCGAGCTGTTCCTCCGAAACGAGCAGATTATCGTCGTCGCCGCTCTTGCCGAGGGTGTAGACGGGCGGGTGCTCCAGCAACAACAGCACGTGGGGCAGCGCCACGGGCGGCGACTCGCGCTTGGCCGCAATGAGGCGCTCCTGCACGCTCTGCTGAAGCGCACGGACCGGCGCATACTCCACCCGCCCCAGATGACACACAACCAGCGGACGCGACTCGGGCATGGGAGAGACCGCTCATGAGAGAACAGGGCGAAGCAGGGTCGGCGTACCCGCGGGGAGGACGCTTAGTTTTGGGAAATGTTGACCGTCACATTGAAATTCCCGTTCACGTTCGTGTAGGACGGCTGTCGGCTGTCCCCCTGAAAGTCCTCGTACTCCAGCGTAAAGTCGGCCGTTACACGATCGCTAATGCTGTAGGAGATCTGCGGCTGCACCGTGAGCCGTTCCGTTTCGCTGATGATCGACACATTGTCGCCCTGCTGCGCCTGGCGGGGGTCGTACTCGGGTCCGGCGCCGTTGGCCTGTTCGAGGGCGGGACGCAGGTTGTATTCGCGCTCGTCGTTCACCTGCTGGGTGAAGGTGACGGAGAGCTGCACGCGGTTTTCGATGCGGCCGAACGGGAGAAACGGAATGGTGAACCCCTGCGCGGTGTAGGAGAGCTGCCCGGAAATCTCACTCGTCTCCCGCTCCGCAATCCGCAGGCTGGCGGTGCGAAGCGAGGTGGTCGTCCGCCGGCTCCACTCCACGCTCGTCTGCAGGTTGCCGGGCCAGGTGATGTCGACCCCCACCAGCGGACTGTACTCCTCCTGCAGCTGGGGCGAGCCGAGCTGAAATGCCGACCGGCGGTACGCAAAGGGCGTGCCCCCCTCTTGCCCCCCGACCGTGAGGGTCGCCCCCTCGCCCGCAATGTTTGAACGTTCGAAACTGGTCTCGTACGTCGCATTGTAGCCGTGCCGGAGGGAAATGCTCTCGGTAATGCTGCGGATCAGCGGCCAGTCGGACAGGCCTGTGTAGCGCACCGTCCACCCCGGCATCGGAAACGGCGCAAACCCGTTGGCGAGGCCGGTGCCGCCGCCCGTGAGGTACCCGCTGCGGAAGTCGGCGGTCACCGAAGCGTTGGTGAGGGGGACGCTGGCGGCCGCAAGGGTGTCCTCGCTTCCTGCCTGGGCCCGAAGCCTGCCGAGCTGTTGTTCAAAGAACGAGCCGAACGACCCAAAGGCCCACACCGACGCGCTCGTCTGTCCACGTTCGGACCGCGACCGCGCGATCCCGTCTTCGGTTTTGCGAAAGCTGACCTGCGGGCTTGAGCTCCAGCTCAGGTTCCAGTTCAGGTCCACGTCCAAGGCCGGGCTCGGCGACAGCGTGGTGCTGCCCTCAAGGTCGTGCTCGTCGGTAAGGTTGTCGACCACCCGCTGCCCTTCCGGAAAGACGCGCCCCCCCGACTCCGGGGCAATGGAGCGGTCGAGCCCCAACCGGTAGCCGAGGGACGGCCCCTCGCCCCGAACGGCATCGAGCAGCCGGTACTTTTTGTCCACCTGCTCGATGCCCCCGTCGTTGAGCGTGGCGTCGCCGACGTTGGAGGAGCGGGACGTACGCGTGCCGTTGTAGTTGACCGTAAGGTCGTCAATGTCCAGGACCGTGAGGGCAAGGCCCCGGAGCAGCCCGACGGGGTCGGGGAGCGGCACGTCGCTCCACTCGACGCCCCCGTCCTCCTCTTCGTCCCCCTCCGGCGCCGGCCGATCGTCGCTCCGCTGGGCCTCCCGCATGCGCTCGAAGAAGCCGAACCGCTCCCAGACCCGATTCGGGCGCAGGCTCACGCCCGTCCGCAGCGTGCCCTCGTTGCGGACGCTGGCCCCCGTGTTGCTTCCCTGCGAGCTGTTCTGCCAGCCGAAGGACGACTGGTAGGAGATGTCCTGCACGTCGATCCAGTTGAACACGTCGCGGTCCAACAGCCCCACCTGCAGCGTCGTGGAGAAGCGCTGGCTGTACTGGTTGGTCCGCGGGCTGGCGTCCCCGAACACGAGATCCTGAAACACCTCCCACTCCGACCGCCACTGCTGTCGGTCCTCCACGAAAAGGGTCGTGCCGAGGCTGTCGCGCGCACTGTTCTGATACACATCCGGCAGGTCCGGGAGGACGGCCTGCGGGTCATTGAAGAAGGCGGCGGTGTCGACCCCGGCCACCACCTGTCGGCCCAGTGCCGAGTTGTCCGAGAGGAGGAGGTTGCGCTGCGTCCGGCGGGCCACGTCGTCCAGGCTCTGCCGCGTGTCGGTGTCGAAACTGAAGCTGAGGAACTGGAAGGGGCTGTACTGCAGGTTGAAGCGGCGTTGGTGGGTGAAGTCCTGGTTGTCGCGGAAGGGGCTGGCGATGCGGGGCGGCTGTGCGCGGTCGCGCCGGGCCGAGAGGCGGCTGCGCCGGGTGGTGGCGTTGCGCTCGGCGGTCCCGGTAAAGGAGAGCGAAGACGGCACGTAGTTGAAGTCCACGTCGCCGAGGAGGCCGAGGACGGGCACCTCCGGGAGAAACCAGAGGGGCTCGACGGTGCGCGGCTGCCCAAAGTCGAGCTGGTACTCCAGCGTGCTGCTCCAATTCCACTGGTTGTCGATGCTGCGCTGCGGGCTGCGTGCCGTCCGATCGAAGTACGAGAAGTTCAGGGCCGTTGCGTCGACGGTCTGCCGCATGAGCCAGGCATCCGACCCCTGCTTCGAGAAATTGGCCGTGAGTGTGCGCCGCACGTTGGCGGTCTCGGAGGCCCGGCGCACGCTGTCCTGGAGGGCCTCTCGCAGCTGACGTGTCGACCACTGGTCGGGGTAGCGGTCGCCGAACCGGGTCTCCAGGGAGTCCGCGTTCAGGCTCCCAAACAGCTGCTGCACCTCCCGCACCTCAATGTCGCCCCGCTCCGGATCGTAGCGCGGCTCGGTAAGGCTCGACTGCATCTGCAGCGTAACGGGGATGTTCCACCCCTCCTGCTGCGGAAACAGGGCCCCGAGCTCCAGGTCGGCCCGCACGTTCCAGCTCGTGTTGCCGGAAGATTCGCGCTCGTTTAGGGTGCTGTTGAGGCCGCCGAAGCCGTCGGTGCGACGCTGAAAGCTGCCCTGAAGCGATGCAAGGTCGGCCAGCTCAATGTCGGCCGTGGTGTTTGCCGCCCAGCCCGAGCGCTCATCGTAGCCGCTCACCCGAAGCTCGTTCACCCACAGGTCGATGTTTTCGAGCGCCCGGTCGCCGCTCTCGCCCACGTGACGAATCCCGACGACGGCCGTGCTGATCTCGTTCAGGGACGGCGTCCCTCGGATTTTGATGGTCGTGCTGCTATCGGGGGCAAAGTCGAGGGGCAGGCCCGCGTCATCGCTCGTGTACACGGAGTCGGGCGAGACGGGGCTCTGGTCCCGGGCCGTCTTGAGTTGCGATAGGGCGCTGAGCAGAAGGTTCATCTCGTTTTCTTCGCGCCAGAGGCGCTGGCTTCCGGAGGCACTCGGCACGTCGTTGGGCTCCAGGCGCTGTTCGTACTCGTAATAGTCGTCCGTTTCGTTCGCCCCGATGCGGACGAACAGGCGCAGGTTTTCGCGGATGTTGTCTTTCACCTGCGGGCTGTTCGACGGGCCGTGCACGTGGGTGTACATCCGCAGGTTGGAGTACTTCAGCAGGTTGAGCCCCTGAAACGACTTGAAGATGCCGCGCTGTCGTCCCGGAGTCAGCTCGTCGATGCCGAGGAGCAGAGACTGCTCGCGGTTGCGGCGCTGCGCTCCGCGGGAGGTCTGACTCCGGCTTACGATGGCGCCGACCGGCGCCTGGTACTGCGGGTCCTCCTCGTTGTTGATGCTCGCGACGCGCACCTCCCCGTCCCCCGGATCCATCACGTCGCCCTCGTCGACGGGCTGCTCGGCCACGGGCTGGGAGGCGCGCCACTGGCTGCCCACCAGCTCGAACGAGGCAAACCGCATGGTCACCGGCGCGGCGTGGCCCGTGGTCCAGAGGCGGATGGACTCGATGCGCGTAAAGTCCTGAATGTTGCCCACGGTGCGGGTCGGCTCCTCCACCGGAATGCGGATCTTGTACCAGTCCTGCCCCTCGCCCACCCGACTGACCACGTAGTCGGTGGGCCCGGAGTCGCGCCCCGCCCGCTCCCGCAGTTCGTCCAGCGGGATGGCGTACTGGTAGTAGTCGTTGGCGAGGGTGACGTTGCCCCCCGTGCCGTCGAGGTCTTCCGTGTCCGGCGAGCGGGCCACTCCCCGGCGCAACGATACATCCTCGGCGAGTTGATTCTGAGACTCGAAGCCGTTGAGCTCGATTCCGGCGTAGTAGCGGCTGAAGCGTTGCTGGAGCGTGGCGCCTCGCGGGAAGAACCGCTCCTCACTGAAGTAGCGGTCGTTCTCGTAGTACTGGTAGTCGTCGGCGGAGGGGTCGTCCTGAATGCGCGCGACCTCGGCCCGCAGCCGCCGGCGCTCCGCGTCCGTGAGGCCCAGTTGGCCGAGGGCGTCGCGGAGACTATCGGCCCGCTCGACAAAGTCGGAGTAGAAGTTCGTCTCCAGCAACTCCGGGGCGTACGTGCCGCCCTCGGTGTAGGACACAAGGCCGTCGAGCCCCAGGTCTTCCGTCCTCCCGTCCCGAATGTCGATGGCGCCGTTCTGCGAGGGGCTGCCCGCAATGCGGCTCAGCTCGCCCAGCTCGCTGGGGTTGAAGGTGGTGGAGAGCCCGTCCTCCGTGTTCAGCCGCTCGTTGGGCACCACGTCCTCGGAGATGGTGCCGAGGTCGAGGTACAGCATGGCGTCGTCGCTGACCTCCCCGTTCTGTGGGTACACCTTCACGATGAACTCGACAAACTCCACGTTCTGCACCGAGAAGTCGGTGTATCCCTCGGGCATCCGTCGCGTGATGCCGCCCCACACCTGGGTCGGGTTCTGAATGAAGTCCTCCAGGTTGGGCGTGTAGTTGTAGGGCCCGCGCATCCACGGATTGAAGTACACGTCGAGGGTGCGGAGGGTGGGGTTGGCCGTCCCTCGGGTGTCCCGGTTGAACACCTCGCGGATGTCGAGGAGGCGGGTGGCCTCTTCCGGGCCGCGCGGCTCCACCTTGCCCTCCAGTTGCTCCTTGATCTGCTCGTTGAGCTGGTACCACCCAAAGCTGCCCCGCCAGTACGTGCGCGCCTGGTCGTCCTCGTTTCCCGGCCCGTCGCCGTTCAGCTGGGGCGCCTCGCCGATCGAGTCGGGCGCGGCACTCACCTGCCAGGCATTCAGCTGCTCGCGCAGGGAGAACGTGTTCTCGAAGCCCTCGAAGTCGTCGATGTACGAGATGCCGTTGCGCTCGTCCGACGCGAAGCTCTCCCGCTCGCTGCCCGCCACCTCCTCAATCGTGCGCTCGTAGGCCTCCGTCTGGGTGTGCCCCGGGCGGAGCTGGGCAAACTCGCCGCTGATCGACAGCCGGCTCTCGGCGCGCGTTTCGATGAGCGGAAGGGCATCGACGGCCTGCGTGAGCCAGCGGGGCGTCAGGTCCATCGAACCGTTCACGCCCCAAATGGTGTTCTTGACGGGCTCCTCGCCCACCCGGTACTTGTCGACGGGCGACTTCTGACTCAGTCGCATAATCGTTGCGCCCAGCGAATACTGGTCCCGCAGGCTCCAGTCCGCCCGGGCGCCCAGCAACGTCTTCTGCTGAAGGTCGGCGATGCTGTTCTGCTCGTACGAGATGTCGATCTCGCGCCCCTCGGCGAGGTACGACTGGTTGGTGATGTTCACGGTCCCGCTCTGGTAGTCGACCACGTAGTCGGTCCCTTCCTGCAGGGTTTGGCCCCCGGAGGTGACCTCCACCGAGCCTTCCACCAGCCCGGCAAATGCCTGCAGGTCGTAAAAGCCCTGTGTCTGCCCTTTGTAGGAGCCGGAGACGGTGTAGACGTTTTTCTGTTTGTCTTCCTTCTCGGCGTTCGTCTTCTTCTTGAGGTACAGGTTCTGAAAGGCAAACGGCTCGCCGTCGGCGCGGCTGCCGTTGGCCTCGGCCACGTCGAGGATGCGGTCGCCGAAGGGCCGGAGGTACGGGAAGTAGAGGAGGCCCTGGTCGGCATCGATGGTGAGCGGCGTGAAGTCGAACTGATTGTCGGGGCTGGGCGCCCCATTCTCGTTGATGCGGTCGAGCCCCAGCACCTGGAGGAGCGTCTGCTGATTGGCAATTTCGGGGATCGTGGTGCTTGCCCCCTGCCCCGACGGATCGTACTCGATGTCGAGCTCAAAGCTGTTGGAGTCGAAGCCGCGCCCGCCCAGCCGGTAGATGTTGCGCATCTCCAGGAACCAGGCGGCCGGTTCGGAGGCAGCGTTCGCGCCCGGGGCCACCGGGTCATTGGGACGCAGCAGCTTCAACACCAGCCGGTCGGCGTTGATGCCCCCGTCCGTGCCGCCCTGATCCCCCGCAAAGTCGCCGACCGTGCGCACCTCGCCGCCGGCCCGGTAGCGAAACGCGACCGCGAGTGCCTCTCCGGAGCGCAGGCGCTGGCTGAGGGAGAGGAAGCCCAGTCGCTCGTCGAGGCGGTAGTCCCGCCCGCGCTGCAGCCGTTTGAAGTCGCCGGACACCACGTCCTGCGAGCTGAGGCTCTGCCCCAAATTCGCCGACACGTAGTTCGAGACGGTGGTCTGCCCGTCCCGGAGATTGTCCAGGTCCGACTCGGTGTACTGGTCCACCCGGGGGCCCGGCAGCTCCTGCGCCGTGTAGTCGTCCGCCTCCCGCACGAGGGCCGCCGGCTCCCCCAGGTCCACCACGGCTGCGGCCTTCCGCACGTCCGAGTCGTTGGGCCCCGTGGAGGTGCGCAGCTTCCACACCTCCACGTCCGTAATCTGGTCGAAGCCGTTGAGGAGCGTGATCGTCGTGGGATCCTGGTGGGCTTCGTTCCACGTGTTGCGGAAGTAGTAGCCGAGAAAGAAGTGGGTGTCCTCGTCGTAGTTGGTCGGCTGCAGATCAAACTCGGTGCTCTCGGAGCCGCCCTCAATAGAGAGGCTGTTGGACTGTCCCTCCTGTTGGCTCGCAATGGTGGTGAGGCTCAGGTTGCCGAGCTGGAACTGGCTCTTGATGCCGAAGAGGCTCTGCCCGCCGCTGATGAGCTGCGAGGGCGTTTCCAAAAACACGTTGCCCGCCTCCACGCTCTGCACAATTTCGTCCTCGTACCCGCTGTACTCCAGCTTCACCTGGTTCTGATAGTCGAACTGGTTGTTGGTGTCCCAGTCGACGTTCATCTGCAGCTTGTCCCCA
This sequence comes from Salinivenus iranica, assembly GCA_002894665.1. Taxonomy (GTDB): domain Bacteria; phylum Bacteroidota; class Rhodothermia; order Rhodothermales; family Salinibacteraceae; genus Salinibacter; species Salinibacter iranicus. The sequence goes on from NCRB01000016.1 coordinate 43,119, forward strand.
ATCGTGCCGGTGATGCCCAGGCGCAGGTCCTGCTTGAAGTTGGGGTCGATCTGCGTCGCGTCGCCGGTGCGGGCCCCCTGCTGGTCATTCTTGCTGTACTGGAACCCCGCCTGAATGTCGGCCTGCCCGTTGACGCGCAGGTCCACCTCCGGCTTGCCGAAGATGGTGGAGAACGTGCTCTGGCGCCCTCCGGGCACCACCATGTTCACCCCGAGCCCGCTCCGATCCACCTGCTGCTGTCGCTGCTGGAGGAGCGACGTCCAGTTCTCGCGCAGGGCGGCCTGTTGCCGGTGGCGCCGGTACGTGTCGGCGTCGAGGCGCATGGGCCCCTCCGTGCGGCGCGTGTCTTCGACTCGGTAGCTGGTGCCGCTGGAGTCGAGGGTGACGCGGGGCCCGTGCCCCGACGCGTCGGCCGGGGAGACAAAGGGCGAGGGATCGTCGAACAGCTCCCTTCGGCCCCGCCGCACCGGCACGTAGCGATCAATACGGGCGGTGTCGACAGCTACCGTGTCGGCGGCCTCCCCGCCTGCCTCGCCGAGGCGGGCGCCCCCGGCTCGCTCTCGAAGCGAGGGGCCCTCCGGGACCGGGGCCAGCGGGGCCACGTTGCCCCGCAGCGAATCGGCCCCGCTGCTGTCCGCCACCGGGCGGTCTTGTGCCCGGGCGTCGGACGGGCCGAGGGCCGGAAGCAGCCCCCACGTCAGCACCACCAGAAGGGAGACGAACCGTCGGACGAACCGCCTCTCCTCCCTCCGTCGCCGGAGCGGGCCGAGCCAAATGAAACGCAGAACGAAAGGCACGGGGACAACCAAACGCGAACAGGCTACAACGTGCGCCGGGCCCTACGGGGACACAGCAGAACGGGGCCCACCACCACAGGGGAGAACGCCCAGGCAATACGACAGGGTGTGTAGCAGTTCCGTGCCGATACAGGAAGAGAGATGATGAACAAAACAACGCCGTGCGAGTCCGCCGCGCATGGAGGCGAGCCGCCGAGTTGCAACGTACTTCACAACTCGCGTTCTTTTCAAGCCGAGGGCTTCCCGTTCGTTCCGGTTACGCGTGCTCGCCCTCCAGCGGCTGCTTCGTGGTGACGGAGCGGTAGCCCTCGTACCATTCGTGGTGCACATTCAGTCCCCGGTCGGCCACCTCATTGAGAAAGACCTCACGGGGAAGCACCTCCTCGGGCACCCCGGCGCCGCCGCCGGACACCGCCTGCTCGCGCGCCAGGAGGAGGGCCGTGACGACCGTCGGGATCGACGTGCACCGCATCATGGCCGTCTGATGCGTGTGCTCGTTGTACCGCTCGACGGCCTCGTACACCAGTGTGGCCGGCGCCCCGTCGCGCTCTCCCCGCACCAAAACCCGCAGGAGCACCGCGTCCTCGTAGTCCCCGCCCAGCCGCTCGCGCATCCGGCGCACGAGAATGTCGCGGTACGTGAGGTGCGTGCGCACCCCAATTTTGCGATCCTCTCCCAGCCCCAGGCCCATGAGGAACCGCATCTGCTGGGCGTGGCCGGGCCACCGGATGGTTTTGTGGTCGAGCTCATTGATGCGCCCCGCCAGCGTGTCGGTGAGCGTGGACAGCCCCCCTTGCGTGCAGAACGCCTCCATGGTGTCGAAGGGCTCCTCCTGGAAGTGGATCTCCTCGTCGCGCGACAGTGCCTCGACCTCCACCACCTGTCCGTTTTCGATGAGGCGCCCCGGATGGGTATAGTCGTCGATGATGCGCTCGGCGGACCACGAAATTCGGAAGTTGAAGGGCGGCTCGGGACGGAGGGGCACGTCGCCCACCCGAATGGAGGCCGACTGCGCCCGATCGAACTGGTCGATGCCATGGAGGCACAGAACGTTGACGAGCCCCGGGGCGAGGCCGCAGTTGGGCACGATCCAGACGGACTTTTCGCGGGCCCGCTCATCGAGGGACAGCTGCTGCTTTACCGTGCGGTCGTTTCCCCCGAGGTCACAGAAATGCACCCCGGCATCGAGGCACAGCTCGGCCAGGTCGGGGTTATGCTCCGCCGGAACGCAACTGATGACGCAGTCGCTCCCCTCCACAATCTGGGACAGCACATTCATGTCCCGCGCGTCGACCTGAAACGAGCGGAGGGCGGGGCTGTCGATCTGGTCGTGCAGCCGCTGCAGGGCCCGCGAGCGCGTGTCACAGATCTGCACCTGTGACACATCGTCGTCTCGCGAGCACAGTTCGTGTACGACGGCCGCTCCGATGGAGCCGGCGCCGATGACCGTGAGTTTCATAGGTTGGGTCCGCACCGTCAGTCAAAGTGGATCGCTGGAACCGGGCTACTGGTCCACGCCCCCACGCCCTTCCAGCGCACGGGAAAGAGTCGCCTCGTCGGCGTACTCCAGATCGCCCCCGATGGGAAGCCCGCGCGCAATGCGCGTGATCGTCACATCGAAGGGCTCGAGGAGTTGGGAGATATAGTAGGCCGTCGTGTCGCCCTCTACGTTGGGGTTCACCGCCAGGATGACCTCCTGAACGGGCGAGGCGGGGTCGTCGTCCGCATCGGCCCCGGCGTCGGGCGCGCCATTCCCGGCATCGGGCACGCCATTCTGGGCTCCGTCGCCCGCGGCGGTGTCGTCGAAGGACGGATCGATGCGGGTGGCCAGCTCGTGCACCCGGAGATCGTCCGGCCCCACGCCGTCGAGCGGCGAAATGACGCCCCCGAGCACGTGGTACACGCCCCGGTACTCGCCCGTGCGCTCAATCGCCAGCAGATCGCTGGACTCCTCTACGACACAGATGGTGGACTGGTCGCGCTTGTTCGATCGGCAGATGGGGCAGGGATCGTTGTCGGCCACCACGTAACACGTCGTGCACCGCTGCACCTGCTCCTTAACCGCCATCAGGGCGTCGGCGATGGCCTCTACCTCCTCGCGCGGCATCTTCAGCACGTAATTGGCAAGCCGTCGCGCCGTCTTCTGCCCGATGGTGGGCAGCTTCGTAAACTGCTCCACCAGGGCCTCGACGGACTCCGAGGTAAACTGCATCGGGACACTGTCGGATTTCGAGTTTTTAAATACGAATGCGTGTGGCGCCGCCGGCCGTCAGCCCCCGGCCCCGCCACCCGCAATTCGCCACTGCCTACAGGCCGAGCTGGCTCAGGTCCATGCCCGGCGGCAGCATTCCGCCCATCGAGTCCTTCATCTCCTTCTGCGCCATCTCGGACGCGTCTTCGAGGGCCTTGTTGACCCCGGCGATGATCAGGTCCTCGAGGAGCTCCAGGTCGTCGGGGTCCACGGCTTCCGGGTCAATTTCGAGGCCCGTAATTTCCTGGGCGCCGTTGGCGGTCACCTTCACCATGCCGCCCCCCGCCTCGGACGTCACCGTTTTGTCTTTCAGCCCTTCCTGGGCCGCATTCATCTTTTCCTGCATTTCCATCATTTTGCCGAACATGTCGGACATGTTCATGCCTCCGGGTCCCTGGTTGGCCATAGGTCTGGTTGGTCTCGTGTCAAAGCGTCGGGAGTGCGTGTGCCGCCTCAGCGGGGCCCTGCAGGCTCTGCGGGGCCGGCCGGACGGATGCGTTCGAGAATCGCTTTCGGTACAACGGGCGACTGTGTAGACCGATCCCTCGCGGTCCGGAGCCGCGGCCGCGCCCTACCAGATGGGTTCGGCCTCGAACTCAGCAAAGAGCACGTCGAGGGCCGGGTAGGTGTCGCGGAGGGCCCGAAGCTGCTCCCGGGGGCTCGCCGGGGACGGTGCGGTCTCAGAATCCTCCTCCGCGTCGGGCGTCGGGTCGTCGACGACGAACTCGATTCCGTCGAGGCGCTCGTCGATCGTGTCGGTGAGGTGGTCGAGCAGCACGCGCCGGTGGTCGCGCAAGGTGTCGCGGTGAAGCGCGCGGGCCACAGAGACGATGAGCACCCCGTCCGTGACCTCTACGGGCTCGGCCTCCTCCAGAAAGAGCCCCAGGCGAATGTGGTCGCCCCGAATGGCCGCGACGAACTGCGACCAGTCCTGCGCGACGCCCACGGCGCCGGTAGACGATCGTACCTCCGGCTCGGCGACGGTGGCCTGTGCGGTCGGCCCCTCCGACGACGCAGGGCCGGTCCGCCGGTCCGTTGCATCGGTCGGCCCCTCTTTCGGGTCGTTTTCGGGCGTCCCGTCCTCGTCGGAGGGCGCGGGGTCGCTGTCCAGGGCCGGGGGGCCGAACAGGTCGTTGTACGCGCCCGCCGCGTCGTCCGGCCCGTCGTCGTTGTCCTCGCCGCCGCGGTCGGGGTCGTCTTTCGTCTCCCTTTCCTCCCGCTCCGGTTTCGTCGCCTCGTCTTCGGTCGCCTCCTCTTCCTCGACGTCCCGCCCCGAAGGCGCTGCCGCCTCCTCTTCCTCCCGGGAGGCAGCGGGCGGCGACTCGGCCTCCGTGCCTGTCGGCCGCCCCGCGGATGCATCGACCGTCGTCGAGGGGGAGGCGTCGGTCGAGGCCGTGTCGGCGGTCTCTGCTCCGCCCTCCGGGGCCTCCGGCCGCCGGGCCGTTGCCGAGGAGCGGTCGGCGCCGTCGGGGGACGGGGCCGGATCTGCGTCATCGGCGGGGGGATCGCCCGCACGGTCGTCGGGCGCAGCGGCAAGTGAGGCCGGAATCTCTCCTTCCTCCGCCATCTGCTCCAGCCGGTCGACCTTCTGGAGGACCGTCTGCAGATCGGCCGCCCGCCGCATCTGCGCCATCTTGAGGAGGGTTGTCTCCAGTTTGAGGCGCGGCTGGGGACTGTTTTTCACCTCGTCCTGCGCGTCGCCGGCGATGGTGAGGAGGCGGAGCAGGTCCGCCTCACCAAAGCGCTGCGCCGCCTCGGCGTACTGGGTGCGCGTGCTCTCGGCCACCTCCGCCAGCGCCTCGCCGCCCAGCGACCGGGCCACGAGCAGGTTGCGCAGGTGCTCCGCCAGCCCCACCAGAAACTCCTGCAGGTCGTACCCGCTGCGCACCACATGCCGCACCAGTTTGAGGACGCCCGCCGTGTGCTGCGTCGCCACGTGCTCGGTGAGATCGAAGTAGAGGTCCTGATCCACCACGCCGAGGGCCTGGGTGAGCTCCCCGTATTCCAGCGTGGTGCCGCAAAGCGAGATGGCCTGGTCGAAGGCCGAGAGGGCGTCGCGAAGCGCCCCGTTGCCCTTGCGCGCCAGCAGCATCAGGCTCTCCTCATCCGCCTCAATGCCCTCCGCCGCACAGATCTCGCGCAGGTGATCCACCACCTCGGGCACCGGAATGCGGCGGAAGTCGAACCGCTGGCACCGCGAGCGGACCGTGGGGATGACCTTGTTCGGCTCGGTCGTGGCAAAGATGAAGAGGGCGTGGTCGGGCGGCTCCTCCAGCGTCTTCAACAGGGCGTTGAAGGCCGTCTTGGAGAACATGTGGACCTCGTCAATGATGTAGACCTTCTTCCGCCCGCCCTGCGGCGGAATGGTCACCTTCTCCAACAGCGGCTCCACATCGGCCACCTTGCGGTTGGAGGCCGCGTCGAGCTCGAACACATTGAGGCTCCCGCCCTCCTCGAACGTTCGACACGATTCGCACTCACAGCAGGGCTCGGCCCCATCCTCCCGGTCCTCGCGCGGCGTCTCGCAGTTGATGGCCTTTGCCAGAATGCGCGCCGCCGTGGTCTTGCCCACGCCCCGGGGGCCGCTAAAAAGGTAGGCGTGCGCCACCCGGTCGAGCCGGAGCGCGTTCTTCAAGGTGTCGGTGACGTGCTCCTGCGCGACCAGCTCCTTGAAGAGCGAGGGCCGGTACTTACGCGCAGTGACGAGGTAGTCCCGGTCGGCCATGGGGGCTGCGGAGGGCAAGTGAGGAAAGGGGACGGAGGCACCCCTGAAGTATACCGGCGGGGGACGGAGACATCAATGATTGGGAGAGGCTCCGGTCTGCCGGGGCGTCGCTACTCGGAGGACGGATCCGGCGTGCTCGGCTCGCGGCGCTCCGGATCGGGCGTACTGGGTTCGCGACGCTGGGGATTCGGCACGCGGGGCGGCTGCTTGGGTTGCCGCTGGGGCGTGCGTTGGGGCTGGCGCTGGGGCGTGCGCTGCGGGGTGCGCCGCCGCGGGTTGGTTGGGGCAGTCGATTCGGATCGAGGCATGGGCACGGATCTACTCATCTCGGCATCCATCGAGCACTGACTGTACTGTCCATACAGGGTGCGCCCCGGCGTGTTGAGCCGGCTACGCCTTCCGCTCGGCGGGGGATGTCTCCTCCTCTGCGTCTGCCCTGTCGGCGGGACGAGCGGCCGCCTCGTCCGCCTCCGCGGACGCCTCCGCCGCCGGGGCCCGCTCAATCACATCGGTGTGGGGCCGCGGCCGCTCCACGGGTACGGGCTCCGGCTCGAAGCACTGTCGGCAGCGTGGCTCGTAGGCATCGGTCGCCCCCACGAGCACGCGCTCCTCGCCCGGCACAATGCGCTGGGAGTGGTTCGCCGGGGCGCCGCACACCACGCACACGGCGTGCAGCTTCGTCACGTGCTCGGCCACCGCCATGAGCTGCGGAATCGGGTCGAACGGGTCGGCTCGATAGTCGGTGTCCAGCCCGGCCACCACCACGCGTCGCCCCTCCGCCGCGAGCTCCTGACACACCTCCACGAGCTCCGAATCGAAAAACTGCGCCTCGTCCACCCCAATCACGTCGGCATCCCCGGCCATGAGCACAATCTGCGACGCCGCGTCGACCGGGGTGGTGGCGATCGCGTTCTCGTCGTGGGACACCACCTCGTCCTCGCTGTAGCGCTCGTCGAGGGCCGGCTTGAAGACCTCCACGGACTGCCGGGCGATGCGGGCGCGGCGGAGGCGGCGGATCAGCTCTTCGGTTTTCCCGCTAAACATCGAGCCGCAGATGACCTCGATCCATCCGGTTTTTCGGTCGCGGTCGACGATGTGGGGTTCCAGGGCGGACATAAAGGGACCAGCAGTGAATCCATCGGGCGGAGCGGACTCCAAGGTAAGCCATCACCCAGTCCGAATCCAACCCCGGCCTGCCCCGTCGGCGCCTCCGGAGGCCCCGGCACGGAAAGCGCGCCGCCCCGATCGAGGCCCGCTGTATTTACACGTTTTTCTGCGGGCCTCTTTTCGTTTCTGGGTCTTGGAACCGCTTTTTCTGATCCCCGCCACCCCGAGTTTTCTCGACCGCCCGTCCGCATGCTGCGCTCTCCCCCTCGCGTCCGTGCCCTCCTCGCGTACTGGTGCGCCCTGTCCGTCGTACTGGCGTGGGGCGGAGGGGCGCCGCATCCGGCTCAGGGGCAGGCCGCGGACTCGCTCCGGGCCGCCGAGACGCACCAGCTGCGCGCCGTGCGGGTCGACACACCGCCGACCCTCGACGGGCGCCTCACGGACGCCCCCTGGGCCCGCGCCGACTCGGCCACCAACTTCCGGCAGACGCGCCCCTCCCCCGGCGCCCCCGCCAGCCGGCGCACCGTGGCCCGGGTGCTCTACGACAGCGAGTACCTGTACGTCGGCGCCCGCATGTACGACGACCCCGACTCGATTGCCGCCCAGGTGATGGGGCGCGATGAGTTCGGCTACACCGACCGCTTTGTCGTGAGCATCGGGAGCTACAACAACGACCGCAACGCCTTTGTCTTCCGCGTAAACCCGGTCGGCAGCCGGGTCGACGGGGTGCTGTCGAACGACACCGACAACGACACGAGTTGGGACGGGGTATGGACCGCCGAGACGCGCATCGACTCGTTGGGGTGGACCGCCGAGATCCGCATCCCGCTCTCCCAGCTCCGCTACGCGACCGTCCCCCCCGATTCGACGGCCAAGTGGGGCATCAACTTCCGCCGCGACATCGCACGCTACAGCGAAGGGGTGTCGTGGGCCCCGCTCGACCCCACCATCGACCGCACGGTCTCTCTCTTCGGCTCCCTCTACAACCTGCGGGACCTGCCCTCGCCCCGCCGCCTGGAGCTGCAGCCCTACGCGGCTGGGCAGATGGAGCGCCCCGCCGCCGGCACGCCCCTGAGCGACCCGACCGAGTGGACCGGGCGCGTCGGGGGCGACCTGCAGTACGGCCTCACCTCCAACACCACCCTGCAGGCCACCATCAACCCGGACTTCGGGCAGGTGGAGGCCGATCCCTCCCAGATCAACCTCTCGGCCTTCGAGACCTTCTTCCCGGAGAAGCGGCCCTTCTTCGTGGAGGACGCCGACATTTTTGACGTGCAAGAAGCCCCGCGGCTCTTCTACTCGCGCCGCATCGGCCGCCAGCCGCAAGGGACCCTCCCCGACAGCGCCGTCACCCACACGGCGCCCGACCGCACCACCATCCTCGGCGCCGCGAAGCTCACCGGGCGCACCGCCGGCGGCTGGGAGGTCGGTGCCATTGAGGCCGTGACCTCGCAGGAGAGCGCCCCCCTCCTCGACGAGAGCGGCGACCGTGCACGGGCCGTCGTGGAACCGACCTCGAACTACGCGGCGGCCCGGGCCCGCAAAAACCTGAACGGCGGCCGCAGCACCGTCGGCGGCATCGTCACCGCCGCCAACCGGCCCGGCCTGGAGCCGCGCCTGGCCGACGAGATGCACCGTGCCGCGTACGCCGGCGGGGTCGACGGGCGGCACCGCTTCGGCGACGAAACGTACGAGGTCTCGGGGTCGGTGCTCGGCAGCCAGGTACGGGGCACCTCCGCGGCCCTCCGCCGGACGCAGACCTCGCCCGTCCACTACTACCAGCGCCCCGACGCCGGCTACCTGTCGGTCGACTCCACCGCCACCACCCTGAACGGATGGGACCTCAACACCCGCCTCGACAAAATCGCGGGGCGGTGGCGCTGGGAGGTGGCCGCCGGGGCCACCTCGCCCGGCTTCGAGATCAACGACCTCGGCTTCCTCCGGCAGGCCGACGAGATTACCTCCGCCGTGGGCCTCTCCTATTTCAATGCCGACACCTACGACTCCCTCCGCGACGTGCGGGGCTCGCTCAGCTACGAGCAGGCGTGGTCCTTCGGGGGCGCCTCGACCCAGCGGCGGCTCTCCTACGCCGGGCGCATCGGCTTCCTCAGCGACCGGTCGCTCGAACTGGGCGGCGACACCGAGCTCGCCACCGTGGCGCCCTCCGAACTCCGCGGCGGGCCCGCCCTCCGCACAAACGGCAGCTCGCGCCTCTATGTCTCCTACGACGGAAGCCGACAGTCGGCCCTCCGCCTCGACCTCACGACCAGCTACCGCACCACCTTCGGCGTCGACGGCTACTCGGCCTCGATTGAGCCCGCGCTCCGCTATCGCCCCACCACCCGGGCCGAAGTGTCCCTCTCCCCCGCCCTGTCCCTGAGCCGCGACGCGTCGCAGTACATCGAAACCGTGACGACCGGCCCGGCCCCGCGCTACGTGTTTGGGAAAATCGACCGGCGCACAGTCTCCCTCACCACGCGCGCCTCCTACGCGTTCACCCCCGAGGCCACCCTTCAGGTCTACGCCCAGCCGTTCGTGGCGAGCGGCGACTACCACAGCTTCGCCACCGTCGACGCCCCGCGGGCGGACACCTACGCGGATCGCTTCGCGCCCATCGACGCCCAGTACGACGCGGCCGCCGACGCCTACCGCGTGGACGCCTCGCCCCCCTACGCCTTCGACAACCCCGACTTCACCTTCAAGCAGCTCCGCTCCACGGTTGTCTTCCAGTGGCAGTACCGGCGCGGCTCCACGCTCTATCTCGTGTGGAACCGCGGGCAGACCCTTTCCGAAAACAACGCCCGGTTCGCCCCCGCCCGCGGCCTGGGCGATCTCTTCCGGGGCGGGAGCAACACGTTCGCCCTGAAGATTGACTTCTGGCTGGACGCGTAAGTAACGTCAATCGACAATTTGGGGCATGCCGTCATTTCGACCGGAGAGCGCCGATCAGGCGCTCGGAGTGGAGAAATCTCCACAGATCCCGCGTAAACGGCCTGTTTCCGCCCCCGCT
>NCRB01000017.1 GCA_002894665.1 Salinivenus iranica
CCCCCCCCCCGGCTCGGAACGTTTTAGGCTTGACTAAAATATAGTATTTCCACAGCAAATAGGCCCGATCGGGCGCCCACTGCTCTCCCCGACGGTCTGCCCCTGTTCGTTCAAGCCGCGTCTCGTCTCTCATGTCGCTTTCGGATGTCCTCGACATTCTCTTCGTCTCGGTCCGGGACGGATTCGTGCAGGTGAGCGCGTTCGTCGCCGCGACGGTGCTGCTGTTCAGTTACATCCAGTACCGCACCAGCGGACGGATTGTCGCCTTCCTGGAGAACCACAAGCGCATGCAGCCCGTCGCCGGGGCGTTGCTCGGCCTTACGCCGGGGTGTGGGGGCGCGATCGTGGCGATGCCGCTCTACATTCGGGGCACCATCAGCTTCGGCTCTGTGGTGGCCACCCTCGGCGCCACCGCCGGCGACTCCGCCTTTGTGATCTTCGCCATCGCCCCGGGGGCCGGACTGTACGCCTACGGGCTGGCGTTCGTGGCGAGCGTGGCGTTCGGGTACGCCATCGACTTCTGGGGGCTGGGCATCCGGCGGGTGGACGCGGCCGTCGAGCGCCTCGCCGCCTCCATTCGCCCCGGCGGATTCGCCACGACCAGCGTTGCCACCTCCGCCCCCAGCGTGCCGTCCGGCGCGTCGGCGGGCGGCGCCTCCACGCACACCGCCCACTCCGCTTCGCTGTCCCTCGACGCCCCGGCCCCGGATCGCGCTCCCGCCGCGGCCGCTCCCTCTGCGCCCGCCCGCGTTGACGCACCCTCAACGACACCGGCGGAGGCCCCGGCGTCCCGCCCGTCCCACAGCCTGATGCATCTCCTCAGCCACGGCCTCCACCTCCTCTGGTGGGCCGTGGCCCTCGCGGGGCTCGTGGCGGGCGTGATGTACCTGGTTCGGGGCGCCCCGGAGGTGCCCTTCGCGTTCGGCCCGTCGTTCTTCGGCCTGTTCACCATGGCCGGCCTGCTGGGCACCACGCTCTCGTTCTACCTGTACTTCGTGGGGCGTCACTACCTGGGCGCGGCGGACGCCGGCCGCATTCGCGAACGGTTCGGGAGCGCGTACGAAACCTTCGAGCACGCCGCCATCGAAACGTCCATGGTGACGGTGTGGGTGCTTGCGGGCTACCTGCTCTACGAGTACACCATGGGGCTCTTCGCCTTCGACCTCCAGGCCCTGTCTGCCGCCGCCGGCGTGTTCGCCCCGATGGCGGGGGCTGCGCTGGGCCTTGTGCCGGGCTGCACGCCCCAGATCATCTTCGCGCAGCTCTACGCGGTCGAAGAGGTGATTCCGTTTTCCGCCCTCGTGGCCAACGCCATCAGCCAGGACGGGGACGCCCTCTTCCCACTCATGGCCATGGACATGAAGGCCGCCCTCATCGCCACCCTCTACACGACCCTTCCGGCCCTCCTGGTGGGCAGCGCCGTGTACTACCTCTGGCCGTTCGCCCGCTTCGGCTTCGGCGTACTTGGGTGAGGCCCCCAGACATCCGAAGTGAACTCACATGCACGAACGTTGAGGCGAACGCAGTCCCTCCCTTCTCCGTGATCGGACTCGCGTCGTCGATCCTTTCATCAAAACCCGCTGCAACGTGCCGCCCCCCTCTTCCGGGTGATCGTCTTCTCTGCGCCCGGTCCAATAAGAGTCTGCAACAAAACTGATTACAGCTGTCGCTCCAAGCTTGACTTATTGCATCAGTCGCCCCCCAGGAGCACTCGTTCCCTGCGGTCACAGCGCAGCCCGGTGACTACTCGGTCGCTCTCGCTCCCAGCGCTTCGCTCGTGTGGAGCCCGTCCGACGAACGATTCAGCTTTTGCCCGTCGGATGGATGGGTCCCAAATCAAGTTTGGGACGACGGTGTGCTAGGTAGCAAAATCGGGGGCCAACCTTCTTACGCCACACGGGCTTACGTCGCGTACGCGCCGTCGTCGGTGGTCTCCACGTGCCCCAGCGCGGCGAGGGTCTCCACCAGGTCCTGCACGTCGGTCCGGCAGGCTCTATGGACGTGCTGGGCCCGGCGGTCGAGATCGACAGTGAGCGGCCCGTCCGTATGGACCATCACGGCGCGGACAGTCCTCCAGTTGCGCCCCGCTCGCGTCCGTAGGTCCGGCACGCCGCCTCGTACAGATCCTCCCACGCCGGGTTATTCTCGCGGATGAGGTCCAGCTTCCAGGCTCGCTTCCACGGCTTCAGCTGCTTCTCCCGGCAAATGGCCTCTTCGATCTGGTCAAAGCGCTCGAGGTGGACAAGACGAGTTACGCCGTACTGTTCGACGAACTCCGATCTCTCTCCCGTTCGGTGCTGATAAACACGCCGAACAATGTCGTTTGTGACGCCGACGTAGAGCGTGCCGTTCGGCTTGCTGGCGAGGATGTAGACGAATCCGCCCCTCGACTGCGACATGAGAACGAATGGATCATAGAAGCCCAACCTGTAGATTTCACCGACACATCCGCTGCGGCGGACATAACGTCGGCCCAGCAGAAAACGCCGACACCAGCGAAGAATGCTTTCTCCGCAAGAAAAACGCGACATGCGTTCGTCGCTCCAAGCTTGACTTGGAGCCCATCCGACGAACGATTCAGCTTTTGCCCGTCGGATGGATGGGTCCCAAATCAAGTTTGGGACGACGGTGTGCTGGGTGGCAGAATCGGGGGCCAACCTTCTTACGCCACACGGGCTTACGTCGCGTACGCGCCGTCGTCGGTGGTCTCCACGTGCCCCAGCGCGGCGAGGGTCTCCAGGAGGTCCTGCACGTCGGACCGCCGGGCGCGGTGGAGGTGCTGGGCGACCTGTTTGGTGGTACTGAACGGAGTGGCAGGCCGGTCGATGCCCAGGAGGTCGTAGAGTTCGGACAAAAAGTGTTGCTGGTTTCCGTGCTCGGAGCCGCCGGAGGCTGTCCACCGGGCAATGAACTCATCGACGGTCATGTGCGCACCTTCGAACTGCGGAGAACGATGTGTTGCCGTGGAGTTTATACAGTAACTGACATGGGGTCGAGTTTAAATGACCCTCACTTCCCTGCATTTCTTCCATTTCTCGTAGGCCCCATGAAGCGTTCTCTTCTTCCTTGGGTCGTTCTTCTTTGGGCGCTCCTGCTCGGAGGCTGCGTGGAGACGATTGTGGACCCCAAAATGTGTCCCGATGTCATTGAGCCCGCCGTTGTTGTGGAGGTGCGCAGTGCCCGGACGGGCGCGCCGGAGGCCGATCGTGCCCTGGGCGTGCTCCGCGACGGCGACTACGTCGACACGATGCACGTCTCGGGTGTGACATCCGATGGGACACCTCTTTCGCTTGAGGGCGCAATGGAGCGGCCCGGCACGTACGACGTGCGGATCGAGAAGGACGGATTTCGACCCTGGACGCGCGAGAACGTCACGGTCGAATCCGGGGACTGCGGTCCGCGGACGCGTCGGCTCACCGCCGAGCTCACGTCGGCCGGTCGATAGGGCCTCCCTCCCCCGTTCATCCACAGTCCATCTGACCTTTCCGCGTCGGACGGCTATGTTGCGTTTGGACTGACTCTCTCTCCGCCCCCACCCGACATGGTGCCTCGCCCCGTCCGTCTCCTCCTGGTCGCTGTCCTCGCCGCCGGGCTCCTCCTGTGGACCGGCTGTTCGTCCTCCGAGTCGACCACAACCCCGGAGCCGTCGCCCGACGAGACGGAGGACGCCCCCGGGCCCGCCCTCTCGCTGCTCTACGCGACGGACGGGGGCGCGCTCGTCCATCACAAGGCCCGGTCGTCGGCGTCGGACACGCTCGACGCCGACGTACAATCGGATGGCGCTCGCGCCGTATCGCCTTCCGGTCGCCACCTCGCCTTCAGCTACGCCACGGTGGATTCGAGCCGCTTGGCGCTGCTGGATCTGACGGACGGGTCCTGGCAGCCGGTGCACGCGCAGGCTGGGGAGGGCGTCTACTCGTTGGCCTGGCACCCCGAGGACGACCGGCTGGCCTTCGGCGTCTACACGCCGACGGACGAGGACGGGCGCGGCGCCGGCACCATCCGCGTCGCTGCCCCCGACGGGACCTCCCGGAGCGTCGGGTGCAGCGCCGCGCGGGAAGTGCTGGCCTGGCTCCCCGGAGGCGACCTCGCCACCCGCAACGACGACAACCTGTTCCTCGTCTCTCCCTCGGACTGTGCCACCCAGGCCACGGGAGACGCCCGCCGGATGCACGAGGCCGCCTACGCACCCACCGGCACCCGGCTCGCCTACCTCCACCGCGAGCTCAAGTACGACCAGAACGCAGGCGAGTACGTGCCGGACACGTCCCTCTACCTGAGCGATCCGCAACTGCAGAACACGACGGAGGTGCTGAATCCGGACCGGCGCCCGCGCCACCTTCAGTGGGCCCCGGACGGGTCGGAGCTGGCCCTGGACGTGCACACGGAGGACTCCGGGCATCGTCAGATCGTCGTGTACCGCGACGGGGAGGACCGCACGGTCTACCTCACCCCGCCCGCCGAGACGCGCGCCGACCAAACCCACCCGCGCTGGTCAACCGACGGGAACTACGTCGCCTTCACACAGGGACAGGGGGCCGACGCACAGGCGGCTGTGCGCGTGGAGGGGCAAACCCGAACGCTCGGCCCGGTGCGCGGCGCCGTCTGGGGATGGACGGGCCCCCGCTCGGTCGTCGTGCCGGGCCCAGACAGCCTCCGCGTGCAGACCCCGGACGGGACCACACGACACACCCACCCGGCCCCCGCCGCCCTTCTTCATGCCTGGGACCATTCGCCGTCCTAAGTAGAGCCACAAAAGAACCTGAACAAGGAGTCATTCCGAGCGCAGATCCGGGATCTATACAGCGGTAGAAGAGGGCACTCCGGGTTCCGCTCTGCCCCCCACGGGCCATACTTCCTCAGTTGAGCCCCATTGAGTTGGCTGGATCGATCCCGGCTCGGCGCCCCGAACGCCCTCGGGGCTTGGCCGGGAGGACAAACACAACATTGAGGTTTGACACGACACTAGTCGCGCATGCACCGGGCGGACGGGGCGTCACAAAATGCGGTCCACGGGGGTGCGCGCCACCTGCACCTGCGCCTCGGCGTCCTCGCCCCCGGGCTGAACCCAGGCGAGGTAGACCCTTCCGCTGCGGTGTACCATCTTCGGAAACCCGGCGGCGCGACTCGCCGACGAGAGCCGGACCAGCGTCCGGACCGGGCCGGTCGTCCCGTCCGAGAACACGGGGCGGCCCCGCACGGCCCCGCCCCGCTCCGTCGACTCCAGCCAGCTTACGACAGCGGTCCCGTCGTCCAGAAAAACCGCGTCAACGCGTCCCTCCGGCGTCTTCGCCCCGACGTCCACAGGGGACGAAAACTCGTGCCCCGCGTCCGACGAGACGGCAGCCCGAACGCGCGGTCGGCCCTCCGCCGCCGTGAACCAGGCCGCCACCACTCGGTCTTCCTCCGCGGCCAGGGCCGGGCCATTCACCGGGCAGCCCCCAATCTTCCACCCGTCAGCGTGGAGACGCCGGGGCTCGCTCCATTCTGTGCCGTCGAACCGCACGAGGCGAATGTCCCGGACTTCGGTTTCCGAGCGATCCCGGTAGGCAACGAGCGCCTCGTCGCCCACCCGTACGGTGCTCGTCGCACAGCACTCGCAGGTGCGCCCGTCGATCATATTCCGCCGCGCTACCGTGCCGTCGGGCCCAAGGACGGCGCCCCGAAGCGTCATTCCTCCGTCGTTCGTCATCTTGCGCCCGTCGAGCCACACGGCCAGGAGACGATTGTCTCCCCAGGGCACCATCGACACAAACCCGTGCTCCGTCTGCGTGCTGTCGTTGTGGAGCGTGGCGGGCGCCGACCAGTCCCCCGCCGCCGACCGCTGGGTGACGCGGACGTCGTACGCCAGGAGCACGCGATCGTCCATCTTCCGGTGATTGTTCTGGAGGAAATGCGCCGCGGCCCGTCCCTCGGGCAGGGGCACCACCGACGGCAGATCGGCCCAGTTCACAAACCAGTCGGCGCCGGTGGCCACCGTACGGGTCGGCGACCAGGCCTCGTCCGCGAGGGCGGCGTACCGGAGCGCGTGCCCGCTGTCGGTGGGCGCCACCCAGCTGAGCCACACCGCACTGTCGCCGGCCACCTGGAGCTGGGGCTGCCCACTCTCCGGCCCCGCCGGCCCGTCGAGCCGGGTGGCGACGGGCTCGTCGGGCGCGATCGACTCGCCGCACCCGAACATCAGAAGGCCCAGTGCAACGACGAACCCGGCGGCGCGAGACATGGCGACGGAGAGCGATATGGGAAAACAGAGTCGAGACATCACTGCGCACACACGGACCGGCGCCCCCTACGGTTCGCCCGTTACGTCGCGTCGGCGCGTTCCTGCACGAGCGCCACAACCTGGTCGCGCTGATCCTGGGCCCGCTGCACGAGCATGGGGACGGTGCGACGGCGCACCTCGTCCTCGTGTGCGAGGTAGGTGTCCAGTTCGTCTTCGGTCAGGTGGCCGACCACGGTCCCCAGCAGGGTGCGCTTTAGGCGACTGTCCTCCTTCAGGAGGTTGCGGAGGCGCCGCTCTTGATCGACCGGATCCATCTCGGCAAACCCGGTGCCGTACCGCACGAGCCGTTCCGCCACTAGGCGCAGGATCGTGGGGTTCAGTAGCTTCAGGATGGGGCGCAGGGTCTCGTTCTGAAACCGCTCCACGGGCCCCGCCTCCGCCGTGTCGAGATCCAGGACGGGCCGCACGTCGCGGAGGCGTTCGCCCCGTTCCCTCGTCCCCCACAGATTCTCACTCACAAGCTCCACGCTGTGCCCGGCCGGATCCCGCACGTAAAGGGAGCGGTGCCCCTCGCCCCAGTCGTGCTCGTGCTCCACGTCGATGTCGTGGCGGGCTAGGTGGCGCCGCCAGGCCGCCACCTGAGCGGTGGGCACGGCGAACGCGACGTGGGTGGCCCCCTCCGGACCGTGCGCCGGCAACGAGGCCCGCTCCCGGCTGTCCGCCGGGTCGAATACGTGCACTACGCCCGGCCCACACCGGAAGGTGACGTGGCCCTCGGCCCGGAGCGCGGGGTTAAGCCCCAGCACCGTGCCGTAGAAGTGGGCGGCCGCGTCAAGATCGGCGGCGTAGAGGCTCGTTTCGAGGACGGCACGCGGCGGCGTGGGGCGGGGCGACGGCATGGGCGGGAGAGATGGGATGGGGCTCGTTCAGCACAATGAAACGGCCCCCGCCCCGAATGGATCACGCCGTCTCGCCCGCCTCGTCCTCTTCTCCCAAAAACTTGTCGAGCCGCACCACCTGTGTGTCGGAGACAAACATCACGCCCGAGCTCTTTTCGAAGAGAGGCGTGAGGCCGTCCACAATGCCTTGGATCACCTCCTCCTCGGCCACGGCAAAGAACATGACGAGGCCGGCGCGGTCGTTGAACAGGAGCCGTCCCTCGTGGAAGCCGTGCTCGCCCCGCCCGGCCAAGTCGCGGTGAATGGTGTAGCCACTCACGCCCGAATCGTCGAGCAGCTCGCGGACGAATTCTTCCTTCTCCCCCCGCACGATGATCTCGATTTTCTTGAGGGGGTGAAGGGTGTGTTCGGTCGGTTCGTACGTCGTGTCGTCACTCATGACAGGAAGGAGGAGATGTGCGCGTGCAATGGTCGATGAGGGGAACTGCCGGCCCGCTACCCGGCCGCCGACGCCGGGGCGGCGGACTCCGCGGCATCGGGCGTCCATTCCCCCCCGGGCCGATAGCGGAGAATGGTGTTGTCCTGTTCCGGATCCATGACGGCGAGGGCCATCCACTCGTTGTCGAGCAGCTGGGCGAGGGTGTTCTGCCGCTCCAGAATGGCGTCGACACGGCCCATCGGGGCCTGGATGAGGGTAAGCAGGCGCAGGGGACGATGCTGAACGTGCACGTCGTCGGTGCGGAGAGACTGAAGCGGCAGCCCGCTCATGAGGTCCCCGCCGTTGCCCTGCACCACGCCGACCTTCCCCTCCACATTCTGCGTCACCTTGGAGCCGCTGCCGTACGCCGCATTGTCGACGGTGGAGAAATAGTACTGGGTGTTGATCCACTCCCCCACCACCATCGGCCCCGTCATGATGTTCTCCAGCGCCGTGCCGTCCGCGTCGGTGCGCCAGTCGTAGGCGTGCAGGAAGCAGCGGCCGTTCAGGTTGAGATCGCGGGTGAGGCGGCGCGGGGCCACGATGAACGCGGCGTTGCCGGCCAGTCCCCACTCCGGCCGCGTTTCGGCCCAGTCGGCCGCCCGGCGCTGCACCTCGTCCACCGGCGCGTCGGGGCGATCGGCCCGGAAATGCTCCACGCGCTCGGCCGCCGTTTCAGCCTGGGCCGTCTCCAGGTCGGCCTGCAGGCGACGGATCGTGTCCGACGCGCCCTCCACCTCGTCCGGGTCCACAAACAGGGTCACCTCGTCGGTCGTCGTGTTGTGCTGCCCCGCCACGAACGTCGTATCGTCGGGAATGTCGATGCCGCGCTCCCGGAGGGCCTCCCGCACGTCGGGATCGTTGCAGATGGCCGCCAGCACCCGGGCGTTCGGCCCGCCCGGGTTGCCCGCACAGGCCCCACAGTCGAGGCTCGCCTTGTAGGGATTGTTGGGCGTCTGGCAGCCGTGGCCCGTAAACACCACCACGGGGGCAAAGGTGTCGGTCCAGCCCATGAGCCGGAACGCCGCCTCGGCGTAGGTGACCTTTGCCTCGGGGGAGAGCCCCACCGGCAGCGGCCCCTCCGCATCGGCCTCCGGCACGCGGTCCACCGTCGGCGCGCAGAAGTGGTCGGGGCCGGGCACACGGGCGTCCGCCACGTCGGTCGCCCGGAAGAGGGCGGACGGAAGCAGCGTCCGGGCCGCCAGGGCGGCCCCAAAGACGCCCCCGCTGCCCTCCACGAAGCCGAAGGCCGCGGCGACGTTGTGCTTGAGGGTTTTCACCAGCGACCGGCCCGCCTCGCCCCAGCGCCGCCACCCGTCGTACGTCGCCGCCTGGGTCTCCCGGTCGGGCGCCGGGCGCTCGGCGATGCGGTGCCGCGGGTTCACAATCGGGGGGCACGACTTCACGCGGACGCCGTCGTAGCGCTCGTGCTGCATCGGCACCCCGAAGAACCCCGCGTAGCCGAAGGTCTGGTACGGGCCCGTGGCCTCGAGGTGACGCCGGAGGACCTCCGACCGCACGTCGATGCAGAACACCATCTGGGCCGCCGGGCGCTCATCGTCCTCGTCCGCCCCCGACGCGTCGGCCGCCGCGCTGAGGTCGTCGAGCAGGCGCCGCCGGTAGCTCTCCTCCCACGCCCGCAGCCAGAGGGCGGGCAGGCGGGGACGCGTGGTGCCGTTCGCCGGCAGTTCCTCCGCATCGTCCGGCGCGATGGCGCGGTCCATGCGCTTCGCCAGGGTGAGGCGCACCGCAAGGTAGTCGGCCAGCGAGATCGGGTAGGCCGCCTGCCAGGGATGATCGTCCTGCTGGGCCCGCCACTTGATGAAGCCGACCCAGCCCGGAAGGGCCGCAAGGTGCTGCACGAAGATGGACTCCCACTGGCCCTCGGGATAGGCCGTGAGCACATTCTCGAACGCGTCCAGCAGGGTGGGCGGCAGGTCCGACGGGCTGTCGACCGGGGGGCCGTCGTGATCGTAGGGGGCCACCGACCGCCAGGCGGCGTAGAAGCCCTCCTCGCGGTTCGGCATTGGCCAGTCGGCCTGGCCCTGGTCGAGAAAGGCGGCGAGCCACTTCGTCATCAGGCGATCGAGCGGCTCGTCGGCCGGGGATGTGTCCCCGGGCGGGTCGTCCGCCGCCATCCGCCCCAGCAGGGCCGCCGGCGGGTCCGTGATGCCGTGTGCCTCCAGCCGGCGGGTCAGGAGCGCAGGGTTGATTTCCCCGTTCTCCCATGCCTGGCGGAAGGTCGCGGGACGCGGGTAGGGCCGCCCCCCAAACAGCTTCCGGGCCCGATCCACCGCCTGGTCAAACGGCTGATCCTCAAAGCCGGCGAGGGGGTTGGCCGCGTTGAAGGTGCGCAGCGGCCACAATGAACCGATCACCTCGCCGGCATTTTCGATCCGGGCGCGCAGAACAGACCGCTTAATGGGCATGGTACTGGTCACGTTGCGTGAGTACGGTGCGAGGCAGGGGCTGGGACGTGTTCAGGAGCGTCACGTAGAGGCGGGTGCTCGCGCGATGCCACCCGCGCTCCAGGGCCACGTACGCCAGGAGGAAAATCCCGGCGATCGTCCAGTGCAGGGCCGTCAGCTCGGTCGGGGCCGACGCGGCGGGGAGCGGGCCCAGAAGCCCCTTCACCCCGTTGTAGACCGTCGCGTACAGGCCGATCGTCGGGAGCAGGAGGGCGGGCACGGCCCACAGCCGGGGGGTCGCGGAGAGGGCGCTCCGTCGCACCACCGCCCGCGTCGCGTGGAGGACGGCGAGCCCCACAAACAGCACGAGCAGGGTGCCGCTGTTGAGCGGCAGAATCGACTTGCCGGTGAGCGTCGCAAACAACAGACCGCCCGCCGCCGCGGCCCCCAGCGACACGAGGCCCGAAAGCAGGCCGGGACGGGGCGTCGTCCGCTTCGATGGGCGGGTGGGCTCCACCACCGACCCGGCGGCCAGAAACAGGTAGGCCTTGTAGAAGCCATGTAGGATCAGGTGCGTGACGGCCGCCGCCACAAAGCCGAGCCCGCCCTGCAGCACCATGAAGCCCATCTGGGCCACCGTGGAGCAGCCCAGCTGCCGCTTCACGTTCGTCTGCACCAGCATCCAGGCCTGCCCCAGCAGGGCGCTGATCCCGCCCGCCGCCACAAGGACAAGCATCACCGCCGGCTCGGCAAACAGCACCGGTGCGAACCGGGCGATGAGCACCCCGCCCGCGTTCACAAGGCCCGCGTGCATGAACGCCGAGACGGGGGTCGGGGCCGTCATGGACGAGAGCAACCACCCCTGAAACGGCACGAGGGCGGACTGCACCATGGCTGTCAGGACCAGAAGCCCGCCCGCCACTCCAGCGATCGGGCCCGGCCTCCCCTCCACGGCCCCCAGCGACCCCGAAATCGTGCTCGTGCCCGTCTGCCACGCCAGCAGCGCAGCCGCCCCCGCCAGCAGCACGCTCCCCCCCAAAAAGGCGTACCGGGCCCTCTGTGCGGCCGCCTGCGCCTGTGGCCAGTGCCGCACATGCCCGATCAGGTCGGCCAGCACCCAGCCCATCGCCGCCCAGAGTCCCACGAACAGGGCAAGGTGGTTCGCGGCCGTCAGGCCCAGCACGATGAGCGTGAGCCCGAAGAGGCGCCCGTAGAAGCCCCGGAGCCGATGCGCCCCCGCCATGTAGCGCCGCGAAAAACTGTGCACAATGCCGCTCACAAACGTCGTGACGAGCGCCATCACCTGCGTCAGCCCGTCGACCCGCAGGAGCGACCCGGCCGTCCACTCGCCGCCGCCCCACACGCCCACGCCCAACAGCACCAGCACGAACAGCCCCCACATGCCCCAGGTACACAGAGGCGGCACGCGAGTATCGGCACGGGAGGGCATGGCGAGACGGGTCGTTCGGAGCAGCTATTGAGGCAGTGCCGGCGCGCACCGTTCCAACATAGAAAAGGCCGACACCAACGCCATACGGAACGGCGTCGCGTGTCGGCCCACAATCGTTGCACCCGCCCGACGGGCGTGTGCGCAGCTTGTTTGCCGGAGTATGGAACTGGCCGCCCGGCGCGCCGAGCGCTCCGGCCAACCAGCGCCCCTATGATACAGAACAACGGGGGATGCCTGTCAAGGCTCGCCCCTCCGATTACCAAAAGTTCACCGTTCTCAGAAAGTGGCCCCGAGGTCCTCGGCCAGGCTAAACACAAAGATCCGCTCCCCCGTCCGCGCACTGATGTCGGTGTGCATGCTCACGACCTCCACGCCCGTCTCTTTGGTCACAAGGGTGTGGAGATCGTCGCTGGAGCTCTCGATGAGGCGCGTCCGCATCTGCTTGATCAGCTCCACGCCATCGTCTTCCGCACTCAGCTGCCGTTCCGCCGGGCTCAGAATGCCCTGCAGGCGGATGATCACGAGGTTCTCCACGATAAATGTCTTGGCCTCCTTCGGCCCCCGGCCCAGGTGGTCCCGCTCATACTGCGTGATGGCCTCCGTGATGGCGGCCTCGACTTGTCCCTTCGTGCGCGACGTTCCCATGGGGGCGGCGGGGGCGTGTGAGGATGCAGAGCAGTGGGGGGATTTACTCACGCGTGGCCTCCGCCACGGCGGCCAGGTCCAGCCCCTCGTACGTCACCGTCGTCGGCTCCAACAGCTGGTCCCCGTACGCCTCGCGCCAGTCGCGGTGCGTTGCCAGCTCGTACTCCCCCGGCGGGTTCACCGAAAACGTGACCGTGTATGGGTCGTCGGGCGCCCCCGGAAGCGCGATGTTGCGGGCGTAGTGGGCATTGTCGGACCGGTTGATGTGCGGCACGAGGCTCACCTTCTTGGTCCGGCCGGTTGCGTCATTCGTCACCTCCGCAAAAAGGTGAAGGTACGGCACGAAGCCGCCCTCCGGCGCCCCCACGGCGTCGCTGGCCGCCGCCGTCCAGGCCGCCAGCACCTCCAGGTGAATGTCAGTTCGATCTTCCGCCAGGTTCTGGGCCTGCGGCTGCACGTCGTCCTTCGGCGCCGCAATGAAGGTGAACTCCACGCCCGGCTCGACCACCTCGGCCCCGAACACCTTCTCCTGGGCATGCACCTCGGGGCTGTACAGCAGGAAGGCGACGGCAAGGCTGAGAAGCACGGGGCGGAGGCGCGGCATAGACATCGGGGACGAGAGCAAAGAGTGGAGCGAGAGTTTTTTATTTACAATCGTTCTATATCATACCTCACGGAGGTGGGTTCCGGGAGCGGAAGGCGCCGCGTGCGCCCCACGTTCCCCCAATGCCTACGCGGACGGGGAGGCATCCTTTGTGGTCGAGACCGGAAAGGGCACCGCCGGGGTGGTCCGCAGGAAGGAGACGAGAACGTTGCGGGGCACGTCGGTATCCGAGAGGTCGAGGCGGAGCCGGGCGTGATCGCTCCGGCGATCAATCGCCACGAGCACCGGGGACACGGGCCGCATGCCGTCCGCCACCGTCGGCTCCACGACCACCTCCATCGTCCAGCCGTCATCGTGGAGGCGCACCGCTCGCGCCTGCGTCCAGTTCAACCGCAAGACCACGTGGCCGTCCGCCCACATCGTCGCCCCGTCGTCCGTGAGCCGCATCGAGACGTCGGTTGCCTCGTCGGGGAACTGGCGGGCCACCCCCACGGCAATCAGTGCGGCCAAAAGCGAGGCTGCCCCCACCGCCGTCACGATTGTCCACGTGTCGGAGGCGGCCCACACGCCCGCGGCCTCGAGGACAAAAAAGAGCCCTACGGCCACGAGGCCCGCAACCACACGCCAGAGGTAGCCCCCACACCCGGCCGGGGCCTGCTGGGTGATGGTGAGGCCGTCGGGGGTCCGCTGCGCCGCCGCCCGGACGTCGTCGTACCGCGCCCGCCGCTCCGGGTCGCGCAGCACCTGGTACGCCTCTTTCACCTTTTGGAAACGCTCGGCGGCCTTCGGGTCGTCGGGGTTGTGATCCGGATGGGTCTCTTGCGCTTTCTGCCGGTAGGCGCGCCGGATGTCCTCGGCCGAGGCCGACGGGCGCACCCCAAGCCGCGCATAGTGGTCGGGCCGGGACGCGTCGGAGGCGGGCATGGGCCGAGCCGGATCCGCAGAGGAGCAACACTACACCGAGGCGGCCGTCGCCTCGGACGCAGGGGCGGGGGCGGAGGAGACAGCGTCGGGATCCGGCACCACAGTGTCGAGGACGCGGGCCGAGGAGAGCACGCCCGGCAGCCCGGCGCCCGGGTGCGTGCCGGCGCCCGCAAAGTACAGATGCTCAACGTCTTCGCTCCGGTTGTGGGGCCGAAACCAGGCGCTCTGCGTCAGCTTGGGCTCCACGCTGAAGGCGGCGCCCTTGAGGCTCTTGTAGTCGGCCTTGAACTCGCGCGGCGTGAGCATCCGGCTGGTGACCAGGTGCTCGCCCAAGTTGGGCAGCGCCGTCTCCGCCAGGTAGTCTTCGACGGCCTGGCGGTACGGCTCGGCCTGCTGTCGCCAGTCCACGCCGCTCTCCAGGTGCGGCACGGGACTCAGCACGTAGAACGCATCGTGTCCATCTGGGGCCATTGACGGGTCCGTGCGGGTGGGCCGGTGGAGGTACAGGCTAAAGTCGTCGGCCAGCGTTTTGCGGTCGAAGATGTCGTCGAGCAATCCCTTGTAGCGCGGCCCCATGAGGATGGTGTGGTGCTCTACGTCCTCGTACGTCCGGTCCGTGCCGAAGTACCAGACGAAGAGGCTCATGGAATAGTCCATGTTGTCGACGCGCCGGTCGGTCCAGGTGGTGCGGTGCTCCGGCGCGAGGAGGTTCTTGTAGGTGAACCCCACGTCGGCATTCGACACGACGAGGTCGGCGTCGATGGTCTCCCCGTCGGCGAGGCGTACGCCGCTTGCCCGGCCGTCCTCCACGAGGATCTGATCCACGTCGGCCCCGTAGCGCTGGGTGGCGTAGGGCCGCTCCTCCAGCAGGCCCGTGAGGCCCGACACCAGCGAGCCCGTGCCGCCCATCGCGTACCACACGCCCCACTTGCGCTCCAGGTGTGCGATGAGGGTGTAGATGGAGGTGGTGTTGAACGGATTGCCGCCCACCAGGAGGGGGTGAAACGAGAGCACCTTCCGCACTTTCGGGTGCGAGATGTACTTCGAGACGAGCCCGTGCACCGTGCGGTGGCTTTCGAGCTTCATCATCGCCGGCACAATGCGGAGCATGTCCGTGAGGTTTTGGAACGGAACGTGCCCCAGCTCCTCAAATCCGACCTCAAAGATCTCCTCGCTCTTCTTCAGGAAGCGGCGGTAGCCTTCCACGTCCGCCTCCGAAAACTTCGCGATCTCCCGCTCCATCTGGTCGGCGTCCCCGTTGTAGTTGAAGGTCGACCCGTCGTGAAATTGGATGCGGTAGTAGGGGTCGATCGGCACGAGCTCCACGTCCTCGGCCCGCTCGCGACCGCAGAGTTGCCACAGCTCGTCGAACAGAAACGGCGCGGTGATCACCGTGGGGCCGGCGTCGAACGTGAAGCCGTCCTGCTCGAAGACGCGGGCCCGGCCGCCGGGCTGCTCCAGCCGCTCCACCAGCGTCACCCGAAAGCCGCGGGCGCTCAGGCGAATGGCGGAGGCGATCCCCCCCATCCCCGCCCCAATCACGACGGCGTGGGGGGCATCGGGCGTCGGGTCGGTGGGGGCACGCGACGGGTCCAGAAGGCGGGCGTCGTCGCGGTGGGCAAGGCGGCGGAGCCAGGTCATGGGCGGCAGGGCAGTCCGGGAGACAAAGCGGACTGTCCTGAACGGTCGGTCTCTCCGGGCGTTCGCCGCGGAACGCCACAGTCTGGTTACGCGACGGCCGTCCTGCCGCCTCGGAGAAAGACGAACCGGAAGGAACCGGTGCCGAAGCGGCCTCTCAGCAACACGGGCCCGCGACGGCTTGACCTCCGTCGTGAGGCCCCACTACGTCCGCACACGTCGGTCGCTGCGGGTCGTTTTCGCACCGCGTTCGGCCCGTCCTTGAACGCCCCGTTCCCCTCTTCGTATTCCATGAGGGGATCAGGCGGCGGGCCCTTTGCGCTTCGCGCCGGTAGAAGGGGTGGACTGCAGCTGTGCGCCCCCAGAAATGCATTCACACACGTAAAGAGCCGCCAAAAAGAGCCCGGTCTCCCCCGTCGTCGTGGTGCTTTCGGGCTCCGCCCAGCGTCCTCCCCGTAGAACCGACACGTTCCTCGTAGCGAGGGGCGTCCGCTTTTTCTCGTTCGTCCTCGTTTTCCATGCCCGCTCCCTTCTCGTCCGTCGACGCCGCCCTCTCCGAGGGGCACGCCGTCGTGCTCTTCGACGGCGTCTGCAACCTGTGCAACGGGGCCGTCAACTTCATCATCGACCGCGACCCGGCCGGGCATTTTCAGTTTGCCCCTCTCCAGTCCGAGATCGCCCGAACGGCCCTGGAGGCCCGCGGCCGCTCCGCCCTCGACCTGGACACGATCGTGCTTCTGGAGGAGGCGGACGTGCACCTGCGCTCCGACGCGGCGCTCCGCATTGCCCGACGACTGACCGGCCCCTGGCCGCTTCTGTCCTGGGCGCTGTGGCTGCCCCGCCCCCTCCGCGACGCAGTCTACGACTGGGTGGCGGCGCACCGGTACAACTGGTTCGGGAAACAGGCCTCGTGTCGCCTTCCCACCCCGGAGCTTCGGCGCCGCTTCCTGGAGTACGCCCCCCCAGACTGACGCCCCCCCGTCCGGACCTGCGGCACGTTACTCAGCCTTCGCGGCAATCTCGTCGCGCTTTCGCTCCAGGCTCGCCATTAGCGCCCCAAACCCGCGCTTGCGGATGACGGACTGGAACGAGCGGGCGTATCCCTCCGCCGTGCTCACGTCGTCGAGGATAATGTCTTCGGCCCGCCACTCCCCCTCTCGTCGCTCCAGCACGTACTCTACCGGCGTGCGGGTGCCCTTGTACTCGGTGGTCGTGCGCACGAAGGCGCTATCGCCCTGTACGGAAATCTGGTCGAACGTGACCCGTGAGTTGTACACCCCAAGGTCGCTCATGGACTGCGCCCGCACCACGTCGCGGAAGACCGATACGAAGGTGTCTCGCCGGTCGGTGCTCAGCGTATCCCAGTGCGGCCCCAGGGCCGTCTGCGCCATTACCCGGAAGTCGATTACGCCGTTGATCAGTTCCTTGAGGCGCTGGCGCTGCTCGGCCGTGTAGTCGTCGCTCCCGCGGAGGATGCTCTTGATTTCCTGGTCTCGCTCCTCGAGCATCTGCCGGATCTCGTCCTCTGTGGCGGTGTCCTGGGCCTGCGCCGGCGCGGCGCCCCCCCCGAGGCTCAGAAGCACGAGAAGCGCGCCGGAAAGAAGGGGGCGGAAACGGGTCATGACGATGCGAGGCATGGTGCAGAAAAGAATGTGTGGGACGTCCTCCCGAACGAGAGGGCGTCACTTCTGGGTAGAGGTAGAATCAACAAGCGTGCCGCTCTGTGCCCGATCGGCCAGGGTCCCGGTGGCCTGGAGAAGCCGAAGTACGGCCACGTTGTACTCCTTTACGGCCTGGAAATAGCGCGCCTTCTCCTCCAGATCGGCCCGCACCGCCTTCACCAGGTTCTCCGTGTCGCCGAACCCCAGATCAAAGTCGACCTGCTCGGTGCGCAGCCACTCGCCGGAGATGGTGGTCGACCGGTCCCGCGACTCCATGGCGGTCTGCGCCACAATCAGGTTGCGAAAGGCCTCTTCCACCTCGAAGCGAACGAGTTGGCGCGCCGCCGTCTGCTGATTCTCCACCTCACGGAGCTCCGCTTCGGCCTGCTCCACGCGGGCCGACGTCTGCCCAAAGTTCAGGTTCTGCTCGATGCCGATGCCTGTGCGAGTCCCCGTACCCATGAAGGAGTCGCCAATAAAGGCATTGTCGGGGTTGGGGCGCTCCGGAAGGGTAATGCTCTGCGAGAGGCTGGCCTGCACACCAATTTTCGGGTAGTAGTCGGACCGGGCCACGTCCACCAGGGCCTCGCGGGCCTGCACCCCCGCCTCGGCCTGCTCCACCTCCGGCCGATTTTGTAGGGCGAGCTCCGTGTAGTAGGTGAGCGAGTCGGGGTGGAGCTCAAACGAAAGGGGTTGAATCTCCTCCGGGGCGGCCTGCACAACGGTCTCGTCCGGCACAAAGAGCTGGCGACGAAGGGCCGAGCGGGCCGTCCGCCGGTTCTGCGTAATCTCCACGACCCGACGCTTGTACTCTTCCTCCGTCAGTCGCGTCTGGAACAGGTCGGCCTGGTCCACACTCTCGTCCCCTTCCTCCAGCATCCGATTGATTTCCTTCTTGGCCCGGTCGATCACCTCCTCCGTGCGGTCCGCCAGCCGATCGAGCGCCTTCGTGAGCAGCAGGTTGTAGTAGATCTCCCCGGTGCGCGCCGACACCTCCAGCGCCTTCTGGTCCAGGCGGGCGTCCTCAACCGCCACCCCGTGCCCGGCCGCCTCGATGGTGCCCGAAAGCTCTCCCCACGTGAACAGCGGCTGGCGCACCGCGATCTCGGCCCGCCCAAACGGTCGCAGCGCCCCGACCGACCAGTCGTTCTCCACATCGGGGTTCAGGTACAGCTGGTCGTCCGGAAACGTGTTGTCCGCCGGCACGTCGAGGCCGGGGGCGAACGAGGACGCGAGACTCATCGACACGTCGGTGAGGTAACGGCTGGCGCGCGCCTGGTCGCTGCGGGCCGTGGCGAAGCGACGCTCGGCCCGCCGCTGGTCCACCTCCGGACTCACCCGGAGGGCCGACGTAATGGCCTCCGTGAGGGTCACGCGGAGGGTGTCCTGCGTCGTCGGGGCCTGGGCCGACACAGACCCTGCGAGGACCCCGAGAAGGACGCTGAGAAGAAGGGAACGGGCGGGGGACGACATGAGCACGTCGAATCAGTCAGAGAACGGATGCTTCGGGAGGCGGAAGAGCCGGGCACAGGAGACGCATTCCGACTGTCTCTTGCCTCGCCTGTTGACGCCGCGCGCCGTTCGCCGAAGGTAACGGACCGGGCGAAGGCTCGGTCCCGCGGCACACGCGCAGGGGCCCTCTCGTAAAAGTTTCCCACATACAGCTCACTCTCCCTCTTTTCCCATGGCCCCCAGCAGCCCCCGCCCGCTCGGCGAAGTCATCAAAGAGGTGATCGACGGACTCGACGTCCAGGCCGAGATTGACGAGGCCCGAGTCGTCGAGACGTGGGCCTCGGTGGCCGGCACCCGGATCAATGCCGTCACCAAAACGGCCTGGATGAAGGGCTCCACGCTCTACGTGAAGATCACCTCTGCGGCCTGGCGGCAGCAACTACACATGAACCGTCGACAGTGGCGCGAGCGCCTGAACGGCGCCCTCGACGACGAGCTCGTCGACGAAATTGTCTTCCGCTGACCCCCCGCACACTGCGCCTCTACCCCTCAAAGGTCCGGAAGGCAACCGAGGTGTTGTGGCCCCCAAAGCCAAAGGCGTTGGAAATGGCGAGGTCCACAGACCGCTCCTCCGCCTCGTTGAAGGTGTAGTGGAGATCGCAGTCGGGATCGGGCTCCTCAAAATTGATGGTCGGCGGCACCACGTCGTGCCGGATCGCCTGGATGACGGCGATGGCCTCGATGGCCCCGGCCGCCCCCAGCAGATGCCCCGTCATGCTCTTCGTCGACGACACGTTTAGGTCGTAGGCGTGATCGCCGAAGACCTGCTTCAGCGCCTTCGTCTCCGCCACGTCTCCCTGCGGGGTTGAGGTGCCGTGCGCGTTGACGTAGTCGATCTCCGACGGGTTGATCTCCGCGTTTTCGAGGACGCGCTCCAGGGCGAGGCACACGCCGCCCCCGTCCGGGTCCGGCGCCGTCAGGTGGTACGCATCGGCCGACATGCCAATGCCCTCAAGCTCGGCGTAGATGGGGGCGCCGCGCTCCCGGGCCCGCTCCAGCGACTCCACGAAAAGCGCACCGGCCCCTTCCCCCATCACAAACCCGTCCCGCTTCGCGTCGAACGGGCGCGAGGCGTGGGCCGGGTCGTCGTTTCGGGTGGAGAGGGCCCGCATGCTGGCGAAGCCCGCGATGCCGAGGCGCGTCACGCAGGCGTCGGTGCCCCCGCAGAGCGCCGCGTCCATGTCTCCCTCCCGGATGAGGCGGTATGCATCCCCAATGTTGTGATTTCCCGTTGCGCAGGCCGACACCGCCGCATGGTTGGGCCCGCGAAAGTCGTACTGCATCGCAATCTGGCCCGCCGCGATGTCGGGGATGAGCATCGGGATGAAGAACGGGGACGTCTGCGCCCGATCGTTCTCCAGAAAGTATTCCGTCTGGTCCTGAAACACCTGCATGCCGCCGATGCCGGTGCCGTAGACGACCCCGATCCGGTCCTTTTGGTCCTGCGGCATCGCCTCTGGATCCAGGCCCGCGTCCTGCACGGCCTCGTCGGCGGCCGCCAGGGCATACTGGCAGAACGGGTCCATGCGCCGCACCTGCTTGGCGTCGAGGTACTCTTCAGCGTCGAAGCCGTCGAGTTCGCACGCAAAGGTGGTACGCAGTCCCTCCGGATCGAACGACGAAATGGTATCGGCGCCACTCCGACCCTCTACGAGCCCGTTCCAATAGTCGTCGACGGTGAGGCCCAGGGGCGTGAGGGCCCCCATGCCCGTAACGACAACCCTTCGCGATGCATCAGCCATAGTGGTATCGGAGTCAGGAGACAAAACGACGGATGGGGGCCCGGCCCCTGGTCGCCCCCAAAATGAATGCCCGACGGGCCCCAGGGACGCCTGCGGCACGCCGGGACAGAACGAGGCCGTTCGTGCTACCCTACGTTCTCCTCAAGGTAGTCAATCGCGTCGCCCACCGTGGCAATCTCTTCCGCCTCGTCGTCCGGAATGGTGAGATCAAACTCCTTCTCGAACTCCATAATCAGCTCCACGATGTCAAGCGAGTCGGCGCCCAGGTCGTTTGTAAACGAGGCGTCCGTGCTCACGTCGGACTCGTCCACGCCGAGCTTCTCAACGATGATTGACTTAACCGTCTCTTCGATGTCGGTAGCCATGATTTGGCAATTTCTTTGGTGAGTGAGAGCGTTCTGACTGAATGCGGTACAGAAAAAGCGTCGTCGACTCCCCATGTGCCCTTCCATCCCCCGACGACCGGGCCGCTACGGCCTTGGTTTCAACCGCCAAAAACTACAACCAGGCCCCCGGAGAAGCAACGTCCCCCCTTCGTTTGATGCAAGCTTCTCACGCGGACAACCCAGTGTCCGTTCAGGAACTCGAGCCCCTCCCACCGTTCTTTACAGAACGGTCGTTTGCAATGGCTCATCGGCTGCTTACCTTATCTTCGCCTTTGCGTCCCGCTCCACCGGCGGAGCCGTCTCTGTTCGGTGTCCCGTCGCGGGACGTACGCTTTTCTCCCAATTTCTCCTGTTCGTTTATGGCCTACTTGTTTACGTCCGAATCGGTCTCGGAGGGACACCCCGACAAGATTGCAGATCAAATTTCGGATGCCATTCTCGATGCCCTCCTCGCCGAGGACCCGGACAGCCGCGTCGCGATCGAAACCCTCGTCACCTCCGGCCTTGTGGTCTTGACGGGCGAGGTCAGCTCCCGAGCTCGTGTCGAGCCTCGCCGGATTGCGCGGGAAGTGATCCGCGACATCGGCTACACCGATCCGCGCCTCCGGTTCGACGCTGACTCGTGTGGGGTCATCAGCAGCATCCACGAGCAAAGCAGCGACATTAACCGGGGCGTGGACGGGAAGCAGGAACAGGGGGCCGGCGACCAGGGCCTCATGTTCGGGTACGCGTGCCGGGAAACGGGCGAGTACATGCCGATGGCCATTACGTTCGCCCACCGCCTGATGCAGGAACTGGCCCACCTCCGCAAGGAGACCGACAAGATGCCCTACCTGCGCCCCGACTCCAAAAGTCAGGTAACCATCGAGTACGAGGACGACCGCATCACCCCGAAGCGCATCCACACCGTCGTCCTCTCCACCCAGCACGACGACGGCATTTCGCAGAAGCAGATCCGACGGGACGTGCGCAACATCGTGCTCCCCCGCGCCCTGCCCGAGGACCTGCTCGACGACAACCTCACCCTGCACGTCAACCCGACCGGCCGGTTCGTGATCGGCGGGCCGCACGGCGACACGGGCCTCACCGGCCGCAAGATTATCGTGGACACCTACGGCGGCAAGGGCGCCCACGGCGGCGGTGCGTTTAGCGGAAAGGACCCGTCGAAGGTCGACCGAAGTGCGACCTACGCCGCCCGGCATGTCGCCAAAAACCTCGTGGCCGCCGGGCTCTGCGACGAGGCCATCGTGCAGATTGCCTACGCCATCGGCGTGGCCGACCCTGTCTCGGTGGACGTGCAGACGAACGGAACCGGCACGCTCCCCGACACGGCCCTCTGCGACCTCGTGCACGAACACTTCGAGCTCTCGCCCACCGCCATCATTGAGCGGTTCGACCTCCTCAAGCCTCGCTACCAAAAGACCGCCGCGTACGGCCACTTCGGACGTCCGTCGTTCCCCTGGGAAGAATTGACCCACGTCGACACCCTGAAGCGGGCCGGCGCCGAGATGTCCGAATAGGCCCGCGGGGCTGGGCCCGTGGTTTCCTTTTCTCCCGCGAAGACCGTACATTTTGGGAACGACCGATCAGGCGAACTGAACGTGCCAGGGGTGGGCCGATCCCAACCACTCGACTCCTGTAACGGTCTCGGAGCGTAGTCGTCCACTGGTCCGACACGCACATGGCCCCCGGGACTTTTCTGAGTCCCGGGGACATTCGCACTGCGCTTGTCGCTCCCTCAACGCCTTGGCTCCTCACGGCACCGAACCTGGCATGCAATCTGCGAAGAGAATCGGACACCGAGGAGGGGATTCTCCTGTTCCGTCCGTCTCCCTTCGCTTGATGCACAGCGTTCATGGCGCACGACGAACCCGACGAGGTCTACGCCCAGCGCGTCCAAGACGGTGATCGAGAAGCGTTCCGTGTCTTAATCGAGCGGTACGAGGGCATGGTATTCGACCTCACACACCAGTACAGCAACACTCCGGAGGACGCCGAAGATCTGGCCCAGGACATCTTCCTGAAGGCCTATCGGCGGATCAATGACCTCCGGTCTCCCGGCCGGTTTTCCTCCTGGCTGTACGGCATTGCCCTGAACCGCTGTCGCGACTACGCCAAGAATGTACGACGGGAAACCTACGCGTTTAGCCGAACGGAGGAGCACGACGATGCCGCCGTGACGGACGACCGCCAGCCCGGACAGGACGATCAGCTCGTGGCCGATGAGCGATCCGAACAGCTGTGGGACGCCCTGAGCGAGCTCTCTTCCACGTACGCCACCCCCTTCCTCCTCAAATACCGGGATGGCATGACGTACAAGGCCATGTCGAAGCGCCTGGACGTGTCGGTCAGTGCCCTCAAGGTGCGAGTACACCGCGCCCGCAAAAAGCTTCGCAGCCTACTCGACGACCGTAATGGACACTCCTGACCCCGACACACTGGTTCAGCGGTTTCTCGACGGCGATCTCTCGGAGGCCGAGGTCGAAGCGGCCCTGCACCGCATCGCCGACGACGCGGAGGCGCGCGATCTCCTTCGGTTTGAGCTGCGGATGACGCAGGACTTTGCGGCCTCTCGTTCCCCAGCCCCGCCGCCCGACTTCGCCTCGGAAACCGTCGAGGCCCTCCCCCCGGCGTCGGACGCCCGCGACTCGTCCCCTGTATCGCTTGGGGACTGGCTTCAGGGGCTCTGGCGGCGAGCTACGCGCCCGGTGACGGTGCCCGTCCGCCCGGCGTACGCCCTCGTTCCCATCCTGCTCCTAGCCGCAATGGCGTGGGTGCTGTGGCCTGTCGCCCCGTCGTCGACGGCCGGCGGGTCGTCCGTCGAACCCGTACAGTCGACCTCCTCGGCCACCTCCTCCCAGCCCGTCGCCGCCGAGTCTGCCGCGCCCGACGACAGAAAGACCGTCTGGATTCGGTTCCTCTACCCCGATAACGACGCCGACTCCGTAGCCGTGGCGGGCGACTTCAACCAGTGGCAACCCATCTCGCTCACCCCCCGCACGGTGGACGGCCGCACCGTATGGACCGGACTGGTCCCCGTCCCCCGCGGTGAACACGAATATCAATTTGTGATTGACGGAGACCAATGGGTGCCCGACCCCTTGGCCCCCGAAACCCGAAGCGACGGATTTGGGGCCCAGAACGCCGTACTCGAAGTATAGGGCGACGTCCCTGCACCGATGACCCGTGTTCGCTTCCTATGTTGGTCTTTGCTCCTCGGGCTCGGCCTGTGGGGGCCTCTGAGTGCCCCGCCGGCCGCAGCGCAGCAGTGGACCGGTACGGCCTCGCTGGGACTGGCCGGGGGATACCAGACCAATACATACCTCGACCCGGTGGCGGGCACGTGGAATCCCTCCTTTGCGCCCACCTTCGCCGCCCTCACCCCGCGGCTGGGCCTCACCCACAGCGGGCCGAACACTCGACTCGACGTCACGGCTCAGTCGCTTCTATACCCTCGCCACGACCGTCGGCCCCAACTGCTTCAGGGATTTGTGGACGGGCACTATCGGCTCAATCCGCAGTGGGCCGTCGGGATGGTGGGCGGGGCCTCACGCTATCGACTCAGCGTGTCCCGCGACGGCTGGTGGGCCCTTCCCTCCGTCCGATGGACCCCCACCGCGGATGCGTCCCTGACCCTCCGGGCCGGCGTCACCCAACGCGTCGATCGCTCGACGGCGGCGACGGCCCGCCAGTGGAGTAGCCTCGCCACCGTGCGCGCCTCCTACTGGCTCACCGAGCAGCTCCGCGGCGACCTCCAGGTGTACCGGAGCGACGGGCGCACGGCCGCCGCGACAGAGTTCGGGTACGGGAGTACCGGCGCCACGCTCTCCGCCACGTACTGGGCCTCCAACAACCTGTCGCTTACGGCGCGGGCCGGGGCCGAGCAAGTGCAGTACCGGTTTTCCTCGTCGGAGGCCACCGGCTCGCAGCACGACCGGGTGGGACGCGTCGGCCTCTCCGCCACGTGGCGGGTGCGTCCCTCGGTCTCCGTGTTCGGTCGCGCACGGGCCCTCCAGGCGTCCCTGGCCGGTCGTGACGCCGCTCAGTCGGATGTATACCTCGCCGCCGGCGTGCGCCTCCAACTTCAACGGGCCTTCGGGAAGGAGGAAGGCCCCGACGCCTCGTTCCGTCAGTCGGTCTGCCGCCCCACCGATGCAGGCCTCCGGTTTCGGGTGCCGTACGACGGAGAGGGCACCCCCCACATCACGGGCGTCTTCTCCGGCTGGTCTCTTCCCGGCATTCCCCTCACCGAAGTGGACGACGGCGTGTGGGGCACCACGGTCGAGGTCGACTCCGGGCGCTACCCGTACCGCGTCCGGGTCGTGGAGCGTGACGGGGCCCGATGGTTGTCTCTCCCCTCCTACGCTCGCACCGCCGAGGACGCCTTCGGCGGGACCAATGGCGTGTGCATCGTTCCTTAACGAATATGATTCACCGTTACGTGCTACAACGATTCCTCCGCCGGCTCTGGACCGGGGTGGGGCTTCTATTCATGGTCCTCGCCCTCCCGTCCACTTCGTTCGGACAGCCGGCCTCGGTCTCGTCCCTGCTCGATCGTGCCGAACAGACCGGGGCCGACCTTGAGCTCATGCGCACAGTGGCGGACCGGGCCAGCAACTCCGGCCTTTCTCCCGCCGCCACGGCCGAGTTGCTTGAACCCGCGGTGGCCCTCGCCGAGCGCGACCTCCCGGCCAGCCCGATCCTCAACAAAGCCCTGGAGGGCCTGTCCAAACGCGTTCCGCCGAACCGGATGTCCTCCGTTCTCCAGCAGCTGCGCAACCGAACCGAACAGGCCGGCCAACTCGTGTCGACCTGGCTTCAAAAGAACGAGGTGCGCGCGATGGTCGGGGCCGACCAGGACGCCCCTTCGAAGCGGGGGCGGGCCGACCTCATTGCCAGTGTCGCCGACGCGCAGCAGCAGAAGGTGTCCCCGGAGGCGATTGAGGCCTTCCTGAATCAGCTTCCCGCAACGACGGAGCGGCGTCCGGTCTCCCTCTCCGACGTGTCGGTGGCGGTCGGCGTGCTTCCAGATCTTCCCTCGAACGGAGACTCCCCCGCCGCCGCACAGCAATTGCTGGCCGCAGCCCTCGACGCCGGGTACGACTCCGAATCCATGCGTCAGCTGCCGGCCGCAATCGAGCGGGCGGGACGCCAGACCCAACGCCCTACGGCAGCCATCGCAAAGGGCGCCGCCCAGGCCATTTCGTGGGGCACCCCCGCCGACAATGTGCTCCGGAATCTCTTCCGGGGCGTCCCGGCCGCCGGCCCCCCTGCCCAAACGGGGCAGGGAAACCAGGGCCAAAATGCCCCCCCCGGGAACGGGCCCCCGGACGATCCGCCTGGGGGCGGGAGTGGGGGCGGAGGCGGCGGTCGATAATTGACCGGGCCCGTTGCCTCTACATGTCCCCGTCCTCCTGGGCCCCAAAGATCCGGACGGCCGTGTTGCCCTCGGTATCCACGTAGGCCCGAAACATGCCGTTGGTGGTAAACGGCATGGCCATGTTGCCCTCGGGGTCGAGCACAATCACACCCCCGACGCCGCCGAGGGCCTCGGCCTCCTCTACGGCTGCCTGGGCGGCCTCCGGCAGCGACGCCTCGCCGAATCGCACGCGCGAGGCAACGTTGTGCGCGGCCACGCTGCGAATGTAGAACTCTCCCTGTCCGGTCGCCGACACAGCAACGGATTCGTTGCTGGCGTACGTGCCCGCCCCCACGATCGGAGAATCACCAATGCGACCAAAGCGCTTGTTCGAAATGCCCCCCGTGGAGGTCCCCGCCGCCAGGTTGCCCTCCTGGTCCAGCGCCACGGCTCCCACCGTTCCAAACTTCTCCGCTGTCTTCTGTACGTGGGCGTCGTCCCCCGCACCGGAACGACGCCGCTCCGTAATGAAGTAGTCGTTCTTTACCTGCTCCAGGCCGTGCTCTTCCGCGAAGGTTTCGGCCCCCTCCTGCGCCATCATCACATGCTCCGACTCCGTCATGATCGTGCGCGCCAGACGGATCGGGTGCTTCACCGTCTTCACGCCCGTAAGCGCACCGGCATTCCGGGTCTCCCCGTCCATAATCGCCGCGTCGAGCTCCACCGTGTTCTGACTCGTCAGCACAGCACCACGCCCGGCGTTAAAGAGCGTGTCGCTCTCCATCGTGGTAATCACCGCCTCCACCGCATCGAGCGCCGTGCCGCCGTCCTGGAGCACCCCATTGCCGGCCGTCAAGGCCCGGCGGAGCGCTTGCTTATAGGTTCTCTGCTGCGCCTCGCTCATCGCGTCCTGGCTCATGCCCCCGGCCCCTCCGTGAATGAGCAGGGCCGTATCACTCCCCGTCTGCGCCGAAGCCGTAACGGGGACCAACACGACCCAACAGAGAACCCCGAGACCAAACAAAAGACTGAAAGCCCCTCGAAGCACGTCGAGTACACTCATGCCATTCTGTGTATTTTGCTGAAAGAGAAAAGAGAACAGTGTGCAAAAGGATGGACAGTGCGACCGCGTACTGTGCAACATAGGCAACCGAGGCGGACAATCACCACCCGCGGCCGGCGCCGCAAAACTGACGAATCGTCGGGACTTGCATAAAATAGACGCCCTTTCCCGCCGCAATGACGCCCCCCTACACCCTCTTTACATGTTCTTGCGCGCCCCTTTTCGCGTTCGTGCAGCCTGGACTGCATTTTGCTGTACAATAATTCGAGACGTTGCCCCGTTTAGGAACATGTGCCAGGATGCCTGATTCGTAACAACTTCCGTTTGCGGTTTTCCCCCGCAACCCCGACGTTACGGAATCCATCTTGGGCGTCGAATCTAGACACTCAACATTCCCCGCAGGAATCGTACCCACACCTATATGGCGAAGGACAAAGCGGAAGTAGTCACCAAAAAGACGGCCTCGTCGGATCGGAAGGCCCGAGACAGCCAGCATGAGGCGCTCCAGGAGATGAGCGACGAAGACCTCATGTCCCAGTTCCAGGCTGGAACCGTGGAGGCCTTCAATATCCTCGTGGACCGGTATTCGGACCGGCTCATGCAGTACCTGTATCGCTTCCTCGGCGACATGAAGCGGTGCGAGGACCTGCTGCAGGAGACCTTCCTCCGGGTGCACCGGAACCGGCACTCGTACCGTCGCATTGCCAAGTTCTCGACCTGGCTCTACACCATTGCCGGGAACCTCGCGCGGTCGGAGTATCGCAAACGGAAGCGGCGGCGCATGCAGTCGATCCAGTCGGTGAACCGCGACAACGAGGAGTACGAGATGGAGATTCCGGACGAATCGTTCTCCCCGGACAAGCACGCGGAGAGCACGATTCAGGACCACTATATTCAGGAGGCCATGAACGAAATTCCCCCGGCCTTCCGCGAAGTCGTGGTGCTGCGGGACATCCAACAGCTGGCCTACGATGAGATTGCGGAGATCACGGGCCTGCCGATGGGCACCGTCAAGAGCCGCATCAACCGGGGGCGCACGAAGCTGCAAGCCCTCCTCGAAGACGTGTACCCGTTCCAGGACGAATCGTAAAGACAACCGAGAGATTATTCTCTGGAGAACGAGCGCCGGATCTTATTGGGTCCGGCGCTTTTTCTTTTCCCCCTTCGCCTCGCCTTTGCACCGCCCTCCGCTCCCCCAATGTCCCCTCCAACTCGTGTTCAGGTGGACACCGATGCGCAGACGTTGACGATAACGTGGGACGACGATCACACGTCGGTCTTTCCGCTCGATGCCCTGCGCCAGGCCTGTCCCTGTGCGAACTGCAATGGGGACGCGGTCGAGGCCATCGCGCCCCCAGCGGAACCCCGCGAACCGGAGACGACCTGGACGGACCTCTCGATCGAACCCGCCGGCAGTGTGGGGATCCGCATCACGTGGGACGATGGGCACAACGCCGGCATTTACCGATGGGACCGGCTTCGCCGCCTTCAACCGAAGGACGAACGTACGACCTGACACTGCCCCCACGCTCACCCGGAGGGAATCTTCTGCGTGCCCAGCCGTTGTGCGGGCCCCACCCGTCCCCGACGGCCCCCTGTCACTGGGCTCTACCTTCGCAGACGCGCACCGTCCTCGATGTCCCCTCCGTCCGACTCGGATGCCCTTCTTCAGTCCCTCGATGATGCGATTCGAGGAGGGACCGTTCCCGTCCACGCCCTCGACGACCGCCGGTACGTGAAGGCCCATCGCGCCTTCGAGCAGTCGAGCCCCCAACAGGCCCAAATCCGCCATCGGCTCGAGGCGGAGGCGAGACAGCTCATCGAAGCAGGACGCGGGCCGCTCAACGTATTGAGCGTAGGGTGTGGCTGTGGCATGCTCGACCACTCCCTCCTTGTCCATCTCACCGAGCACGTCGAGTCATTCGTAGGGGTCGACCCGAACCCCGCGGCCGTGGCCCACTTTCGGCAGACGCTCTCCTCCAAACGCCCCCTGCCCCCCACGCGAATCGAGTGCACGCGGTTCGAAGACCTTCAGAGCGACCGACGCTACGACTTCATCTACTGCAGTCACGTCTTTTACTACGTAGAGGACCGTGTGTCGACCTTTCAACGGATGTGCTCGCAGCTTCGGGACGGCGGCACGCTGGTGATTGCCCACGCGCCGAAAACCGCGATGAACGCGCTGGCTCAGGTCTTCTGGTCCGAGCATCAGCAGGCCGATTTTTTCGACGACGACCTACACCAGCTCATCAAAACGCACTGGCCCTCTCCCCCCGCGACACACGACATCTCGGCCGGCATTCCGCGGACGCTCTTCTCGGACAACACCTCTCAGGGCACGCTGCTCCTGGAATTTCTCCTCCAGGCCGAATGGGCCCCGTTGCCTTCGCCGGTGCAGGACCAGGTGCAGTCCTACATCGACCGCCACACCCAGTCGGTCCCCGGCGGTCGCGCCGTTCTTCCACATCCCGTTACGACGTTTGCCCTGCGGCACGGGACGCCCTCCCGGAGTGGCTCCTCGGGCGCAAAGAACGCGGAATAACGAACGGCGGCGGCCCGTGCTGGACCGCCGCCTCAAACGCCCGGATCTCATAAGTGAACGCGCATCGGCATTACGCGTCGGCCTGGCTCTCCCCCTCAAGGATGTTGTCGATGCGCGCGATCACATCCTCGAGGTGCATCTCCGTCGTCTCGTCCGTGGTGCGGCGGAGCGCCTGCTCCACCTCATCCTGGAGCGTATTCAGCTCTCCACGGACGTACGCTCGGATGTCGGACTGGCTCACATCCACCGGCGTGAGCACGGCGTAATCCTCATAGTAGTCGGGCACATTCGAGGTCACCTGAGCGGTCATGAGGTGGTCCATGCGCTCCAGGTACCCGCGCTGGAGATTCCGACGGTAGGGCCCGATGGCGTCTCCGCCGTCAAGCTCTGCCCACACGCCCTCTCGCAGGTCGGCGAGCATCTCGGCGGGCGCGTACGTCTCGGTCTCCGTATCCATCGCCTCAATCTCGATGAGCCGGGCCAGTCGCTCGGGCTGCAGAACCAGTTCGAGCGCCCCGACCTGCGTTTCGCGTACCCGGTTCAGCGCCCCGGACGCCTCGAAGCGGCGCAGCACGTCGGCCTCCACGAGCCACTCGGGCGACTGGAAGCCCTGCTCCAGCACGAAGTCCATCGCACGACGCTGCTGGGCAGCAGGCACCGGGTCGTACACCGGGCCTTCCTGATCGTACGTCTTGAACGTTTCGTGGATGCCGCCGATGTGGCGGGCCGCATGGCCGAGGTACAGACTCCACTGCCCCACGACCGAGCCGTAAATTTCCTCGAGCTCATCGTAGTTGTCCCCATCCCGGCGCGTCCATTCGACCAGGTTCGGCACGATGCGCTTCAGGTTCTCCACGCCCAGGCTTCCGGCCTTCACGGCGTCGCGGCCCAGGTCCTCACGCTGGGAGCGCGGATCGACGGGGTCCACCGTCTGCCGCCCGTAGAAGTAGTCCGGATCGCCTGCGCGCTCCCGCACCATCTCGTCAAGTCGCTGGGCTTCCTGCTCGGCGCCGTCCGCGTCCGGCATCCACTGGTAGCCCCACTGGACCGACCACTCGTCGTAGACCCCGATTTGGGGAAGGAAGTTCGTCACGCCGTCGCCCGGCTGGGCGATGTAGTTAAACCGCGCATAGTCCATGATGGAGGGCGCCGTGCCGTGCTCGTCCGTGTAGCTCGGGGATCGGAGCGAGTCGACCGGCACCGCATCGCTGGAACCCCAGTTGTGGGGCAGGCCGAGGGTGTGCCCCACCTCGTGGGCCACCACGAACCGGAGCAGCTCGCCCATCACGTCGGTGTCGAAAAACTGCCCTCGGGCGTCCGGATTCACGGCGGCGGTCTGCACGAAGTACCAGTTGCGCAGCAGACTCAGCACGTTGTGGTACATCCCAATGTCGCTCTCCAGAATCTCGCCCGAGCGCGGGTCGTGGACGTGCGGGCCGTAGGCGTTGGGCACCTCGGAGGCGAACCAGCGAACCGTAGAGTAACGGATGTCGTCCGCGTCGAACGAGCCCTCGACCTCAGAGGGGGTCTTCGCCACGATGGCGTTCTTAAAGCCCGCCGTGCGGAAGGCCTCCTGCCAGTCCTCGATTCCTTTCCGCACGTAAGGACGCCATTTCTCGGGCGTCGCGGGGTCGACGTAGTACTCGATCGGTTCTTCGGGCTCCACGAGCTCGCCGTTGGCGTAGGCCTCGGGGTCCGACGGCTGTAGCTGCCAGCGCGTCACGAAGCATTCCTCGGCCGCCTGCTGCTCCTCGGAGCTGTAGTTGATGTGCTCGACGCTAAAGTACCCGACGCGCTGATCGCAGTGGCGGGGCGTCATCGGGTCGCTCGGCAGGAGCACCATCGAATGATTCATCTCCACACTCACCGTCCCCGACGACTCGCTCGACGGGGGGTTCTGGGCATCGTAGGTGAGAATGGCCTCCACGTCCGTGTTCTTCGGGAAGCTCTCCACGCCCGTCAGGTAGGTCCGGTCCCCATCGAGGCGACGCACCTGGTACTCTTCGCGGGCGTCCGACGGAAGGCCCAGCGCGGGGACATCGCTTGTGTAGAGCGACTTCGCGTCGATGACAACGCCCGTCGAGTCTTCGTTCAGCGCCTGTACGTCAAAGGATTTCAGAATGGGCTCGAAGCTGGAATTCTGTACGGCCTGAAAGACCGGGTCGTCGGGGTCGGCCGTCTTTTCGTAGCTGGCCACCCGCAGGAGCAGCTCGTCGTCGCGGCGCTCCCAGCGAAGGACCTGCGTGTTGACCTTCTCGCCCCCGTAGGCCAGCTCAGCCTGGGCCTGCGAGACGCGCGAAACCATCAGGAGCTCCCGCCCCATCAGTGAATCAGGGATCTCAAAGTAGAGGTCGTCGGTCGTCCGGTGAATCGTAATCAGGCCATCGTCCGTCTCTGCGTCGTCGGGCACGACGTCGCCAAATGCCTTGGGGTCGTCCCCGTCGGCGGATTCACCTTGCGACTGTGTGGCTTTCTGCTGCGACGGCGTGCCGTTCGTCGCGGGGCCGGCACTGGCACAGCCGGCGAGCAGACCGGCCAGGGCCACCGTGGCGACGAGAAGCGTCCAGGACGAGCGGGGGGAGTGCTGAGAATCCATACTGGAGGAGCGAAAACGAAAAATACGAGCGGGGCCTGCCCTGCAACCCTCATTCGCAGATATTTGAGCAAACCATTCATTATAAACCGGCTCGCTCTCCACAAAAACAACCCTCAACGGCCCATCGCCACGAATACCAGACAGATGTTGTGTATCCGGTTCTGCACGGCGTGAACCGACCGGAGGCCTCCGGTACGCTACCCGCCCACCTGCGCAATAATGTAGAAGAGAACCACGATGCCGGCGAAAACCCCCAGCGCAATAAGAATTTGGCGCTTTACACGACGGTTCATGACACTGACCGGGTCAACGATGAAAGTGTGGCGACGTCCCTTGATTATGTTAAGATCAGGACAACGGACCGGCCTTGTCAACCTCTATCCATCTCCCGCGGGAGATTCGACCTGGATCGTCCTGCGAACCTTCGGCCGATCGGTCTGCGGCACGACGATGCGAAATTGGCCCTTCCGAAAGGGCGGCGCCAGCGCAATCGTCTCGTCGAGCGACACGACGGCCATCGTGCACATGCTCTGTCCGCTGTGGCGGACGATGGGACGGAGGATCACCCGTTCCGGCGTTCGGTCCTTCTCAATCCGCACGAGCGAGTAGCATCCGTTCGGGCCCACCATGCCCCGCAGGCGAAGCCGAAGCGTGTCGGTGGTCGCGAGCCGCGCCGGCGCCTGGACGGTGTCAACGGTCGCCAGAAGGGTGTCGGTGGGGGTATCCGGTGCGGAAGGAGACGGCGCAACGTCTGAGGCGGCCGAGCAGGTGGCGCCTCCCCCAGCAATCACAGCGCACAGGAGCATCGGGATCATTGACCGGACAACATCTGCAGACATGGCAAGTGGGGGACTGGGGAAGAGAACTGCATTCTGCCCGTCGGGCGCACGTGTGTATCCTCCACACCGCTTTGCGCACCCGATCGTTCACTCCTGCACGAGCCATGCCCGATCGATGCGCCCGTCTGTTACGCGGTAGATCACCACCTGCTCCAGCGGGCCGTCGCGGTCCGGCAGGCCCTCGATGGTCTCGTGGACGACGACCGTCTGGCCGACGACGGTCAGATCGTGGAGGCGGAGCTGGAGGTCCGAGGCAGAGCTGAAGAGGCGTCGGTATTCCTGGCGCAGGGCCGACCGCCCATCGCTTACCAGCGTGTTCGGGGGATCGTGTACCTTCAGGTCCGGGGCAAAGCTGTCGAGAAAGCCGCCGAGGTCGCGGGCGCTAAAGGCGTTGGCGCCCTGCCGCACGACGGCCTCGGGCCTGGGGGTAATCAAAGAGTCCGAAGCGTACACCCGGCCTTTTTTCACCACCCGGTGGATGCTCGTCGTGTTCGTGACATCGTCGAGCGGGTTGCGATTGAGCACCACGAGGTCGGCCTGCATGCCCTCGTGGAGCCGGCCGAGATCATCGCGCTCCATCAGTCGCGCCCCGCCCACCGTGGCCGTCGCCAGGATTTCGCGCGGCGTGAGGCCGGCATCGCGCATCAACTCGAACTCGCGAACGAGCGCCGGGCCGTGCGGCGTGCCGATGTTGCCAGCGTCGGTGCCCGCAGCGATCGGTACCCCCGCCTCGTGCAGTCGCTTCAGGTTGCGCATCGCCGTGGTGTCGGAATCCACCGGCCGGGTCGACACAATCCGCTCCCGAATCCCCTCGGGCACGAGCGAGTCCGGCAACGTGCGCAGGTCAAAGAGCGACCCAATCACGCCCTTCTGCCCGATGCGGTGCTCCGCCGTCGTAAAGTCGATCTGCTGGGCAAAGGTCTCGGAATAGCGCTCGCCCACCATGAGCGTCGGGGTGTAGAGCACGTCGTTTCCCTGCAGGAGGCGCACGAAGTCGTCGTCGACCGGCTCGTCGGACACGCTGTGGACCAGAATGTCGGCCCCGGCCTCCACGGCGGCACGGGCCGTCTCCAGCGCCGTTGCGTGCACCGCCACCCGCTTGCCCGCCGCGTGCGCCTCATCGACCGTTGCCTCCACCACCGGGCGGTAGTCGGCGGGCGTCTCGTCCGGCCCTACGATGTACCAGATCTTGACGAGGTCGACGCCGGCTTCGACCTGCTCGCGCACCTCCTCCCGGGCGGCTGCGGGCGTGGTAATCTGGAGGATGGGCGGGTCGCCTGTGTCGAGCGAGGGCCGCGAGACGCTGGAGATGAGGGGGCCGGCCGTGACGACGGTGGGTGCCTGTGCTGTCGTGTCGGCCCGAGTGCGGACGTCGAGGTTCCACATCGGCCCGCCTACGTCCACCACGCTCGTCACCCCGCTGCGCAGATAGCGGCGGAAGGTGTCGGGCAGACGCTCCT
Organism: Salinivenus iranica; assembly: GCA_002894665.1. GTDB lineage: Bacteria > Bacteroidota > Rhodothermia > Rhodothermales > Salinibacteraceae > Salinibacter > Salinibacter iranicus. The sequence continues at coordinate 34,430 of NCRB01000017.1, forward strand.
TGATGCGGCGCAGCTCCTCGGCGTAGGGCCGCACGGCGCGCAGGTCGATCACGTCGGGGCGCGTGTAGAGGCCGCCGCTCTGGAAGAAGTGCACGTGCCCGTCGATGAGCCCCGGAATCACGTACTTGTCGGGCATCTCGTAAATTGTCGCACCGTCCGGCACCGTCACCTCACTCGACGGCCCGACCGCTGCAATCTGGTCGCCCTCAATCAGGACCGTCGCGTCCGTGACGACGGTCGAGTCGGCCGGATTGATGGCCGTGGGGCCGACGAGGGCGATTGAGCCCGCCGAGCCGCGGGATTGGGCAACGACCGACCCCACTCCGACGATGTAAACAAGAGCGAGGAGGCCAACGAGTCGTCGCATGGGGGAGCGGGCCAGTTGGGAAAGCAGGCAATTTGGAAAAACGTAGACACTGCCTGTGACAAATGCACTCTGCGACGCACGACGTTATGCCCACGAACGGACGCGTGTCTGCAAGCCCCCTGTTCCCTGAAGCCCCCGCGGTGCGCCCATGACCTCATCTGACCGCCGATACAACGGCTACCGTTCAGATACCCTTCGCCTCGACGCCTGGGATTACCGACGGTCGGCGTGGTATTTTGTGACGACCTGTACCCACGATCGCGTCTCGTATTTTGGCACGGTGCGAAACGGCATCGTGGGACTGTCGCCCGCCGGGTGCATGGCGGCGCACGAATGGCGGCGTACGCCGGAGGTCCGCCCGTACGTGCGATTGGGCGCATGGGTCGTGATGCCAAATCGACCAAAGGGAGATTCACGGAGCGAACGCGGAGTAAACCTCGTGCACGGATTGATCGGCATCACCACCGAATCCCCGGCCCACGACGTCGTCGCCGGCACGGATACATCCAAACGTGATGGATCCAACACTGCGGGTGATGCGGACAATTCCAACGCCGTAGATGCGTCCCGGCGGGACGCATCTACGCATGGTTGCAATGCGGAATCCACGGACAAATTTCGGTTGCACGCCCATTCGTTGGGGGCCATCATTGGCCAATACAAATCGGTGTGCACCAAACGCATCCGGGCGGCGTATCGTCCCGATTTCGGGTGGCAATCCCGGTATTACGACCGCATTGTCCGCACCCGTCGCGAATGGACGGCAGTGCAACGATACATCTATCAGAATCCGGGCAAATGGACAGATGCCCGGCACGCCCCGTCCACCTGATCGCCACGACGCGCCGGGCACCTTCACAGAACGACCGGCCCTGTCCACCTCCACTCATGATTCGGCCCCCTCGCCCCCGCCCCCGTCGGGCGCCGCGTCGAGCCCCGTCTCCAGGAAGGCGTCGAAGGCCGCAGGCGAGGCCATGCCGCGATGCTCGGCCAGCACCCGCTTGTCGGGCGTCACGATGGCGTAGGTGGGCAGGGCCACCGTCCCGGTGATTTCGCGCTGGAACTGGCGGAGGGCCGGCCCCTTCTCCGCGTCGTCGGTGTGCAGGCGCAGCAGCGCAAAGTCCTCGCGCAGGTGCGCAGCGACGGGCGGCTCGGGGAAGACGTTCATCTCCATCTCACGGCAGTTCGTGCAGGTGTAGCCGCTGAAGTCCACGAACAGCGGCTTCCCGGCGGCCTCCGCGTCGGCCAGCGCCGCGTCGATGTCGTCCGCGTTCCAGTCGAGCTGCGCGACCGGCGTCCCCGACGACGCTGTCGCTTCGGCCTGGGCCGTGGCCGACGCCGGGCGGGGCGGCAGGTAGGCGTCGATCGTCCCGAGGGACGCGCCCCAGAGGCCCGGCGTCATGTAGAGGGCCAGCCCCAAAAACAGCGTGGCGGCCCCGAGGCGCCCCACCCCGATGCGCGTCGGCCCCGTTGGCCCCTCGTCCGACGCGGCCGGGCCGGTGGCCAGGGGCAGCTTGCCGAGCAGGTGCAGCCCCGTCAGCCCCAGGAGAACGACGGCAAACGCGAGGACGAGCGACCGCGGGAGCAGGCCCGTGCCCCAGACGAGGTCGGCGTTGGAGAAAAACTTGAGCGCGGCCACCAGCTCGACGAAGCCGAACGTCACTTTGAGGGTATGCATCCAGCTCCCGGAGTCGGGCAGCTGCTGCAGGCCGCTCGGGAAGAGCGCAAAGCCGACGAAGGGCAGGGCAATCACCGTCGAGAAGACGACCATGCCCAGCACCGGGTAGAGCCACGTGCCCTGGGCCGCCGCGGCCAGGAGCCCGCCCACGAACGGCGCCGTGCACGAGAACGACACCACGGTCAGCGTGAGCGCCATGAAGACGACGCCCACGTAGCCGCCCCGGGCGTTGGAGGAGCGGTTCAGCGCATTCATTACCCCGGACGGCAGGCGCAGCTCGTAGAGGCCGAGGAGCGACAGGGCAAACGCGACCAGCGTGGCCCCGATGGCGAGGTTAACCCACGGGTTGGCCGCCACGATCTGCGCGCCGGACGCGCCCAGCAGCGCCGCCGCCAGGGCCCCGAGCCCGGTGAATGTGGCGATGATCGTGAGACCGTAGAGGCCCGCGAGCCGAACCGTCTCACCGGCATCGTCGGCGTGCTCGGTGAAGTAGGAGGCGGTGAGCGGAATCATCGGGAAGAGGCACGGCATCAGCAGGGCGCCCAGCCCCGCCCCCGCCGCCAGCAACAGAAAACCCCAGAGGCCCTGTCCCCGCTGCGTGCCGCCGCCCGACGAAACGCCGGCGGTGCCCGCAGCGGTGGTTGTCTCAGGAGTCCCGGCCGCCGAATCGGCTACCGGCGGCACCAGGTCGCCAAACCGCGCCTCTGTAAGCGTCGAGCGAGGCGGGCCGTCCTCGATCGTCACCGGCACCCGCACCGTCGTCGTCCGCGGGGGCATGCACAGCTCATCGTTGCACACCATGTAGCGGACCGAGGCGCGCAGCGTATCGGTCCCGGGCGCAGCGCTCGAATCCACCGCCAGCGCCGCCCGCAGCGCAAAGCGCCCCGTCTGGTAGCGGGCCTGCGACTGAAAGTTGGGGTCGTACTTCGACGTGGGCGACGTCTGGTGGAGGGGCCGCTGCACCGTCAGGCCCTCGGGCAGCGCGTCGAACGTCACGGACAGGGGCTTGCCCGCCGGCGAGTTCAGGGCGTAGCTGTACCAGCCGTCGGTCACCTCTCCCTGTAGCTCCACCATCAGGTGCTCGCCCGGGCGCACGGTCGGGGGCTGCGCCTCGGCATCCCACCGCACGTCTCCCTGTCCGGCGCCCGACGACGCCCCCGTCGATACTGCCTGGCCCGGGGCCGCCAGGGGGACGAGGAGCAGAAGGGTCGCCCAAAATCCAACGGACTTCCACGACGGCACGCGAAAGAGCGAAAACGAACGAAGCACATCAACAAAAAACATGGGAGAATCGGTTCTCGAATTGGAGGCAGGGCGGCGTCCTCTCTCAGGGCATCAGCCCATCGGTCCCGGCTCGGCGATGAGGGTTTCCAACATCGGTTCGAGTCTGCCGGGCAGAAACAGGCCGCTGTGGGTGTACCGAATCCGCCCGCGCTTGTCGATCACGAAGGTGCGCGGAATGGCGGTCGTTTGACCGTACTTGCGGGAAGCCACCGTTTGGCTCGCCACCTGCGGGTAGTTCAGGGGCTGCTCCTGCGCGAAGCGCCGGACGGCGGCCCGCCCGCCCTCGTCCACCGAGAGCCCGACAAACTGTACCCCCCGGCTCCGGTACTCCCGCTGCAGCTCCACGAAGCCGGGAATCTCGTCGCGACAAGGCGCGCACCAGGTGGCCCACACGTTGAGAACCACCACCTCGCCGCGGTGCTCGGAGAGTTGAAACGACTCTCCATTTAGGCGGGTGAGGGTAAAGTCTGGAGCCGACGGTCCACTCTCGGGGAGGTCGGTGTCGGGACGCAGGTCGTTCCAGAGAAAGACTCCACCAATCAGGAGCGCGGCCCACAGGCCGTAGCGGCGCAGCAGTCGGCCGAGAGAGCGGGCGAAGGAGCGATCGTCAACGTTCGCGGAGTCAGGCATTGGGACAAGGGAAACAGCTGAACAGACAGTGCAGGGACGGGTGACGGCCGACACCTACTAGCTGCCGTCCGGGGGCCGCCCCAGCATCGCGTTGAGCTGACGTCGGAGCTGTTCCTCCGGAAAGTACCCCTTCTTCCGGTGCTGAATCCGTCCGTCGGGCCCGACCAGGACAGTCGACGGGAGAATGCGAACGCCACCGTACTGGGGCGCCACCGACCCGTCATCCACCACCAGGGGATAGTTGATGCCCATCTTCTCGGCGTACGGACGGACGCTCGAAAATCCGTCTTCGTCCAACGACACGCCCACAAAGGTAACGTCCCGGTCCTTAAACTCCTCCTGGAGCGTAATGAACCCCGGGATTTCTTTCCTACAGGGGGGACACCAAGTGGCCCAAAAGTTGAGGACGACGATCTCGCCGCTGTGGTCGGAGAGGCGGAACGTGTCCCCATTCATCTGTTCGAGGGCGAAGTCGGGCGCGCGGCGCGACGCCTCGTCCGCCGACGATTGCCCGACCGCCGAGGGGGCAATTCCTCCAACGATGAGGAGAAGGACCAGAATCAACGAGCGAGGAGCAGACAACCAAGCGAGCATAAGCAGAACGGGGGATTGATCAACGAGGGAACCGTAGAGGCAAACAGTCGACTGGCCAGACGGCCGGCCGCAAAGAGGACGAGACCGCTCAGCGTCGGGCTCCACGCCGAACGGACACGCGCCGGACAACGCTGGCGCGGAGACGTCAGATTATAGTCGCAGTACGACACTGCGAACGGTTCCCAGGTCCCCCTGGGGACGAGAGACGAGTGGGGAAGAGACCGGGCGCTCGGACTGGGATTCCCCCGACGCCCGTATGCTGTTGAGCGAGAGACGGTTCGTTTCCTGGGTCTCTCCGTCGGTGTGGTCGGTTAGGCGAACAGACCGGGTCGACACGGCACTGGGGTCTCCTGCGGGAGAGTTGGAATTGCACTCCAGTGGCGGAGTGGAATCCTGCCCGGTGTCGACGAAAGAACGAGCGTCGTGCGCCACGCCCCGACGGAGCGACGGCGATTGGGCCGAGGCATGGTCGACGTTCACCCGCGAGGTGACGCGCTGGGAATCATCGCAATACTGCCGGTCCGCACCCCCCCCCAGTACAACGACAGCGAGTGCAACCCCTAGCAGGGGCACCACTGTGCTCAGTCGATATGGAGCCGCGGTGCCTGTCATATTATGACATGTTGTGATGTTTTAGAGGGTCCGTACATTTTCTCCGAACGTCGAGTTCCGACCCGGCGGTTCCCTTCAACGTCTCTTGGAGGATTGCGGCGGCGTTCGTGCACTGGCCGTGCCCGTAAGATCCCGTCCGATCGGCGATTACGGATGGCAAAACCGAATGAAGAGCTTGAATACGCCCGAAACCTGCAAAATCAGGGGCGGTTGCCTCTACCCTCAGCAATTGCCCCACCTGTCCTAATGGGTTCCCTCCTGTTACAACATTTGAGTGTGCCCGGCCGTCGAGCGCCCACAGGGATCGTGGTCGCCCTACTGGTTGTGCTTCTTCCGGCGGTGCTCGCGCCGTCTTCCGCCTGCACAACCCCGTACGCCCCAGCGGGTCCTTCGTCGTCCCCTGTACCGACGGCTCCGGCTCCGACCGATACAGACCGGGAAGCTGTCCTCCTGCCGCATGGGACAGAGTCGCAACCCGCTCCGCGGAGTGCGTGCCGGACTCTGCGAACGGAGGCGGTGACCGTCCCCGCTCCGGCCCAACCCAATCGGCAGGCCCTCCTCCCGCTCGGGTCCGACCCATCCGTCTCGTCCCCACCCGACTCGCTGCGGGGAGCCATCACGGCGGCGATTTCTTCTATCGGGCAGTCCGCCCCAACGCGACCGGCGTTGTCCCATGCCAGCCAGGGATCGTCCGGTCATCTCCGTAGCGTCGTGCTACGCATATAGTTTTCTCCCGTCCGTCGACGGAATGCACATCCCATCAGGCGCGGTCTGTGAACCTCTCAGGACCGGCCCAATGGCTGCTGTGCCCCACTGTGATCCCCAGCGGGGCCAACTGTATCTGTGCCCCTTCCTGCCTGACACAGATTCTTGCTAGCGGAAACCAACGCTCGCGGATCTCCTCCGGGATTCAACAACCGGCCGTTCCGGTACGTCCTCATCTAAAAACTGATTTCGTTCGTATGCTTCGTTCCTCCTTCCTGCTCGCGCTCGTATTTCTGCTTGGCTCCCTCGTTGCGCCGGCGGCGCATGCGCAATCAACAGACGGCGCCTCCTCGTCAGTGTCGCGTGCCGCCTCCACCGAGGCCCCCGGCATCGTGATGCTCGTGCGTCGGCCGCAGCACATCCGCGCCTCCATGCAGACCGTCCGCGACCTGCGTGCGTCCGACTCTCTGTCCACCACCCCGGTCGAGATCGTCGTCTGCGGACAGGCGGTGCGCGACATCCAGTCCGAGGGTCCGCTGGCGGACGCCATCTCCCGCATCTCCGGCGAGAGGGTTCGCGTGCTGGCCTGCGGCATGTCGCTCAACAACCTCGACATAGACCCTAGTACGCTAGCTCGCGACGTCACGGTGGTGCCCAACGGGCTTGCCCACGCCCTCAAGCGCCAGGCCGCCGGCTACCTTTCGGTCGAGCTCTGACGCCGCCGCCCGACGGCCGTCTCCGCAGGAACGACCGGGCCTCACAGGTCCCGTGTGGGGCCCCAATTGTCCTGTTTTCGCCGACACTATCGTCCCTCCTCCACCTTTCCATGAACGACTTCGCTCCGCACTCCGATTCTTCGTCCGCGATCCCGCCCCCCCAGCCCCACATCACGGCGCTGTTCCGGGGCCTGCTCAGCCTCATCTTTCTGGTCGCCGGCACAGGGCACCTCCTGAACACCGAACACATCGTTCGGCGTCTGCAGGACGCCCAGCTGGGGTACCTCGCCACCTCGATCGCGCCGGCCGAGCCGCTGGTGCTATTGGCCGGCGGGGCGCTCCTCGTCGGCGGGATCGGACTGCTGCTGGGCCTCCAGACGCGGCTCGCCGCGGGCCTGCTCATCCTGGTCGTGATTCCGATCACCATCACCATCCAGATCGGGCGCCCCACGCTGGGGCCGCTATTCAAGAATGTCGCCATTCTGGGCGGCCTCCTCTACTTCACGGCCCACGGCGCCGGCCCCTTCAGCCTTGACCGGCTCGTTTTCCACGACGGCGCGGCCTCGTAGACGCAGGGGCCTCCGGCGTCGGCCGGCGGCTCGTGGCCGTCGTCGCCGGCTCGTCCACCAGCGTCTCCAGCGCGTCGTCCAGCGCCCACTTCAGGATCACCCCGCTGTGCGTGTACCGGATGCGCCCCTGCTTGTCGATGAGGTACGTGCGGGGGACCATCTCCCCCGGGAAGTGGCGCGCCGCGACGGCCGGATCGAGGATCTGCGGGAAGTTGATGTTTTTCTCCTCCACAAAGGGCCGCACGGCCTCCTCGCCATTCCGATCCAGGGCAATGCCCACAAACTGCACGCCCTCGTCGCGAAAGGAGTCCTGCAGGTCGACGAAGCCCGGCATCTCCACGCGGCACGGGGCGCACCAGGTCGCCCACACGTTCACGACCACCACCTCGCCCCGGTGCTCGCGCAGGCGAAACGTATCGCCGCCCATCGTCTCCGCCACGACGTTCGGGGCCGGACGGCCGTCGGCCGTTAAATCAATGCTGGGCAGGTACTGCTGGTAGGCGTAAAACGCCATAACCAGCAGCAGCGGCCAATGCCAATAGCGCTTCGTGTACGTCCAGGCCGTCTCCCACCCGGAGACGGATTCGGATTCTGACATGGATTCCGACATAGAAGGTCAGGCTCGCTGTTCGAAGACGACGAATCGGCCGGGCCGCTACCCGTCCGATGTTGCCTCTTCCAACAGCTCTTCCAGTCCCGGTCGGAGCATCGATTCGGTGGCGCGCCCCGGGATGTGGCCTTCCACTGTTCCGTCCGGCCCGATGATGTACGTCATCGGCAGGCCGCGCACGCCGCCGTACTTTTTCGCGATGCGGCCGTCGCCCATCCCAATGGGGTAGTTGATGTTCATCTTCTCTGCGAACGCCTGCACCTTCTCCGGGCCGGCATTCCGCTCCAGCGCCACCCCTACAAACTGCAGCCCGTCGCTCCCCAGTTCCCGCTGAAGGTCAACGAACATCGGGATTTCCTCGCGACAGGGCGGGCACCACGTCGCCCAAAAGTTGAGCACGACGACCTCCCCACGGTGCTCACTGAGACGAAAGGTGTCGCCACGGAGGGTTTCGAGGGCAAAATCCGGCGCGTCTTTGGACGCCAGGTCGGATTGGGCCCACGAGGGCGCCGACGCCGACTGATTGGCTGAGATCAGCCCCGCCCCGGCGATCACGACGAGTACACCCGCCAGAAAGGACCAGAACCACGTTGGAATCTGCATAGGAATTCTTGTCTCCAGTTTGTACAAACACGAATCGCCAGCCGGTTGCCCGGCGGCGAATCCCCAGGAGTCAGCTGGGAACCACGGGAGACAACTAAATTTGCAGGACGACCGGGCGTAAGACCTGTAGCACCGGAGACATGCGAGTGCGCTCCCCGTCCCAGTGCCCCCCCTCTCTCGCCATCTTCATCGCCTCGTCTTCGGCCGGCGCCCCGGATCCACCGCTCGCCTCCGAAGGCTCCGGGCGCTCCGACGACACCGCCTGAAGGGGCGTCGCGGGCGTAAAGGCCGCACACACGGCCCGGGCCGACGACGCGACCACGCGCTCTGTGTCCGATGTGTCCGCGCCCCCGAGAACCTTCTGGCTGCACGGCCGCACCAACGCGGATTGAGCGAGAAGCCCAACCGTTAACAGCAGACCAACCAGAAACACCCAGCGGTCACTCCCGGCGGGATGGTGTGGACGAAGCATAGCGCAAAAGACATTTTGCAAACGCGATATCGTCAACTTTTGCGCCCGGGGCGAGTTTCCGGTTCTCGACTTCGCCATCGTTCTCCTCCTGCCCGACCTCCCCTCTTCCCGTTGCCCGCGTCCGTTACCTCTCTCCGGTCGACCGATCACACGCCCCTCCTCTTCACCGTCAATATGGGGCTGGAGGACGTCGTCGTAAACGAGTATCGCGAGCGGGCCGCCACGGCCGACGTGGCCGTCCCCGACGCCGACGACGCCCCGTTCGGCCTGCAGAGCTACGCCCTCGTAACGCCCCGTGCCACGCCCGAAGCGGCACTCGCCATCGCCCGGCAGATGCGCTCCGTCCACCACGTCCTGACGCCCCTCTACACCTTCCCCCTCCCGGTCACCGACGGCGCGGAGGCGGTCCTGCAAACGATCCGGTCCACGGTGGAGTCGCTCGACGTGGAGGCCATGACGACGGCCGACACCTTCCGCGTCACGACGGTGCGCCAGGGCGACCACGACTTCACCAGCGTCGACGTGCAGCGCGCGGCCGGCGGCGGGCTCGACGCCCACTACGCCGCCGCCGTGGACCTGGAGGATTACGATGTGGACGTGCGGGTGGACGTACACGACGACCGCTGTCTCGTGAGCGTGCAGCACACCCGCGAGGCCCTCAGCCGGCGCCAGCTGGAGGGCTACCAGCCGCGGGCCGCCCTCAAGGCCAACGTGGCGTACGCCCTGCTCCGGCTCGCCCACCGCGATACGCCCCCGGACGCGCTCCTCGATCCGTTCTGCGGCTCCGGCACCATCCTGCTGGAGGCGGCCGACCGGTGGCCGGACACGCGCGGCTACGGCAACGACTGGAACGAGGAGGCGGTGGCCGGCGCGCGGCTCAACGTGAACCGGGCGGGCCTCACAGACCGCGTTACGATTCGGGAGGGGGACGTGTGGCACCTCGCCGAACGGTTCGAGGACGTCTCCCCGGACCTCATTGTGACCAACCCCCCGTTCGGGGTGCGCATGGGCAGCAGCATGGACTTTCGTCCGTTCTACCGCCGCGTGCTGGAGCAATTCCACGCCGTGCTGCGGCCCACGGGACGCGTCGTGATGCTCGTGCTGCGCCAGGGCCCGTTCAACAAGGCCCTTGACGACACGGGGGCCTTCGATGTCCGGCACGTCCGCGTAATCGAAATTGGCGGGCTGTATCCTCGCGTCTTTGTGCTGGAACGGACGGACACCTAAATGGCCCCGGGTCTCTTCCCGGATCCCCCACGGGGGCCTCCTCAACGCCTCGGCTCATCACGAGCGGGCATCCGCTCCCGGTGCGGAATCCGAGGAGGCGGAGACGTCCGCGTCGGCGTCGGTCTGGGCAGAGTGATGAGTCTCTCTCGCGTCTCCCTGTCCCATCGACTGGTAGTCGGCAACCGTCTCCGCGGCCTTCTCTTTCAGCTCCTGGAACCGGTCGCTCGCCTGCTCCAGTCGGTCCTGCCACACCGGGTCCGGCGTCCTGCCTTCGGTGGACCGGTGGTAGGCGAGCAGCGTGGCCGCGAGGGCAAACGCATCGGCCAGGGCCAGCTTCAGCATCCACGCCCCCACCAGCACGCCAACGCCCAGCGCCAGGCTCAGACTCGGCGCCAGCGCCGACACGGCCAGTGCCGGCAGGCCCAGCAGCACGAGGAAGGCGAAAAACTCGACGTAACTGAGGAGGGTGAGCGCAACGGCGTTCGCCAGGATGGGCTTCCAGCACTGCGCGTACAGGATCACGCCGTCCTTCGCCACCGCCCACACGTTCGCCTCCCGCTGGGCGTAGGCCCGCGAGAGGATGGCTTCGTCAATGTAGGTCGTGGAAAATCGGGACACCCGGCGCACAAACTGCTGGAGGGCCTCCATGCCCGGGAGGGGCAGAAAATCCGTGACGTTCGTGAAGGTGCGGTTGAACCCTTTCACCACAGCGTCGAGCACCTGGTCGATGGCAAACATGATGCTCGTGTCCTTGAACCGGCTGGTCACCTGCTGCTTGCCGTACTCAATCTGCGCCCCCTCGGGGCCGCGGTCGTGCAGAATAAACTCCGTCATCACCGCTGCGTGGGCCGCCCTTAGGAGGTAAAAGTAGTAACGCGTGACCCATCGCACCAGTCCCCACGCCCCACCGAACGCCGAGAGAAACACGATGATGCCGAGCACGCTCCACAGCTGGCCCAGAAGCCAGGCCAGCCCCCCGGCTACGGCAAAGTATACGAGCAGGCCGAGCCCCAGGAGGGCGTAGGAGCCGAGCCGCACCCAGAGGATGGGGGTGGTTTTGAGCAGAAGTCCAAACGCCTCTCGAAGATATAGACGGGGCATGAGCGAATCGAACGGGAGAAAACCTGAGCGGGAGACCGCGTGGGAGTACGAGGCGTCGGTGTAGATGACCGGGTTTGTTCGTGCCCCCTTCGTCGCGGATACCCTCCCCCCAGGCATCGGTCCTGACGACGGGCGGAAGAGAGAAAGCATGAGTGTGAGGATACGTCTCCCCCATTTTTCCTCTGCTCAACCTATCGCCCGTCCCGACAAGCACCGATGGCGCAGGACTCATGCCCCTTCCTCTTCCCCGAGGAGGGGAGGCCGCTATGCATTGACCGTCGGGACCCCGTCTCCGCCGGTCTCAGCAGCGTCGGCCGCGTCCCTCGTCCCCTCTGATCTCCTGCGCTCAAACGTGAGACCCTCTCCACTCTTAGCCCGCTCGATGCGCACGTGATCGCCATCGTCGATGGTGCCGTCCAGGAGGGCCTCGGAAAGGCCGTTCGCCACATGCCGCTTCATCAGGCGCTTCAGCGGACGCGCGCCGAAGGCCGGATCGTAGCCGTGCTCAGCGAGCCAGACCTTCGCGTCGTCGGAAAGCTCCAGCGTCAGGTCGTGGCTCTTCTGGGCCACGCGCTGAATGCGCCGCAGCTGAATGTCGACGATCTCGCGGATGTGCTCGCGGCTGAGCGAGCGGAACATCACCACGTCGTCGATCCGGTTCAGGAACTCCGGCTTCAGGCGCTTGCGCAGCATCTTGAGGACCGTCTCCTCCAGCTCCTGCTGCTGCGCCTCGCTGAGGTGGCCCTCCACCTCGTCCATCCGGTCCGAGATCACATCGGACCCCATGTTCGAGGTCATGATGATAATCGTGTTGGTGAAATCGACCGTGCGGCCCTGGTTGTCGGTGAGCCGGCCGTCGTCGAGCACCTGCAGGAGTACGTTGAAGATCTCGGGGTGCGCCTTCTCAATCTCGTCGAGCAGCACCACAGAGTAGGGCTTGCGGCGAACCGCCTCGGTGAGCTGGCCGCCCTCCTCGTAGCCCACGTAGCCCGGGGCCGCCCCGATGAGGCGGCTGGCCGTGTGGCGCTCCTGGTACTCGCTCATGTCGATCCGCACCATCGCATCCTCGTCGTTGAAGAGGAACTCGGCGAGCGTCTTCGCAAGCTCCGTCTTGCCGACGCCCGTGGTGCCGAGGAAGATGAACGAACCGATCGGCTGATCGCCCTCCTGCATGCCGGTGCGGCCGCGGCGGACGGCGTCGGACACGGCCTGAATGGCCTCCTCCTGCCCCACAACGCGTCGGGCGAGCTCCTCTTCCATCCGGAGCAGCTTCTCGCGCTCGCTCTCCAGCATCTTCGAGACCGGAATGCCGGTCCAGTTCGACACAATCTCGGCGATGTCCTCGCCGTCGACCTCCTCCTTCAGGAGCGCCCCGTCGTCCTGAATCTCTTCGAGCTTCGCGTTGGCCTCTTCGGCCTCGTCCTTCAGGTCCGGAATCTCGCCGTAGCGGATCTCGGCCACCTGGTCGTACTTGCCCTCGCGTTCCAGATTCTCGGCCTCAACACGCAGCTCGTCAATCTTCTCTTTCGCGGAGCGGACGGTTTGAATGAGGTCTTTTTCTTCCTCCCATCGGGTTTTGAGCTCGTCGCGCTCGTCTTCGAGGTCGGCAATCTGCTTGTTGATGGTTTCCCGCTTATCGGCCTCGTCGCCTTCGTCGCGCTTCAGCGCCTCGCGCTCGATTTCGAGCTGGCGAATCTCGCGTTCCAGCTGGTCGAGTTCGGCGGGCATCGAGTCGATTTCGATGCGGAGCCGCGCGGCGGCCTCATCGATCAGGTCGATCGCCTTGTCCGGAAGCTGTCGGTCGGTGATGTAGCGCTCGCTGAGGTCGGCCGCGTTGATGAGGGCACTGTCGTGAATGCGCACGCCGTGGTGCACCTCGTAGCGCTCCTTGAGGCCGCGCAGGATCGAGATCGTATCCTCCACGCTCGGCTCCTCGATCATCACCTTCTGGAACCGACGCTCCAGGGCGCGGTCGTCCTCGATGTGCTTGCGGTACTCGTCGAGCGTCGTCGCGCCGATGGCGCGCAGCTCGCCCCGGGCCAGGGCCGGCTTCAGAATGTTGGCCGCGTCCATCGCGCCCTCCGAGGCCCCGGCGCCCACGAGGGTGTGCAGCTCGTCGATGAACAGCACGATCTCACCGTCGGACTCCGCAACCTCCTTCACCACGGCCTTGAGCCGATCCTCAAACTCGCCGCGGTACTTGGCCCCGGCCAGCAGCGCGCCCATGTCCAGCGCCAGCAGGCGCTTCGACTGCATCGACTCGGGCACGTCGCCGCGCACGATGCGGGTGGCGATGCCCTCGGCGATGGCGGTCTTGCCCACACCGGCCTCGCCGACGAGCACCGGGTTGTTCTTCGTGCGCCGACTCAGGATCTGAAGCACGCGGCGAATCTCCTGGTCGCGCCCGATCACCGGGTCGATCTTGCCGTCGCGCGCCAGCTCGTTCAGGTCGCGGGCGTACCGGTCGAGCGCCTCGTAGCGCTCCTCGGCGTGCGGGTCGTCGGCGCTCTGCCCGCCGCGCACGTCGGCCAGCACGTCCATCACGACATCCTTCGAGGCGCCCTGATCGCGCAGGGCCTGCCCAACCTGGTTCTTGCCCTCCACAAGGCCGATCAGCAGGTGCTCGGTCGACACGTACTCGTCGTCCATCACGTCGGCCTCGCCCCGGGCTCGATCAAAGACCTTCTTCAGGTCCTCCCCGACGTACTGGTTGCCCGCGCTCGCCCCTGACACCTCGGGCAGGCGACCGAGCGCTGCCTCGGCCTGCTCGCGCAGGCGGTCGAGGTTGGCCCCAATGCGGCGCAGGATCGACACCGCGACGCTGTCCGGGTCGCTCAGGAACGCCTGGAGGAGGTGGGCAGGCTCAATGCCCTGGTGGCTGTGAGAAGCCGCCAGCTCCATCGCCTTCTGGACGGCCTCCTGTGCTTTGACGGTAAACTTTTGCAGATTCATATCTCAGGGTCGTAGTCGAGCAACGGTAGTGAATCGCCGCGCCCGCACACGGTCGCAGCGAGGAAGAGTGTTACGCATGTGTGTACCCGATCGAAAAGTATACCATCGGTTTCTGTACTGACAGAATGGCACGCCTCCATCATCACCCCCAGACCGATCGGCCTCGGCCCGGGTCTCGATCCTGGCGATTCGAAATGATCGTGAATCCAGCGCAATAACGCAATGCGTCACACGAGCCGGGAACCGATGACGCAGTGCGTTATTGAAGATGGTGTGGATGCAACGAGTCGGTTTGTGTCCCGACTGTCCCCTATCATCACGGATTAATGAACGGAGGACCGACATGACGGCTCAAGACAACACGATGTCCTCGGAGGACCGCGAGGGCTTTGATCTCAAGCATTTGCCGGACGAAGTGACGGGTCGTGCCCGCGAGGTGTGGTTGGCCGGACTCGGGGCCCTGGAGCGGCTCGAAGAGGAAGGAGACAAGGTCTTCCAGAACCTCGTGGAGCGCGGAAAGAGCTACGAGTCGAAGCGCCGGAGCCAGTTTGAGGAGGCGACCGATACCCTGCGGGAGCGGCAGGAGGAGTTTGCGGACGACGTGACGAAGCGCCTCGACAACGCCACGAAATCCGTGGAGAAGGTGGTATCGGACACGCTCAGCGGCACGCTCGGGCGCATCGGGGTCCCGACTCGCGACGAGGTCCGCGGCCTGTCGCGCCGCGTGGGCCAGCTGTCGCAGAAGCTAGAGGCCCTCTCGCAGATGCTCGACGCCCAGCAGACGGCCGTCGAGGAGCGCGTACTGCACGTGGTGCCCAGCGAGGAGGGGTGGGCCGTTACCATCGAGGGGGAGGACGACACGGTGAGCACCCACGACACGAAGAAGGAGGCGGTGAGTGCCGGCCGCACCGCTGCGAAGGAGCACGTGCCCAGCACGCTGGTCGTGCACAAGCAGGACCGTTCCGTTCAGGAAAGCTTTTCCTACGACGCGAGCGACGCCGAGTAGGCAGCGTCTGGTTCCAGAATCCTCACAGCGGCTCGTTTCTTGACTTCGGTCAGAGACGGGCCGCTTTTTTGTTTGCCCCAACGGTCATTCCGAATGGTAGGGCGTTGCTGAAAGCGATCCCGCCTGCACGCTGCGCACGTAGGCCTCGTCGAGCGGCCGCTGGGAAAAGTCGTATTTGGTGCCGTTTCCAAGTCGCACGATCTCCACGTCGGAAAAGGTGAGCGGCGTGCCCGGCTCCATCGTCTCCGGCGGGTGATCGACGTGGACGAGATAGGCATGCCCGCCGTACACGGTCCCGATCTTTTTCGGACCGATGACGACGGCGGTGGCCGCATTCACGCCCAGCCCGTAGAACGACTCGGCGCCGCGCTCCTCGATTTGCCGGGCGACGAACGTGATGAGACGCCCCATGCGGTCGCGCTCTTGAAAGTGACTGTCGGTGATGATGGGATCGAGAACGGGCCACTCGAACAGCGACTCGCTGAAGCTGATGCGGCGATGATAGGGATCGGATAGGGCCTCGCCGGAACGGACGCTTCCCGCACAGCCGTCGTAGACGACGTCGCCCTGAACGGCCAGCCCCGCGCTTCCGCCGCCCACCCCGCCGCCGCGCTCGACCACGTCGATGACCGCATCGTGGACGGCCGTCCCCCTCCATTCGACGTAGTTGCACTGGTTGCCCCCGGCGACGTACACGACCTCGGCCCGTCGCACCGTGTCGGCAACCGCCGCCGCGTCGGCGCCGCGCGGATCCGGGATCGTGACGGTGGTGCACGAGTGCAGGCGGGGGAGGCCGGTGAGGGCGTCGCACTCCGGCGTTGCGTTGTCCCCGCCCGGAAACGAGGCCGCTAGAACGACGAGGTCGAGAGGCGCGTCGGCCACGTGATCGGCCTGGGCCTGGACAGCCGTGTCGAGGGGCGTCCCGTCGCCCTGGAGCAACAGGGCCGGCCCTGAAAGCTGCGGCTGTGCGTCTGCGTCTGGCCCAAGGCGCTCCACCGATACGCCAAAGGGAAGCTGCGAGGAAGGCGCGTTCTCCGCATCGTCCATCGAACTGCTGGAACACCCGAGTGCCAAAATCAGCACTCCGGACGCGAGAAGACAACAACCGATCGCTCGGAAGCAGGGGGACATCGGACGAGCCAAACGCGTGCAGTGAACGTTGGGGACCCAATTGTCGTACGGCTCGCAAGCGTGCGGTGTGCCAAGTGGCGTTGGGACGTCGCCTTGCTCTGATGCTCCCTGAAGCGTACTCTCTCCTCATTTGCCTCCATCATGATCCAGCGCGACGTGCTCATGCGGCAGATCCGTCAGCTCGGACAGGCCCTGGCGGAGATCGTCACGTCCGGTCAGACGGGCCGGCCCCAGGTCGTGCTCGACCAGATCGACGAGGCCGTCCGCATTCACCTCGACGGGACGGCGGCCGACCTTCGCACCCTCCCGCCCGAGACCCTCCTGGCGATGTGCGAGGACGGGACCCGGTTCGATCCTGAAGCCGCCCAAACCCTGGCGCGCCTGCTGAACGTGCAGGGCGAGGCACACCGCGAGCGGGACGAGGAGGAGAAGGCGGGGGCCTGCTTCGGGCGGTCGCTGCTGCTGTACCGGCGCCTGCTCCACGCCCCCGACGCGCCGGTGTCGTGGCAGGTGGGCACCACCGTCGCGGCACTTACCGATCGAGTCGAGTCGCTGCCGATTGGCGACGACGTGCAGGACGCCCTTGATTCCTTCCGGAACGGCACCGATTCGTCTATCTAAGTAGATACGCAGAAATACATTTATTCGAGAGTCGTTCTGAGCGACCGACGACCGGAGGGAGGAGAACGTCGAAGCGCCCTGACCAGAGGGAGGAAGTACTTTCAGAGTGAATCTCTCTGGGTCCAGCGAAGCG
>NCRB01000018.1 GCA_002894665.1 Salinivenus iranica
GCGGAACAGGCCGATTCGTAAGTGTTGGAATGCGCACAGCTGGATCGCCCGTGTCGGGGGCGGCGCGGCGGGACGTGTCCCAATCCTCACGCTGCCGTCCCCGACACGGGCGATCCAGCTGTGCGCATTCCAACACTTACGAATCGGCCTGTTCCGCTGCCCGCAGGGCATCAATCACCCGGTCGTGCAGCGGGCCGTTGGTGGCGACGACACCGGTGTTTGCTTCGAGGAGCGGGCCG
This sequence comes from Salinivenus iranica, assembly GCA_002894665.1. Lineage (GTDB taxonomy): Bacteria > Bacteroidota > Rhodothermia > Rhodothermales > Salinibacteraceae > Salinibacter > Salinibacter iranicus. Next base: position 240 of record NCRB01000018.1, read on the forward strand.
TGTGTAAAGTCGAGCGGCTCGCCGTGCATGTCGGTGACAGTGCCCCCGGCGGCCTCCACGACGAGCGCTCCGGCGGCGTGGTCCCAGATGCGCTCCGTGTAGTCGGTGCCGGGGCGGGGCAGGCGCAGGTAGATCTCGGCGTCGCCCCGCGCCACGACGGCATACTTGCACTGGCTGTCGATGCGGAGGGGCGCCTCCGTGATGCCGAGGCGCTCGCCGGCGGCGGCGGCCAGGCCGCGCGAACTGTGCGACGAGACGAACGACTCGGTGAAGCGGCTCTGGGCCGGCTCCGTCGTATCGCTGGTGTGAACGGACCGGGCCTCGGCCTCATCGTGCGGGTCCACGGGCAGCTGCGTTGTGCCCTCGCCCCGCTCGGCGAGAAAGACCTGCCCGCGGGACGCCGGGTCGTCGAAGTTCAGGGTTGGGGGCAGGTAGGGACACCCCAGCGCGGCCACCTGCGGCACGCCGTCGACCACGAGGGCGAGCGCGATGGCGTACTGGTCGCCCCGCACGAAGCCCTTGGTGCCGTCGATCGGGTCAATCGTCCAGTAGCGATCGGCGTAGTCGCGGGCGGTGCCGTGGTCGATCCACCCGAAGACGTCCTCGGGCGTGGCGTCCGGATGGTGGGCCCGCACCTGATCGACGACGCGCGTGCGCACCGCGGCGTTCGCGTCGGCCCGGAGGGCGGAGGCATCTTCCTCGCCGGTGACAGGATCGTCCGGAAAGGCCGAGTGCAGGGCCTCGCAGACGAGCGCCTGGCTCCCAAAGTCGGCGACGGTGACGGGCGTGCGATCGTCCTTTTCGAGCACGTTGCCGTCCATGGTGGCGCGGACGGACTGGCAGAGGGTGGCGGCGGCCCGAACCGCGTCGAGCGCCACCGATCGTTCGTGGTCGTAGGCGTCGGACATGAGGCAGGAGAATTGTCAGGAAGAGGATCGACTCACAACGTAGGGGGGCGGCGGCAGGATGTGCAGGCGCCGCGCCGTGTTTGTCGAGGTTTTGCAGGGGCGACTCACCGGGCGTGGTCCAGCAGGTCGGCGTAGTGGGGCAGGTCGTCCAGAAAGGTGTAGGAGCGGTCGTCGAAGTCGATGCGGCAGGCGTAGTGCACGTGCCCGTTGGTGACGACGAGGAAGGGGGCGCCGAGGACGAGGTTGTACCCGGCGCCCTGGTCGAAGGCATCCTGCCCAATCGAGACGCGGGGCGCCTTGCACTCGATCAGGAGCAGCGGCTCGCCCTGCCGGTCGTGCGCGAGGATGTCGGCCCGGCGCGGCTGGCCCTGGTACCGAAAACTGGCCTCCACGGCGACGAGGCCCCGGGGCACGCCCTGCTCCTGGATGAGGTACTGCACGAAGTGCTGCCGCACCCACTCCTCGGGCGTCAGCCGTACGTAGGTGTGCCGGATCGGGTCGTAGATCACACGCCCCTCCGCGCGCTCGTCGACCCGAAACTCGTACGTCGGTAGGTTCAGTGATTCCACAGAATGCGGAGATCGAGGATCGAGAATCGCACGGAAACAGTGTCATGCCCCATTTCGAACACCGCACTCCACATTTACGAGGCGGGCGAGGCGGCGCTGTCGCCGTAGCCGGTGAGCTCCACGTAGCCGCGGCCGGTGTCGGAGCCGGTCACGCGCACGGCACCCTCCCAGTACCGCACGGAGACGTCCATCTCCTGGTTCGGCAGGAGGGCCGTCACGCGCACGTCCACGTCGGCGGAGGGGATGCGCAGGCGCCAGGCAATGGGGTACGTGTGGGTGCCGTCGGGCGAGGTCCAGGTGTCGAGCACGTCCAGCGTCACCTTGTCCCGCGCAATCGGGGTGGTGTTGCCGTCCGGCCCCACAATGGTGCCTTCGCTGAAGCGACTGGCCGAGCCGTCCGTGTTGCGGAGCTGGTAGTACATGAGGTCGCGGCCGTCGTCGAGCTGGAGGGCAAACCAGTCCCAGCCCTCCTGGTCGGGGCCGAGGGCCGAGGTGCTCCACTCGCGGTCCATCCAGCTCTGGCCCGTGACCTGTGTGGTGTCGCCCCCGCTCACGACGGTGCCCTCCGTGGCGAGTCGGGTGTACGAGTAGTAGTAGGAGGCGTTGCCGACGCCGGGGCCTTTTTGGCTGAGGCCCCGATCGCCCTGGAGGATGCGCGGCTTTTGGGGGCGCACCGTCAGGTCGATGGCGGCGCCGTCCTGCTGGGCGCGCAGGCGGAGGGGAAACGGCTCCGGGCCAACGCTCTCCATCGACCAGTCCTCCAGCCACACGCGGAGTGGGTCGGCGTGTGCGCCGGCCAGCCCCGCCCCGCCCCGGCCGAAGCGCTCGTCGGCGTAGAAGGCCTGCCCCGCGCTGTCGGTGACGGCGAAGTGGGCCATGTAGAACTGGTTGGTTCGCCAGTCGGAGGCCGATCGGGGGCGCGTGGTGTCCGACGGGGGCGCGAGGGCGAAACGAAAGATCGTCAGCTCGTAGCCGAAGGGGCGGCCGTCGGGCCCGTTCAGGGTGCCGGTCAGGTACCACCACTCGTTTTTGTAGCCGGGGTGGGGGCCGTGGTCCGCCGGAAAGGTGAACTCGCGACTCTCCGCGGCGCGCCGGTACCCCGTCGTGTCGCTGCTCATCGCGTCGGCGACCGAGACGGACGCCTGGAGGCGGTCCTCCTCAGGGTTGGATGTGAGCCAGTAGGCGCCGAGGCCGAGGGCCACCGCGAGGGCGACGAGGCCAATACTGAGCGTGCGGGAGCGGGACATTGGAGGAGCGGGGAAGGGTGAGGCTATTCGTCGCGGAGGGCCGTGGCGGGGGACGACTGCGCCATTTTCCAGGCCGGGTAGAGGCCCGCCAGGAGGGCGGCCCCCACGGCCAGGCCGAGCGCCTGCAGGAGCACGTCGGGGGGCACGTTGAGCTGGAGCGTCCAGCCGAAGGAGCGTTTGTTGATGACGAAGACGAGCACGTAGGCCAGCACGTAGCCGAGGGGGAGCGACAGCACGCCCGCAATGGCGCCCATCAGGCCGGTTTGCAGCGTCACGTAGCCGCCCACCTGGGGCGGCGTCATGCCGGTGGCGCGCAGGACGCCCATCTCGCGCTCCCGCTCCAGGACCAGGGCCATGAGCGCGCTCAGCACGCCGATGAAGGCCACGACGAGCGCCAGGAGGCGCAGCACGGTGGTGATAGTAAACGTGCGGTCGAACACCTTCAGCGACGTCTCGCGCAGGGCCCGGTTCGATCGGATGAGCACGTCCTGGAGGCCGCCCACCGCCGCCCGCATGTCGGCGATCAGGGCGTCCACGTCGCGCTCCTCCTCGGCGTAGAAGGCGAGGCCCGAGACGCCCCGGTCGTCGTAGAATTGAGTGTAGGCCGTGCGGCTCATCATGACGACGCCGAGGTCGGAGCCGTAGTCGTAGTAGACGGCCGCAATGGGAAGGGCCTGCGCTCCGCGATCGGTTTGCAGCCGAACGGTGTCCCCCACGGCGAGGTCGTGGCGGTAGGCATACGGCTCGGAGACAAAGACGGCGGATCCGTTCTGAAGCTGGGGCCAGGCCGTTTCCGGGGGGCCGCTTTTCAGTCGGTACACGTCTTCCGTCTCGGGCCCGGGCTCGATGGCCACGAGGTCGGTGGGGCCCACGTCGGCCTCGACCGCCGCGCGGCGCACGGAGTAGGCACTCGCCACGCCGTCGACGGCCCGCAGGCGGGCGGCCACGGTGGAGTCGAGCGTGGCCGTGGAGCGGCGGAAGACCTCGCTTGGGGGCTGGACGTAGACGTCTGCCTGCAGCGACTGGGTGAGCCAGTCCTCCACCGTCCCGCGGAAGCTGTCGATCATCAGGCCGACGCCGATGGTGGCGGCCACGGCCACCATGAGCGCCGCGATGGCGACCCCGGTGCGGCTGAGGCTGGTGACCACGCCGCGGGCCGCCATGCGACCAATCACCCCAAAGAGGCGGCCGAGGAGGGGGCGGGCGGCCCGGGCCAACCCCATCACGGCCCACGGCGTCAGCAGCGCGGCCGCCACCAGCAGGCCCAGCAGCGCTACGTAGCTCACAATGATGCCCTGCGACGTCAGCGCAAGCACCGTCCCGCTCAGGGCACCGAGGAGGGCGCCCGCGAGGGCGAGGCGGGGGGCCATCGCCTGCACGGAGGCTTCCTGTGTGGAGCGGCGCAGCACCGTGCTGACCGGGGCGTTCGTCGCCTCCCGGGCGGGCGGGATCGCCGCCGCGATCGTCGTGCCCAGGCCGAGGAGCCCCCCCTTCACGACGATCCACGGCGTAATGGTGAGCGCGCTCACCTCCACCACGAAGTAGAGGTCGTTGATGGTCTGGGCCAGGAGGTGCACGAGGCCCGACGCCAGCACGATCCCCAGTAGCACGCCGAGGCCGGTGCCCACCGCCCCGAGCAGCGCCGCCTCCCCCAGGACCAGCCCAAAGATCTGCCGACGCGTGACGCCGAGGGCCCGCAGCCGCCCGATGAGGCCGCGCCGCTGCACGATGGAGAACGTCATTGTATTGTAGATCAGGAAGGCGCCGACCACGAGCGCCAGCAGGCTGAGGGCGGTCAGGTTCAGGTCGAAGGCGCGCGTCATCTGCTCCACGGCCTGCGTGCGCGCCTCGGCCCGCTGGAGGCGCGTGCCCTCCGGCAGGACCGCCCGGATGCGCTCCAGGGCGGTCGTTTGCTCCGCGTCGTCGGAGGGAAGGATGAGATCGACCCGGCTGAGCTGTCCCTGCCGGTCGAACAGCGCCTGCGCGGTGGACACGTCCACCACGAGCAGGTTGGCCAGGGCCCGGCGCGTCCGCTCATCCTGCGGCTCGATGCGGCCGCCCACCACGACGGAGTGCTGGGTACCCTCCACGTCGACCCGCAGCGTGTCGCCCGCCGTCACGCCCACCTCGTCCGCGGTGGGGGCGGAGAGCAGGGCCGCGTCCTGCGTCATAAACGTCCCGAGGTCAACGTCGCCGCCCGGCCCCGTGCCCAGGTAGGGGCGGAAGGGGGCGTCGGCGAAGGGGTCGATGCCCACGACCTGGAACGTGCGCTCGTCCCCTTCGACGGATGCGTAGCCCTCGACCACCGGCGCCGAGGGACGCACGCCCGCCTCCATCCGAAGTGTGCGGTATACCGAGTCGGGGAGCGCCCCCGCCGCGCCCGTCACCTGGTGCGTGGCCGTGCCCGTCACCGTTTCCGCCGACAGCTCGAAGGCGCGGCCCGCACTGGAGTTGGCGAGGTCGATGGACACCACCACCGCCACGCCCAGCGCCACGCCGAGCACCGAGAGGCCCATGAGCCACGGGTGTCGGGTGAGGTAGCGGAGGCTGGAGCGGTAGAGCACAGTTCGTCTGTGTGTGGGTGGGGAGGAGGCGGAGCGCAGGCGAGCGAAGGGAAGGGGAGGGCCTCGCGGCGCCCAGGGCGGGGGGCGTCACGCGTCGGCGGCAGCGCCCTCGGCGGCCCGCCGGTCGTCCGGGGACAGGAAGTCCGGCAGTCGGTCGTGGAGCGTGCCGTCGTGGAGCGTGAGGGTGCGGTCGGCGCGGTCGAGCACGGAGCGGTCGTGGGTGGCGACGAGGAGGGTGGTGTCCGTGTCGCGGACCAGGTCGCCGAGGAGGGTGAGCACCTGCTGGCCCGTTTCGTAGTCGAGGTTGCCCGTCGGCTCGTCGGCCAGCACAAAGAGCGGGTCGTGGGCCAGGGCGCGGGCCACGGCCACCCGCTGCTGCTCCCCGCCCGAGAGGCGGTCCGGGAAGCTGTCGCCCCGGTCGCCGAGGCCGACGTGCGCCAGCACTGCCTGGGCCCGCTCGCGCGCCTGGCCAGTGGCGGTGCCCGACAGCTCCAGGGGCAGGAGCACATTTTCCGCCACCGTGAGCGTCGAGATCAGGTTGAACGACTGAAACACGAAGCCGATGTTTTCGCGCCGAAACAGCGTCCGTTCCGTTTCCGACAGTTCGGTCAGTTCCGTTCCGTCCACCGTGATGCGGCCGCTCGTGGGCAGGTCGATGCCACTTACGAGGTTGAGGAGGGTGCTCTTGCCCGCCCCGCTCCGGCCCATGAGCACCACGAACGCGCCCGGCTCGATGGTGAGCGACAGGCCGCGCAGCACGGCCCGCTCCGCGTCCCCCTCGCGGTAGGTTTTCGTGACGTCGTCGAGGCGGAGTAGGGGAGCAGACACGAGAGGGGCGGCGTTGGACAATCGACACGAGACTGTTTGGACCTACGCGGCGGCGAGAGGTTCGCTGGTGCGGGGCAGCGTATCGGATTCGTCGATGTTGGCGGGCACGTACCAGCGCGAGCGCAGGCATCGCGTCTCTCACAGCCGCCCCGACCCACACGGGCACTCGTCGCACGGCCCGGCCGATCCATCGTACGCCCCGCATCACGTGCGAGCGGACCCAGTGCAGGCAGGCACACCGACTCGTCCATTGTTCTCTCTCGTTTTTCCTCCGGTTATGACCCTCACGATCGAGAACGTCTCGAAGACCTATCCCGATGGCACGCGGGCCCTCCACGACGTATCGCTTGAGATTCCGGCCGGCATGTTCGGGCTCCTCGGGCCCAACGGGGCGGGCAAGTCGACCCTGATGCGGACGGTGGCCACGCTGCAGGAGCCCGACACCGGATCGGTGCAGCTGGGGGACATCAATGTGCTGGAGGAGAAGCACGCCCTGCGCACCCGGCTGGGCTACCTGCCGCAGGAGATCGGCGTCTACGACAACGTGACGGCCGAGACGCTGCTCAATCATTTTGCGACGCTGAAGGGCATTGAGTCGCGATCGGACCGCCGGGAGGTGGTCGACGCGCTCCTCGACCGGGTCAACCTGGCGGCGGCCCGCAACCAGGAACTGGGGGGGTACTCGGGCGGGATGAAGCGGCGGTTCGGCATCGCCGTGGCCCTGATCGGGAATCCGGGCCTGATCATTGTTGACGAGCCCACGGCGGGCCTCGACCCGGCCGAGCGCGTCCGGTTCCTCAACCTGCTCAGTGAGATTGGTGAGGACAGCGTGGTCATCCTATCCACGCACATCGTGGCCGACGTGCGCGAGCTCTGCACGCAGATGGCCATCATCCGGGAGGGCAAGATCATCTTCGAGGGCACGCCGCAGGCGGCCGTCGCGGCCCTCGACGGGCATGTGTGGCGGAAGACCGTCACCAAGGAGACCCTGCCCGATCACGAGGCGCAGTACGACGTGATCTCGACGAAACTGGTGGCCGGGCGGCCGGTCATCCGCGCGGTGGCCGAGGAGCAGCCCGGAGAGGGGTTCGAGCCGGCGGACCCGGACCTGGAGGATGTCTACTTCACCCGAATGAAGGGCAACCGCCTGCCCGAGACGGTCTCCGCGGCCTGAGTTCTCAGCTCCCCCTCGTCGCCTCACCCGCAGCAACCGCTCCCGCCGAATGTTTTTTACGCTTGCCGGACAGGAGGTCGCCCATCGCCTCCGCCAGCTTTCCACGCACGTCTACTTTCTGATCTTCTTCGGGATTAGCTTTCTGCTCATGAGCGCGCTCGGCGGCGCGTTCAGTGACGCCAATGTCGTCATCGGGGGCATGGGGCCAAACACGCACGTGAACGGCCCCTACGCGCTTACCGTCTCCACCCTGTTCCTAAGCCTCCTGGGGCTGATTCTGACGGCGCCGTTTATGGGGCAGGCCGTATATCGCGACTACGCCAGCGGCATCGATCCGCTCATCTTTACCACGCCCGTCTCGGAGGCGCAGTACCTGGGCAGTCGGTTCCTGGGCAGTGTGCTGGCCCACCTCTACCTGTACGCCGGGCTCACCGGCGGCCTCATGCTGGCGGGGGTAATGCCGTGGGTGGATCCAAGTCGGTTTGGCGACTTTTCCCTGGCGGCGTACCTGTGGCCGTACCTGGTCTTCGTCCTGCCGAACCTGCTGTGGATTGGGGGGCTGTTCGTGGCGCTCCCGGCCCTCACGCGTCGCATGCTCCCGAACTACCTCGGCGGCGTCCTCCTCTTCATGGGATACAATATCGCGGCCGTGCTCGTAGGCGGCGATGCGCTGGAGAATAGCACCCTCGCCTCTGTGGTGGACCCGTTCGGGTTCATCTCCACGCAGCAGCTCACGCGGTACTGGACCACGGCCGAGCAAAACGCCCAGCTCGTGCCGCTGGAGGGGATGATTCTGATGAACCGGTTGCTGTGGGTGGCCGTGGGGGGAGCGATCATTGGCGGACTCTACACCGAGTTCCGGTTCGCCCACCGATCGGACAGCTCTTCGAATGGCACAGACGATACGGACGACGCGTCCGCGTCGCTGGCCGAGGTGGCGCCCACCGCGCTCATTCAGGCCGTCGACCTGCCGCGAGTGGCGCTCTCGGAAAGCATCGGCATGCGCCTCCGGCAGTTTAGCGCCATCGTGCGGCGGTCGTTCTGGTACGTGGTGCGCGACGTGTACTTCTACGCCATCGTGGGGGCGAGCATCCTGTTCCTCGTCGTGGCGGCCTCGCAGGCGGGCCAGATATACGGCACGCCGGTGCAGCCGGTGACCTACCAGGTGCTCGGGCAACTGAGCAGCCAGTTCACGCTCTTCATGGTGATCCTCATCACGTTCTACGCCGGGCAGCTGGTGTGGCGTGAGCGGGACGTGTCCATGCAGCAGGTGCACGATGCCCTGCCGCTCCCGAGCAGCCTGACCCTCGCTGCCAAGGGCGTGGCCCTGGGGCTCGTCTGTGCCGTGCTGATGCTCGTCGTGCTGGTCACCGGCATCGGCACGCAGCTCAGTTACGGGTTCACCGACATTGACCTCGGCCTCTACTTGACGGAGCTCTACGGTGTGCAGCTCGTCGACTACCTGCTTTACGCCGTGCTGGCGCTGACCGTACAGGCCGTCGTCAACCACAAGTACCTCGGCCATTTTCTCGTGGTCGGGTTCTTTGTGGCGCTGCTCTTTAGCGGCCAGCTGGGGCTGGAGCACACGCTCTGGCGCTACGGATCGGACCCCGGCATGCCGTATTCCGACATGAACGGCTACGGCCACTTCGTCGTCGGCTTCGGGTGGCACAAGGTGCTCTGGGCCGCCATGGCGGTCCTCCTGGCCGTGCTGGCACGGCTGGCGTGGGTGCGGGGCGAAGATACGACGGGGGCCGTGCGCCTCGCCCAGGCCCGTCGCCGACTCACGCCTGCCCTGCTCGGCACCGCGGGCGGGGCCCTCGCCGTGGCGCTGGGGGCGGGCACCGTGATCTACGTGAACACGTCGGTGTGGAATACTGTCCGCAGCAGCGACGAGCAGGCGGCCCTGCAGGCCGAGTACGAAACCACCTACGGTCGCTACGCCGACGCGCCCCAGCCCCGCATCGACGCGGCACGTCTGGACGTAGACCTCTACCCCGAGGAGCGGGCGGCCCGCCTCGCCGGCACCTACACGCTCGTCAACGACGGGGAGGCCTCAATCGACACGGCCTTTGTGGAGACCCCCGCCGATGTGCAGGTGGACACGCTTTCGTTTGGGCGGGACGCGCAGACGGTGCGCCACGACGAGACGCACGGCGTTCGCCTCGTGCAACTGGGCACGCCCCTCGCACCGGGCGACACGACGACGCTTGCGTTTGCGACCTGGCAGCGCAACGACGGCTTTACCCACGACGGCGGACAGACGTCCATCGTCTACAACGGCACGTTTCTCAACAGCGGCGTGCTGCCCCACTTCGGCTACGACGACGGAAAGGAGCTCAGCGATCGGTCGCAGCGCGAGACGTACGGCCTCGCCCCCGAGCCGCGCATGAAGTCGCGGGCCGACACGACGGCTCGCATGCGCCCCTACGTGTCCCGCGACGCGACGTGGCTCGACTACACGGCCACTGTGAGCACGACCGCCGAGCAGACGCCCCTCGCCCCCGGCACGCGCGATTCCGTGTGGACCGACGACGGGCGCCGCCACGTCCGCTTCCAGACCACCGCGCCCACGCTGGGCTTCTTCTCCTTCCTCTCGGCCCGGTACGACACGCGACGCGCCACCTGGACGCCACCCGCCGACACGCTGAACCGCGGCGAGGCGGTCGACCTCGAAATCCACCACCACCCCGCGCACACCTACAATCTCGACCGCATGACCAATGCAATGGAGCGGTCGCTCACCTATTACACGCGCCACTTTGGCCCGTATCAGAACGAGGAGATGCGCATCGCGGAGTTTCCTCGGTACGCCTCCTTTGCCCAGTCCTTCCTGGGCACCATCCCGTACTCCGAGAGCATCGGCTTTATCGCCCGGGTGGACCCCGAGACGGACATCGACTATCCGTACTACATCACCGCGCACGAGGTGGCGCACCAGTGGTGGGCCCACCAGATCGTGAGCGGGCCGGTGTGGGGCGCGACGATGCTGGTCGAGTCGCTGGCGCAGTACAGCGCGCTTATGGTGATGGAGGAGACCTACGGACGCGAGGCCATGAAGCGGTTTTTGGAATACGAACTCGACAACTACCTGAGCGGTCGGAGCATGGAGTCCCGCGAGGAGCGTCCCCTGATGGACGCGGCCGCTGGGCAGCAGTACATCCACTACGAGAAGGGCTCGCTCGTGCTCTATGCGCTGAAGGAATACCTGGGCGAGGACACGGTGAATCGTGTTCTGCGCCGGTTCCTCCGCGACCACCGCTACGAATCGCCGCCGTTCACCACCTCCGAGGCGCTCGTGGAACGCTTCGAGGCCGCCGCGCCCGACTCGCTGGACGGCTTCGTCGGGGACCTCTTCCGCAAAATTACGCTCTACGACAACCGCGCCGTGGACGCCACCTATACCGAGACAGACGACGGCCGCTACCGGGTCGACCTGACGGTGCGGGCCCGCAAGCAGCAGGCCGACAGCATCGGGGCCTCGCCCACTGAGAAGCCCATGGACCTGCCGGTCGAGATTGGCGTCTTTGCCGAAACGGCCGACGTAACGGCCGATGGCCAGCGCACGCTCTACCGGAACAGGCACCGGGTGACCGACGGGGAGCAGACGATCACGGTAACGGTCGACGAGAAGCCGGCCCGCGCCGGGATCGACCCATACACGCTGCTCATTGATCGCGAAACGGACGACAACCTCACTGACGTCACGCAGGCTCAATCGTCGGCCGAGGAAGAATGAAAGCTGACCGTGAGCGACGGTCGACCGGGCTTACGGACGGCGTCCCTGCCACAGGTGGTCTGCGGTCAGGAGATTGTCTTCGATCAGACCGGGAACGGGCGTCCGTAGCCCGTGACTTCCGCCCTTTTTCTTTCTCGAACACAGTCAACCGACGTCATGTCAAATCGCATCATCGCTCTTGCTCTCGGGCTGTTTTTCGTCGCGGGGGGCACGTCGCTCTGTGCGCAACCCTACGAGCGGGTCGTCCGCGACACGATAACGGTCGGGACGGAGGCCATTGCCGTCGATAATCGCGAGGGCAGTATTACCGTTTCTTCCTGGGCCCGGGACGCGGTGGCGTACCGGGCGCGCATCGTAAGCGAGCAGGTGGAGGCGTCCGTGGAGGACACGCGGATCGACGTGGCGCGGACCGACACGACCCTCTCAATGACCACGAACTACGAGGACGTAGAGGGACAGTGGCGGTTCGGCCCCAACGCCTTTGGGTACGTCAAGTCCGAACCCGCAGTGCACTACACGCTCCGCGTGCCCGCGTCCGCCGCGCTCCGGATTGCCGATCACGAGTCGGAGATTGACGTGTCCGGCCTCTCGGGCCCGCTGCGGATCGACACGCACGAGGGACCAATTCGAGTCACCAATCACGGTGGGCGGGCCGAGGTCTCTTCCCACGAGGGACGGATGGAGCTTCGGGACGTATCGGGCAACCTTGTGGTGGATAGCCACGAGGGGACAGTCACCATTACGGGGCTCCGGGGGCGGCTCGACGTGCAGACGCACGAGGGCCGGGCCGAGGTGCGGATCGACGCGCTCAATGAGATTGTGGCGGATACGCACGAGGGGACCGTGCTCCTGTTGCTTCCGGCCGCCGCGGGGTTCGACCTGTCGACGGACCTCGGAGACGACGCCGACTTCCAGAGTGACGTGGACTTGTCATCGGCCCGTCGGGACGGGGGCGAGTCCCAGGGCGCCGTGCGCGGCGGTGGCCCGCTCGTCTGGCTGACCTCGCACGAGGGGCGCATCACGCTGCGATCGGAGTAGCGGGGGGAGGGACCTTTGCCGGGGCGGTGTCGGTGACACTTGGCCGCGTTCAACCTGCGTTCGAATCGTTTTCCTCCATGCCCGACTACCGCCTCGGTTTCGAGAGCCTCCGCCACGAGCTCCACGATCCGGATCTGCCGGTGCAGGGGGACTGGCCGGACTGGCTCACCGGCACCCTCTTCCGCAACGGCCCGGCGCAGTTCGAGGTGGGAGAGGAGGAGTATGCCCACTGGTTCGACGGGCACGCCATGCTCCACGCCTTCCGGATGGACGGCGGCACGGTGGGGTATCGCAACCGCTTCGTGCAGTCGCAGAGCCGGACGGAGGCGTTGCAGGACGGGCGAATCGTCCGGTCTGAGTTTGCCACGGACCCGTGCATGTCCATCTTCGGGCGGGTGATGAGCACGTTCAATCCCCAGCCCACGGACAACGCGAGCATCAACGTGGCGCGGCTCGACGACCAGTACGTTGCGCTCACGGCCACCCCGCTCCCGGTGGCGTTCGATCCCGAGACGCTGGAGACGGCGGGGGTCGTTGAGTATGCGGACGACGTGGCGGCGGATATGTCGACGCCGCACCCGCACGTGGAGCCGGGGACGGGTCGTCTCCTCACGCAGATGCTCTCGTTCGGGCGGCAGTGCCAGTACAAGATCGGGGCGATTCCCCCGGACAGCCGCACCCGTGAGCTGCTCGCCACGCTGTCGGTGGATCGGCCCAGCTACATGCACAGTTTCGGCATGACGGAGCACTACGTCGTCCTGTCGGAGTGGCCGCTTACGGTCAATCCCCTGGATCTACTGCTCCGGGGCAAGCCGTTTATCGAAAACTTCGAGTGGCGGCCCGAGGGGGGCACGCGCTTTCGGGTGCTCCGCAAGCGCGACGGGGCGGAGGTGGCGACCCTTGCGGCCGACCCGGCGTTTGGCTTTCACCACGTCAACGCCTTCGAGCGGGACGGGGCGGTGGTCTGTGACATCGTTACGTACCCCGACGCGTCCATCATCGACGATTTGTACCTCGACCGCCTGCGGAGCGACGACCCGACGCCGGGCACGGGGCATCTCCGCCGCTACACCCTCCCGCTGGACGGCGGCGCGGCGTCGTCTCGCGTGCTCGGCGACGAGCAGATCGAGCTTCCCCGGATCCACGAGGCGGCCGCCGTGGCCCGCCCGTACGAGTATGTATACGGCATCGGGACGCGGCAGGAGGGGCAGTTCAGCGACCAGCTCGTGAAGATGGGGGTGCCGGACGGTATGACCCAGACGTGGCACGAGCCCGGCACCCATCCCGGCGAGCCGGTGTTCGTGCCGCACCCCGAGGGCACGGCCGAGGACGACGGCGTGGTGCTCTCGGTCGTTCTCGACCCGGCGGGCGAGGAGTCGTTTCTGCTCCTCCTGGATGCCGACTCGTTCACGGAGCGGGCGCGGGCGACGGTGCCCCACCCCATCCCGTTCGGCTTCCACGGCCAGTTTTTCGAGTGAGGATGGGGCCGAAACGTCCTCTCCGACCACCGTCCTAAAAGGCGGCGAGGTCGCGGGCGGCCTCCAGGATGCCCTCGTCGCTCGGCAGCACCGCCCGCTCCAGCGCGTGGGCGAACGGGATCGGCGTAAACTCGCCGGCGACGCGGCGGATTGGGGCATCGAGGTACTTAAAGGCGTCGTCGCCAATCTGGGCGCAAATCTCGGCCCCGAACCCGATGAATTCGTGGTCTTCGTAGACGACGAGCGCCCGGTTCGTCTTCTTGACGGAGTCGAGCACCGTCTCCGAGTCGAACGGCACGATCGTGCGCAGGTCCACGACCTCCACGTCTACGCCCTCCTGCTCCAGCTCCTTTGCGGCGTTGAGGGCCTTGGGCACCATCATGCCGTAGGTGACGATGGTGAGGTCCGAGCCCTCGCGGGCGATGCGTGCTTCGCCGAACGGCAGCGTGTAGTTCTCGGGCGGGGTGGGCGTGCGGGCCGAGGCGGCGCGGTAGAGGGCCTTGTGCTCCAGAAAGAGCGTCGGGTCCTCCGAGCGAATGGCCGTGGCGAGGAGCCCCTTTGCGTCGGCGGCGGTGGAGGGGAGGGCCACCTTGAGGCCGGGCGTGTGGCCGAAAATCGACTCGATGTTTTGCGAGTGGCACAGGCCGCCGTGGATGTAGCCCCCGCAGGGGACGCGAATCACCATGGGACAGCTCCAGTCGCCGTTCGAGCGGTAGCGGAACGGGGCCACCTGGTTGCGGAGCTGTTGCATCGCGGGCCAGATGTAGTCGGCAAACTGAATCTCGACGACTGGGCGGAACCCGCTGGCGGCATAGCCCACCGCCGTGCCAATGATGGAGCCCTCGGCCAGGGGCGAGTTAAAGCAGCGGTCCTCGCCAAACTCGGCGGTCAGTTCTTTGGTGGCGGTAAAGACGCCGCCCTTGTTGCCCGCCACATCTTCGCCGTACACAATGATCGACTCGTCGCGCGCCATTTCTTCCTTCAGCGTGCGGTTGATGGCGTCCACCATCACCATCGGCTCGGCGTCCGGGTCGAGGTCGTCCTCCGAGTTGTAGTCGATGTCGAGGTCGCCCTCGAAGAAGACGTGCTGGGTTGCGGTGTCGGGGGTCGGGTCGTCCTGCTTCTTGGCCCATTCGGCGGCCTCGTCGACCTCCGTGTGGACCTCCTCCTGCATGGCCTCCACCTCGTCCTCCGTGACGATGTCGGCCTCGAGGAGGTGGGCCTCCAGCCGGGCGATCGGGTCGATCCTGCGGTCGGCTTCCAGCTCCTCCGGCGGGCGGTACTTGCTGTGGTCGTCGGAGGAGGAGTGCGGAAGGAGGCGCACGACGTCGCCCACGAGGCACACCGGGCCCTGGCCCGCCCGAATGTGCTCGATGGCCGCCTTCGCCACCGAGGCGCTCGCAAAGAAGTCCGTGCCGTCGACCCGGGCCCGGCTCAGGCCCTCGTAGCCGGCGGCCAGCTTGTACGGCGTGCCGCCGGCGGTCTGCTCCTCAATCGGCACGCTGATGGCGTACTTGTTGTCCTGGACGAAGAAGAGGGCGGGGGCCTGCTCGCGGGCGGCCCAGTTGAGGGCCTCGTGGAAGTCGCCCTGCGAGGTGGCGCCCTCGCCGCAGGAGACGTACACGAAGTTGTCCTCGCCGCGCTGCTGGACCGAGAAGGCAAACCCGACGCCGGGATTAAACTGCGCCCCCACCGACGAGGCGGTCGTCATCACGTTCAGGTGCTTGAGGCCGAAGTGCTCCGGCATCTGGCGCCCGCCGGAGTTGGGGTCGTCGGCCTTGGCGAGATGGGCCAGCAGGGCCTCCCGCGGGGTCATGCCCAGGGACAGGGCCATGCACAGGTCGCGATAGTAGAAGCAGAACCAGTCGTGCCCCGGCCCTTCGCCGGGCCGCGCATAGCGACTGATGGCGGACTGGGCGGCCTCGTGGCCCGCGCAGCCAATGTGAAAGTGTCCCTTGCCCTGCTTGAGGAGAGTCAGCATTTTTTCGTCGAGGCGGCGCGACAGCATCATCGTGCGCAGCCGCTGCCGCAGCTCGTCGGGGTCGAAGTCGTCGGGGCCCAGGCGCTCGATATCGAGCGACCCGTCCGACTCGATCGACGGAATCTCGGGAATGGCGGCGTGCCCGTCCCCGTGCATCAGCTGGTCCACCGGCAGGTCGTCGGGGGCAGCCTCCGCCGTGTCCGGGTCGGGCTCGGGGGCGTCCGCCTCTGGCATCTCCGGGTCGGGGGCGTTAGGCGCGTCCGCGTCGGGGGAATCGGGAGAGGAGGTCGTATCCGCCATGTTCAGAAGGGAGGGTTAGAAAAAGCCAACCGAGAGGACAATGGCCTCGATCGGGTCTCGCACGGGGCGAGAGGGTCACATCGAAGCGCTTCCGGGAGGGGGGCGACCCACGGCCCGGGGCTGAAACGAAGCAGCCGGTATTCAGCCATCAACATAGGCAACAGACCCCTCAAGCAAAAGATGGAGGACGGGCCTCGCGGGGGCGCGTGGGCGAATTATCCGCGGAGAATCCCAGGGCATCTGGGACGCAGGAAAGACGTTACGATGACTGCACCCCGTCTGATTCCGAGGCATAGGGCAGTTCGAACCAGAAGCGGGTCCCGCGCCCCTTTGTGCTTTCCACGTGGATGTCTTCGTCGTGGGCCTGAAGGATTTGCTTCACAATGCTGAGGCCGAGGCCCGTGCCGCCGCTGTCGCGCGCCCGGTCCTCGTCCACGCGGTAGAATCGATCGAAGATGCGGTCCAGGTGGTCCTCGTCGATGCCCTGCCCGGTATCGACGACGTGGATGCGCACTTTGTCCGCCCGGCGCTGCACGCGGCACCGCACCGATCCCTCCGGGGTGTAGGCGATGGCGTTTTCGATGAGGTTGCGCAGCACCTGCCGGATGCGCGACCGGTCGGCGCTGACGTAGAACCGGGGCACGTCGGCCTGGAGGTCGAGCCCCTTTTCGTCCGCCTTGGGCCGCAGCATCTCCGTGACCTCGTTCACCAGGTCCTTCAGATCGAAGGCCGACCGGTTGATGAGGTCCTTCCGGTACTCCAGACGGGCGATGTCAATCAGGTCGTTGAAGAGATTCTGGAGCCGCTCCAGGTTGGTGAGGGCCTTTTCGGCGTAGGTCTTGCGCTGGCTGTCGCTGAGGCCGGGCGTGCCGAGGGCTTCGAGGTAGCCGCTGATGGAGAAGATGGGGTTGCGGACCTCGTGGGAGACATTGCCGATAAACTCGCTCTGCAGCTGGGTGAGGCGCTCCAACTCCTCAATCTTTTCGCGGAGCGTGGCGCCGGCGCGGTTCAGGCTTCCGGCGAGGTCCTGGAATTCGGCGGCGCGCGAATTGAGGCGCACGCGACCGGCAAATTGCCCTTCGGCCACGCGCTGAGCGGTCTCGCGGATGCGCCGGAGGGGGGTGGTGACCTGATAGGCGGCGACGAAGCTGCCGAGGACGGCGAGGATAAAGGCGAGCACCATCCCCAGGATGAGCACCACCTGCGAGCGCTGGACGAGGTGGTAGAGCGGGGGGGCGGGCTGCTCAACCTGGACCGTCAGATCGGCGGCCGGACGGGAGAGGCCCGCCAGGAAGACGAGGGCCCCCTGCGCATTTCGGTAGCTCGAAAACTGAGCCTGGTTCGAGGCGTCGGACCGATTGGCCAACGACAGCAGCGAGTCCGGCGCCGACAGGCTGGCGGTCGTGTAGGTGGTGTCGCGGGTCGTGACGGCCACCCGCAGGTCCGTCAGTTCGGTCAGGTGTTGGACGATGCTCGCGTGTCGTCCGGGGCTGGGAGCCTGTTCCACCTGCTCCACGATCCGCTCGGCCTGATCGTGGAGGGTCTGCTGCATGGCCGTCCGCATTTCCCCCCGAAGCACCAGGAGGGCGTACAGCGCCACTCCCAGTACCGCAAGGCCCACGAACAACGAAAACGTCAGCACCATCCACGTTTGTGTGGAGGCTCGGTCGGGGAGTAGCGCGTCGCGGACCGAACGAAAGACCGACATTACCACTCAGCAGAACCCAGAAGGAGGGAGCGCGCGAACGAAGCAAGGGCCCGGGGCGCGGGCCAAGGACGAACCAGTTCACCGCGCGTCCCCCGGCGCGGGTGTTGAAGGCACCGGCTAGGCCTCGGCGGATTCTTCTTCGCGGACGAACCGGTAGCCCACGCCCCGAACCGTCTGGATGTGCTCGGCAAAGTCCCCGAGCTTCTCGCGCAGGTTTTTGATGTGGGCGTCGACGGTCCGCTCGGTGACCATCATCGCATCCTTCCAGATGGTTTCGAGAAGCTGCTGCCGCGTGAACGCCTTGCGCGGGTGCCGCACCAGGTAGCGGAGAAGCTCGAACTCCGTGAGCGTGAGGCCGAGGTCCTCGCCCTCGAGCTCGGCGCGGTACTCGTCCTCGTAAATCTTGAGGCCGTCCACTTCCAGGATGCTGCTTTCCTCGACGCCGGAGCGTCGCAGAACGGCCTTGACGTGGGCCACGAGCACCTGCGGGGACACCGGCTTCGTAAGGTAGTCGTCTCCCCCCAGCATGAGGCCCTCGATCTGGTCTTCCTCCTCGGTCTTCGCACTAAGGAAGACGATGGGAATGTTCTCCGTCTCGACGCGCGAGCGGAGCTTTCGACACACCTCGTATCCGTCGACTCCCGGAAGCATGATGTCAAGAACAATCAGGTCAATGTCGCTCGACGCGGTCTCCAGGGCTCCTTCGCCGTCGTGGGCGGTGTGGACGGTGTATCCTTCTTCTTCGAGGAAGTGACCGACGACCTCGACAACGTCTTTCTCGTCGTCGACGACGAGGATGTCGATGTCACCGGGATCGGCAGTAATCGGCATGAGTCAATGGGATGGTAAATGAAAAAAGGCAACGCAAAGAACGAACGGAAGGCAGGAGCCGCGACGGCGCCCAAAGGGCACGGCTATCAAAGAAGACGACAGCACGCACCTCCGCCATTAATTAAACGTCCGAATACGTAACGATCTTGTGGAAATCAGGGTGCAGGGGGCGCTTCGGTGGTCGAGTGTGGCGTCGGGGGAGCCTTTGGTTCTGTATCGGTATAGGTCCGAGGGACCCGGGACGACAGGTCACAACAAATTTCGTACGGAATCGTCTCGGCCCAGTCGGCCACGTCGTGCATCGTCGGTCCTTCGGGGCCAAAAAGGAGGGCTTCATCTCCCACCGATACGTCTGTGGCGGGCGGGCGATCCGGAGGCCCCAGATTGACCATGCACATGTCCATGCAAATGGTGCCCACGACCGGTCGCTTCTCGCCGGCGATGCGGACCACGGCCCGTCCCGAGGCCAGGCGCGGGTAGCCGTCGCCGTAGCCGACGCCCAGCGTGGCGATGCGGGACGGTTCGGAGGCGCGCCACGTGGCGCCGTAGGAAATGGGCGTTCCGGGCGCGACGGTTTTCAGGTGGGTGACGCGGGCCCGCAGCTGCATGATCGGTCGAAGAGGAAGCCGGGACGCCAGGGCGGGCCGGGCCGCGAGGCCGTACAGCGAGATGCCGGTGCGCACCAGGGGGCGCGGGAAGTCACGGGCCCGGGGGCCGACGGTGAGGAGCGCGCCGGTGTTGGCCGTGTGGATACATTCGGGCGTGGCGTCGAGGCGGTCCAGTAGGGCCTCAAACCGATCCAGCTGGGTCTGGGGGAAGGAGCTGTCGGGGGCGTCGGCGGTGGCGAAGTGGGTCCAGACCCCGGCCAGGACGACGCCGTCCGCCGCGGCCAGGCGATGGATCACCTCCGGGGCGTCGGCGGGGGCGAGGCCGAGGCGGCCCATGCCGGTGTCGATCTTCACGTGGGCCCGCAAGGGGTGGGCCGACGTCCCGTGGGTTCGGACGGCCTCGGCTGCGTCGGCCGACGAGACGGTCACGTCCAGGTCATGGCGCGTGTACACGGACAGGTGGTTCGGGAAGGGGGCGCCGAGGACGAGGATGCGACCCGACAGGCCGGCCTCCCGGAGGTGCACCCCCTCGTCTGGGCGAGCGACGGCAAAGTGGCGAACTCCCTCGTCCGCCAGCGTGCGGGCGACGGGGACGGCCCCGTGCCCGTACGCATCGGCTTTGAGCACCGCCATCACATCGGCGTCCGCCGCGCACTTCTGAAGCGTCCGCACGTTGTGCCGGAGGGCCCCAAGATCAACGGATGCCGTCACCGGCATGAGCCGATCGGGATGTGGGGAGGTGTCGGGGGCAGCCACGGGGCGTCTAAGGTGGAGATTTAAATACGCAACCGGTTCATAGATTGCGTCTCTGTAATGGTTCCAATCCGAGGGGGCGGATGCGCCAGAGGAAATGCGGCCCGGGGTCTTGCGAAGGAGGGGGAGCGGCGGGTATGTTGCGCAGTACGGCCGAGGTTGGGCCGCGCCAGATCTCCACAACGTGACGCCCTCCTATGGTTCGACGCTTCGTCTATGCCCTCACGGCCCTCGCCTTCTTGTTTGGATCGGTTCCGGGGACGCACGCCCAGCCGGCGGATTCGCTGAGCTTCTCCCTGGAGGCCATCCACGCCTCTTCCACCTTCTCGCCGGACGCTTTTGAAGGGGGACGCTGGGCGGAGGAAGGCCCCGTCATCACCTACATCCAGCCGGCCGACACGGGCGAGGCCACCCACCTGATGCGGTACAACCTGGAGACCGACGAGGAGACGCGCCTCGTGGACGGCACGAATCTGTACGCGGAGGACGTCGATCGGGTGGTGCCGATCGAAGACTACGAGTTCGGGCCCGAGCGGGAGAAGGTGCTCATCTATACGGACTCGAAGCAGGTGTGGCGCGCCAACACCAAGGGGTTTTATTACGTCTACGACCGGTCGGAGCAGACCCTGACCCCCGTGGCCGATCGCGACGACGGCTACCAGATGTTCGCCAAGTTCAACCCGTCGGCTACGAGGGTGGGCTTCGTGCGGGAGCGCAACCTGTTCGCGGTGGACCTGGAGACCGGAACCGAGACTGCGCTGACGACGGACGGCGCGGACGGCACAATTATCAACGGCACGTTCGACTGGGTGTACGAGGAAGAATTCGGCCTGCGCGACGGGTGGAAGTGGAGTCCGGACGGAGACCACATCGCGTTCTTCAAGCTCGACGAGTCGGACACCCGCTCGTTTGCGCTTACCGACTACACCACGCGCTACCCGGAATACAAGCGGTTTCGGTACCCGAAAGCGGGGGAGGTCAACAGCGACATCAAGGTTGGGGTGGTCACCCTGGCCGATGTGGATACGACGCGGGCCGGCCAGCCGCAGGCCATCCAGTACTTCGACACGGGCACCTGGGACCCGTCGCTCTCCCACGAGGAGGAGATCACAGACCCGCACGAGTACCTGGCCCGCATGGGCTGGACGCCCGAGATTGACGGGCGTCACCGCGTGTGGCTCTTTCGAATGAACCGGGGGCAGAATCAGCTCGACTTGCTCTACGGCGACCCGCAGTCGGGGACGGTGCGGGAGGTGATGCAGGAGGAAAACGACACCTACATCGACATCACCGACGACAAGATTGCGTTTCTCGACGAGAGCGATCACTTCGTCTTCCTGACCGAGCGTACGGGCTACAACCACGCCCACCTCTACCGGACGGATGGGACACACCTGGGCCCGGTGACCGACGGGAACTGGGAGGTCACGTCGTTCCACGGCGTCGACGAGGGGACCCTCACGGCGTATTTCACCGCCACCCGGGACACGTCCACGCAGCGCCACCTGTACCGCGCCGGCCTGTCGCTGTCCGAGCACGAGACGGCCATGACGCCGGAGAAGATCACCGAGCGGTCCGGCTCGCACAGCGTCAATCTGTCGGCGGACCGGTCGTACTACATCGACACGTACTCGCGCCCCGACGTGCCGCCGACCTGGACGCTGCACGCGGCCGACGGCGACCGGCTGACGACGCTGGAGGACAACGATGCGCTGAAGCAGCGCCTCGACCGCCTGAACCTGCCCGAGGCCACGTTCACGACGCTCCCGGCCGCCGACGGCACCCCGCTCAACGCCTACGTCGTGAAGCCGACGGACTTCGACCCGTCCCAGCAGTACCCGGTGCTGATGTACGTGTACGGCGGGCCCGGCGTCCAGACCGTTATGGACCGGTGGGGCGGCAGCCGAATGCTCTGGCACAAGTACCTGGCCCGGGCGCACGACGTGGTCGTGGTGAGCGTGGACAATCGGGGCACCGGCGGCCGGGGGAAGGCCTTTCAGGACGTGCCGTACCAGCGCCTGGGGCAGCCCGAGGCGGCCGATCAGGTGCACGCCGCCCAGGCCCTCAGCGATTCCAGCTGGGTAGATGACGAGCGCATTGGCATTTGGGGCTGGAGCTACGGGGGATACATGACCCTGCTCTCCATGCTCAAGGGCGAGGGGCCGTCGACCTTCGATGTTGGCCTCTCGGTGGCGCCCGTCACCGACTGGCGGCTCTACGATACCATCTATACGGAGCGCTACATGTCCACCCCGCAGCAGAACGAGGACGGCTATACGAACGGCGCCCCGCAGGCCTACGCCGATAGCCTGCGCCCCGACCAATCGCTCTTCCTCGCCCACGGGGACTTCGACGACAATGTGCACTTTCAGAACAGCGTCCAGATGATCGACAAGCTGCAGGCGGCCGGGAAGCAGTTTTCGTTCATGATGTATCCGAAGAAAGACCACAGCATTGCGGGGGGGACGACGCGGCTCCACCTGTTCCGCGCACTCACCGACTTCGTGGACACCCATTTGGTGGAGCGCAGCGCCGGGTCCGGTTCGAGCGGGCCGTCGGCGAGATAATAGGGGGAAGGTTCGTCTGTGCCGAATAGAACAGAGGTCTCTGTGTCGACCGATCGATTGAACGTTGGGATTGCACTTGGAGGCGTTGCCCCCGAGCACGAGGTCTCGATCATTTCTGCGCTGCAGGCGGCCGCGGCCCTCGACCGCGACCGCTTCCGGCCGGTGCCCCTCTACATCGCGAAGGACGGGCGGTGGTACACGGGCGAGTCGTTGCTGGACGTGGAGCGCTACCAGGAGCTCGAGGCCTTGCTGGAGGAGGCGATGCCGGTGGCGCTGGCGCCCACGCCGCACGGTCGGCTGGAGGTGGTGGAGGACCGCGCGGCGGGGGCGCTGCAGCGGCTTACGCGTCCGCCTCGTCGCCTCCCGGTGGACGTTATGCTGCTGGGGTTGCACGGAGGGGCCGGAGAGGACGGCGGCCTGCAGGGCCTCTGCGAAACGTTCAACGTGCCCTACACCAGCACCGGCGTCTTCGGCTCGGCCCTCGGCATGGACAAGGTGATGTCGAAGCGCCTGTGCCGCGACGCCGGGATTCCGGTGGTCGACTTCGTCTCGATCCGCGAGCGGGAGTGGGCCGGTCGGGAGGAGGACGGGCTGGACCGCTGCGAGGACGCGATCGGGTATCCCATGGTGGTGAAACCGGCGCGCTGTGGGTCCTCCATCGGCATTGCCCGGGCGGACGACCGTGCCGCGCTCGACGCGGCCATCGAGGAGGCCTTCCGCTACGACGACAAGATTGTGGTGGAGCGGGCCGTCGAGGCGCTCCGCGAGATCAACTGCTCGGTCCTCGGGGACGCCCACGAGGCAACACCCAGCGTCCTAGAGGAGCCCGTTCCGTCGGACGAAGAGGAGCTGCTTAGCTTTCAGGACAAGTACATGCGCGACGGCGGCACGAAGGAGCGCAGCGGGGGGAGCAAACCCGGAGCGGAGGCGCCGGGCGGCATGGCCTCTCTCGACCGCATCGTGCCGGCGGACCTTTCCGACGAGCGGACGGAGCGCATTCAAAACCTCGCGGTGCGGCTCTTCCGCCTCTTCGAATGTGCCGGGGTGGTCCGCATCGACTTCATGATTGACGAGTCGACGGGCGATCTCTATTTCAACGAGATCAACACCATCCCCGGTTCGTTCTCGTTCTACCTGTGGGAGCCGTCCGGTGTCCCGTTCGACGAGCTGATGGAGCGACTCATCGAGATTGCCCGCCGGCGCCACCGTGAGCAGAACGGTCGCGTGCGGACCTACGATGTCAACTTGCTGGCAGAGAAGAGCTTGGGTGGGTTAAAGAGCGGCGACCCGGGATGAGGCCGTCGCGGCAAGGGAACAGCCCCTCGCGGCGCAAGGTTTGCCGGGTCCGATGTGCTGTTCGGAATCGCAGGTGGCAACAATGATGCGCCGGTGGACGACCGGACTGGTCCTGCTGCTGGTTGCAGTGGTCGCGCCCGCGGAGGCCTACGCGCAGACGGCGGCGGACGGGGCCGGGCGGTCCACCTCGGTCCTTGGGGAGCCCTTCGTCCGGGAGGAAGGCAAGAAGGGGCTCGATCTTCTCTACAACATGCAGTCCGAGGAGGCGCGGGCGATCTTTCAGGAGATCGACCGGCGCTATCCGGAGCATCCAGTGGGTCCTTTTCTGCAGGGGCTCAACCTGTGGTGGACCATCATGCTGGATCTGACGGACACCGCACACGACGAGGCGTTCTTTGAGAAGATGAACGCGGTGATCGACCGGTGCGACGAGCTGCTCGACGAGGACCCCGATCACTTTGACGCCCAGCTCTTCAAGGCCGCCGCCCACGGGTTCAAGGCGCGTCTGGCGTCGAACCGGAGCAACTGGTGGAAGGCCCTGCGCAACGGCCGCACGGCCATCAAGCATGCACGCTCCGTGGCCGAGGCAGCGCCGTCCGACAGCGCGGGCGACTACGTGTTTGGAAAAGGGCTTTACGACTACTACGCCGCCATCCTGGAAGAGGAATACCCGGTCACCAAGACGTTTACCTGGATGCTGCCGGATGGAAACAAGGAGCGCGGGCTGCGTCTACTCCGGCGGACCGCGGAGGAGGGCCGGTACGTGCAGACGGAGGCGATTTACTACCTCACGCAGATCTACTACCTCTACGAGGAGGACTATCAGAAAAGCCGCCACTACGTTCAGCGTCTCCGTGAGCGACACCCGAAAAACCCCTACTTCCACACGTTTGAGGGGCGGGTGTATGCGCGCTGGGGCCGATGGGGAGAGGCCCGTCAGGTGTTTTCGTCCGTCGTTGAGCGCTGCGCCGCCGGGGCGGCGGGCTACAACACGCACATGGAAGAGATTGCCCGCTACTACCTGGGCCGCGATCGACTGTATCGGGACGACTACGAGCAGGCGCTCGCCTATTTCACGGAGGTTCAGCGGCTTACCGACCGCGACGTCGAAGACAATCGCTACCGCATTCTGGCGCTCCTGTACCAGGGGATGACCTACGACGCGATGGATCGCCGGGAGCTGGCCGTCAAACACTATCGCCACGTCCTGGAGCTGGACGATCCGGTGGGGGCGCACGACCAGGCAGAGCAGTACCTCGACGAGCCGTATTCGTAACGCGACCGGGACGACTGCGGGCGAGGATTCGTCAAACAAAGCTGCGCGGCGCGGCGTACGCTTTTTTCCGTTGTTATCATTCCTACTGGTTGGGTGCGCCATGCGACTTCGGTATCTCGATTGGGACCCTGCCCGCCACGGCAGCCAAAAGCCGCTCTTCGAAGAGCTCATGGACCTCTTCGAGAAACTGCTGGAGTACGCGGCCGGCGACGCGGAGGAGGCGCTCGACTGGCTCCGCCAGCTCGATGAGCAGCACGACCTCACCGCCGGCCACGACGAGGACCTCGACGACTTTATCGAGGAGCTGAAAAAGCGCGGGTACCTGGAAGAGGACGAGGAGACGGGCCAGATGCAGATCACGGCCCAGGCCGAGCGGTCGCTCCGGCAGTCGGCCCTGGAAGAGATCTTCGGGGAGCTGCGCAAGCACGGCGACGGCGACCACCGCACCCCGTACAAGGGGAAAAACAACGAGCGCCGGCCCGAAACGCGGGACTGGCAGTTCGGGGACGACGTGTCGCAGCTCGACATGACCGGCACCCTCTCCAACTCGTTCCGACGCAGCGGGGTGGGCGACGACTGGCACCTCTCCGAGGACGACTTCCAGGTCCACGAGACGGACCACCGCGCCACCATGGCGACCGTGCTCATGGTGGACCTCTCCCACTCCATGGTGCTCTACGGCGAGGACCGGATCACCCCCGCCCGCCGCGTGGCGATGGGCCTGTCGGAGCTGATCATGACGAAGTACCCGAAGGACACGCTCGACATCGTGGCCTTCGGCAACGATGCGTGGGAGATTGAGGTGGAGGACCTGCCGTACCTCGACGTCGGCCCCTACCACACCAACACCCGAGCGGGACTGCAGCGGGCGCGCAACATCCTGCACCGCCGCAACAACCGCAACAAGCAAATCTTCATGATCACGGACGGCAAGCCCAGCTGCCACATCGAAAACGGGCAGATGTACCGCAACGCCTACGGGCTCGACCGGAAGATCGTGAACAAGGTGCTCGACGAGGCGGTGGTGTGCCGGCGGCAGGACATCACGATCACGACCTTCATGATTGCGCGCGATCCGGGCCTTCAGAACTTCGTCCGCAAGCTAACGGAGGCCAACCGGGGCCGCGCCTACTACGCCCAGCTCGACGACCTCGGCTCATTCCTCTTTGAGGACTACGTCCGAAACCGCCGCAAGCACGTGCGTTGATGCGTTGACGGTTGGCATGTTGAACGTTGAGGGGGAGGACGCGTGGTACACCTTCAGCTTTCCAACCATCAACCTTCCGACCCCGATGCCCGGACGCGTCCCGTTTCGCCCCAAGCAAAGCCTCGGCCAGAACTTTCTGCAGGACCCGAACATGGCCGAAAAGATTGTGCGCACCCTGCAGGCGCCGACCGATGCGCACGTCGTGGAGGTGGGGGCGGGGACGGGCGAGCTCACCGGCCTGTTGGCCGAGCGATACGAGTGCCTGACGGCCATCGAGATTGATGAGCGGGCCGTCGAGGTCCTCCGGCAGAAGCATCCGGGGCTCGACGTGCGGGCGACGGACGTGCGCACCGTCGACTGGGCCGCCCTCGCGACCGACACGGGCGGGCCGGTCCATGTCATCAGCAACACGCCGTATCACCTGACGACGGAAATCCTTTTTGCCCTACTTGAGAACCGGGCGCACGTCGCGGAGGCGGTGCTGACCATGCAGGAGGCCGTGGCGGAGCGGCTGGTGGCCGAGCCGCGAACCAAGGGCTACGGGGTGCTGAGCGTGCTTCTTCAGCTCTTCGCGGCGCCCACGCTGGCGTTCTCGGTGCCCCCGCAGGTGTTTTCGCCGCAGCCCGATGTGTCCAGCGCCGTGGTGCGGGTCACGTTCGGGGAGGAGGCGGCGCCCGCCGACCTGACCCTCGACGACGTGCGGCCCTACGTGCGGGCGGCCTTTGGGCAACGACGCAAGATGCTGCGCAACAGCCTGAGCGCCTGGGTGAAAGACCAGGGCGTGGATCTGCCGCACGACTGGAACCGCAAGCGCGCCGAGGCGCTCACCCCGGAGAACTTCGCTGAGGTTGCCCGACACCTCAACGCCCGAACCGAGCCGGTCGACCCTTCGTAGCGAACACGCGGAGGGCACCGTCTGCCCCCTGTTCGCCGCCCGTTTCACTGCGTCCCGCGTACGCATGCCGGAGTCGTCTGCTGAGTCTCCTCGTCCCCCGCCCGTGCCCCCCGAACGTCGGCCGGGCGGGGCCCTGGAGCTGGATGAGTCCGTCGTCGATGACATCATCACCCTCCTGGCGGAGGGACAGCGCGGCATGGTGCTCAACCTGATGGCCGACCTGCACCCGGCCGACGTGGCGCTGATCCTGCGCCGCCTGCCGACCGAGAAGGCCCACCGTCTCTTTCAGTGGCTTCCGCCCGTTCAGGCGAGCGAGACCCTGGCGGAGATCGACGATGTGCTCCGGAATGCGCTCCTCAAGGGGCTGCCCGAGGCCATGCTCACGGCCCTGCTCGACGCCCTCGACACGGACGACGCCGTGGACGTGCTGGCGGACCTCCCCGACGAGGTGGCCCTGCAGGTGCTTCCGGACCTGGAGGACACGGCCGACCTCGCCGAGCTCCTGGAGTACGGCGAGGAGACCGCCGGGGGCCTCATGGCGCGGGAGTATGTGGCCATCGCCCCGGACGCCACCCTCCAGGAAGCCACCGACGCGGTCCGCCGCTACGCCGACGACATCGACGAGATCTACACCGCCTACGTGGTGGACGACGACGGGGTGCTGGTCGGCGTGGTGTCGCTCAAGCAGCTGCTCCTGTCCTCGGCCACCGTGCCGGTGCGCGACATCATGGAGACCGACTTCGTATCGGTGTCCCTCGCGGTGGACCAGGAGGAGGTGGGACAGCTCGTGCAGCGTTACGACCTGGTGTCGCTCCCCGTCGTCGACGACGCGGGGCGCATGATGGGGCGCATCACGATCGACGACGTGGTGGACGTGATTCGGGACGAGGCCGAAGAGGACATGCAGTTGATGAGCGGCCTCACCGGGGACGAGGAGACGGCCGACACAGTGGTGAACGTGAGTCGGGGGCGACTGCCCTGGCTCATCGTCGGGCTCGTCGGGTCGGGGCTCTCGGGCACCGTCATCGGGGCCTTCGAAGCCACGCTGGAGCAGGCCGTGGTCCTCGCCACCTTCATCCCGATCGTGACGGCCATGGGGGGCAACGCGGCGGTGCAGAGCGCCGCGATCGCGGTGCAGGGACTGGGCTCCGGCGAGTTGTGGGTGACCGATGCCTTCGTCCGGATTGGAAAGGAGATTGCCGTGGCGTTCCTGAACGGGCTGGTGGTGGCCGCCCTCCTCTGCGCCACCGTCGCCGCGCTGGGCATGGGCAACGTGGGCATGCTCGTGTCCACGCTCGGCCTCACGATGCTGTGCGTGAGCCTGGTGGCGACCACCAATGGCGCCCTCATCCCGTTCCTGCTCACGTGGCTGGGCATCGACCCGGCCAGTGCCATGGGGCCCTTCGTTACCACGCTCAACGACATCCTGGGCCTGGCGATCTACTTCTTCATCGCCACGACGCTCTACCTCTAGTCCGACCGGGCGTCGAGGGCCTCGTCTACGGCGCGGAAAAACCGGTCGACCCGCCGGCGATTCACGCCCAGGTCGCTGTGCCCGACCCGACTGGCGCTGCGCACGTGCAGGGTGCTTTCGTCGTCCGTCGACTCTACCGCCACGTCCACGTCGTCCTTGAACACAAACGCCACGCGGTACACCGCCGCGGCGCGCCGGGCCTCCGGCTGCACCTGAAGCTCGACGGGGCCGAGCGCGTCCAGGGCCCGCTGGGCCGCCGCGAAGAGGGTGGGGGCGTCCACCGGGTAGGGGCGGGCCGTCCGCTCACAATTGGGAGAGTCGGGACACGGGGGGAGAGGCGAGTCGGACGGGGCGGATCGCTTCACGGACGACGACGAACAGGCAAAAAGGACAACCGAAAGCAGAAGAAGCCCCCCGAGACGACCGATCGCCCGGGGAGCCGGGCACGAGAGGGTCATTTACGACGAAGCGTCGGCCGTCTGTTGTTGGAGCCCCTTGGCCTCGTTGTATTTCGACGGGCACTTCACGAGGATGCTTTCCGCCTCGAACGACTGGGTGCCCGCCGTTCCCTCCACGACCACCTGCTCGGCCTCCTCAAAGTTTGCGGGCTTCGGGTTTTTGTACCGCACCTTGCGCACCGTGCCCGATTCGTCGCGCATGTAGAACGTGAAGACGTTTTCCGTGCGGTCGTAGCGGGTGGGGCGGTCCTCCACCCAGGTGCCCACCACGTGGGCCCGCGCCCCGCTCTCGGACGCCTGTTCAAAATTCATGTAGCCGCCCACCTGGCTGCCGAAGTTGAAGAGCAGCAGCCCGGCAAAGCCGATCATGGCCACGAGGCCGACGAGGGTTTTGTTCTTCATGGGAGGGAGAGGAGAAGCGGCTCAGTACTGGGAGAGTTACGCCGGGTCTTCTGGAATGTCCTGGTCAAGGCGCCGTTCCAGTGCGTCGATGCGACGATCCGTTCGGAAAAGCATCGTCACCACCCCGATCCAGATGATGAGCACCACGGCGAGGACGACGTAAATTTTGCCGTCGGGCAGCATCACGCGTTCCAGGCCCTCGGGGGGACGAGCGTCCGACTGTTCGGTCCAGGTGCTGTCGTAGGCCGCCGCTGTGTCGGGGCGGGCCTGCTGGGGGCGCAGCGACGGCGCGGCGTCCGACGAGGAAAGCGGGTGGAGGGTCATCGTGCTCGGAAAAAAGGTCGAAGGAGGCACGAGGGGGACGGGCTACAGCTCCGGCTCGCGCCGCAGCCGCTTGCGAATCCAGGACAGCCGCACGCGCTGCGTGTACAGCACCCAGAACAGGCCGAGGAAGCCGAGGACCGACGGGTAAAAGACCCACCGCATCGCCGGCGCGAGGTCCGTCTGCGTGAAGGCCGGGCTGCCCTCCCCGCCGGGGTGGAGGCTCGGGAGCTGGCGTGGGAGGATGTACAGGAGGAAGGGCATGGTGACCACGGCAAACAGGTTGTAGACCGCCGCGACCCGCCCGCGGGTGTCGGGGTCCTCCACGCTGTCGCGCAGCACAAAGTAGCCGCCGTAAATGAGGAGCAGCACCGCCGCCATGGACTGCTTCGGGTCAAAGTTCCACCACTTGCCGGAGCCCACGTACCACGTGAAGCGGGCCCACACCATGCCCGTCACGATCCCGAGCAGGCCGAAGAGGAGGGCGAGCCAGGCGGCCTCGCGGGCGCGAATGTCGCGCAGCCGATCGCCGGACTGGAGGTAGCGGAACGAGTGATACGCCGAAATCACGGTCCCCATCATCAGCGCAAACCACATGGGAACGTGGAAGTACAGGTTGCGCGCCGACTGCTCGAGGATGTCGAGCTGGGGAATTTGGCCGAGGAAGCCGGCCACGAGTGCGCCCGACAGGAGCGCGACCACGAGGGCCCGCACCGAGCGGTACACGGTAGGAGAACCGAGGACAGAAGAAGCCATCGCGTGGAGCCGAAACCCACGAAGTTTATTGGTGATGGACACACTCGAACCGACAGGAGCCAACGAGATTCCGGCGGGGCGTTGATTTTGCTCCAAATCCCCAGTCGGGCGTGCCGCGGGCGAGCGGGGGTCAGTCCGCCCACACGTAGTCGAAGAGCAGGGTGGCCGCCGAGAGGGTCGCGCCTACAAAGCCGACCAGGGTGAGCAGCTCGTCCTGCGCCTCCGTCCAGGGCAGCCCCTGAATCGCCTTTTGGGTGGCGCTCACGCTGGAGACGAGGAGGGGGGTGAGGAGGGGAAGCAGGAGCACGGGAAGCAGGGCCCCGCGGCGGGCCGCCCGGGCCACGAGGGCACCCAGAAGTGTAGTGGCGACGGCAAGCCCCAGGACGCCCATGCCCAGCGCCGTCGCCAGAAGTCCCGGCCGGGCCACGGACACGTCGAGCAGCAACAGAAGGGCGCCGGTCGAGACTCCTCCGAGGCTGCCCACCAGGACAAGGTTGAACAGCAGCTTGCCGGCAAACACCATGCTGGGCCGCGTATTGAGCCGAAGGAGCAGGGCGGTGCCCTGTCGTTCCTCGGCGACGAAGGAGCGCCCCAGCCCCACCGCCGCGGCAAACAGAATCACCATCCACAGGAAGGCCGACTGGACGCGCGTCGGGATCGGCTGGGGGCCGACGGCAAAGAGGATGAGCAGGAGGGCGCCCAGGGCAAACAAAAGAAGGGCATTGAGGGCGTACCGGGTGCGCAGTTCAATGCGCAGGTCGTTCCGGAAGACAGCCCAGGCTCCGGCGAGCCAGTCCATGCAAAACCGAGTGTCAGTGAAAAGAGCGCGCCGGTCCGAACATAGCGACTGGCCCGTCGATTCGCTAGCAGCGCACACTGTCCGTTTCTCGTTTCCGTTTTTCCAATGACCGTCGCCTCGGATCGAATCGTGGGCGCCCTCCTGGGCACCGCCGTCGGAGATGCCCTCGGCATGCCTGTCGAAGGCCTCAGTCACCAGAACGTCCGGACCTACTATTTGGGCATTAAGGAGTATCGCGACGACGACCAGCGGGGTGACCTTTCCGCGGGGCAGTGGACCGACGACACGCAGATGACCTTTGCTCTGGTCCGGGCCATGACGCAGACAGCGGATCCGGAGGCGTGGCCCGCCGCCGTGGCCGAGGAGTATGTGGCCCTTCGGTCGGAGGCGCGGCGGTGGGGCGAGACCACCACCGCGGCAATTGACCGGTTGGCTGACGGGAAGTCCCCGGCCGACTCGGGGAATGCGGACCGGCCCACCAATGGCGCCGCCATGCGGGCCGCCCCGCTCGGGCTGTGGTGGGCCGCCGCGAATGTGTCGCGGGCACGGGCCTTTGAGGTTGCTCGGGCCGTGCTGGGGGTGACGCACCGGCACCCCGTGGCGCTGGTGGCCGGCTGGGGCCAGATGGCGGCGGTCCGATTCGTTCTCGGGCAGGCCCCCGATACGTTCGACCGATCGGCGTTTTGGGCGACGCTCCGGGAGGCCACGACCTGGGCCGAGGAGCACCTTGCCGCGGAGGCGCGGGTCTCCGACCGGCTGCGGACCCTCGAGGGAAACCTCGACGGGTTCCCCCTGGATTTGCGCGATCTATGTGATGGCGTCGGCGTGCGGGCGGAGGAGGCCTGGCCCTTCGCCTGCGCCATGGTGGCGCGCCGACCCCACCTGTTCGAAAACACCCTGCTCTCCGGCATCAACGTGGGCGGGGACGCCGATACCACCGGCGCCATGATGGGGGCCCTGCTGGGCGCGCTGCACGGATGGGACGCCTTTCCGGACGAGTGGCGGGAGGGGTTGGAAGGCACTGAGCACCTGGAGGAGGAGGCACAGGCCTTCGCCGAGGTCATTCGTCCCCGTCAGTCGTAGGTCGCGGGGGGGAAGCATTGCGTATTGCGTTGTACGTATTGGTAGGCAGTTTGAACCCAGCACCTGTTTTCCACCGGTCAACGGTGCTGACGACGAGGGCGTTCGAGGGTTCCCCCTGACACGAAATACGCAATACGAAATACGCAACCCGCAGTACAGGGCAGACCGCGTGTACATGCTCGCATCTGTCCTCAGGAGGCGGTCTGTGTTCAGGAGGCACGCGCCCGCTCCTCAGCAGAAACGAGATCCGGATCCTTCGACATGTGCGTGGGGGCTGCGTCGGTAGGCGGGGCGAACTCACCCACAAAGTCGATTTCGGTCTCCAGCCGGTAGCCAGTCTCGCGCTCGACAACCGCTCGGACGTGCTCGATGAGTGCGCAAAGATCGGCCGCCGTCGCGCCGCCCGCATTCACAAAGATGTTGGCGTGGCGGTGCGTTACCATCGCGCCTCCGATGCGGGTGCCCTTCAGGCCACAGTCGTCAATGAGGCGACCGGCTCCGATGCCCTCAATCTTCTTGAAGATCGACCCCACGCTCGGCTCCGTGTCGAGTGGCGGGTGGCGCTCGGCCCGCCACTGCAGGTTGGCGTCCATGATCTCTCGCATCCGATCCGGGTCGCCGGGTTCAAGTTGAGAGGTCGTGGCGAGGACCACATCGTCCCGGTCGTGGAGGATGGAGTAGTCGTACCCGAAATTGAAGTAGTCGACGCCGACGGTCTTTCGCTCGCCTTCCTCAGTGAAAACATCGGCGGAGTGGACGATCTCCTCCCAAAATACGGTCCGTTCCCGGTCCGGCGGGGGGGAGAGGAAGTGAAGGTTTTGCCAGAGGGCACCGCCCACGGTCGACGGGATGCCGACGTAGTGCTCCAGCCCCGAGAAGCCGGCGGACACGGCCTGTTCGATGAGGTCGGGATAGACGATCGCACCGCTTTCGGCCCAGAGGCGCCCCGTGTCCGAATCGAGGCGGGTGTGGCGGGCCTGATTGTGAATGACGAGCCCGCGCACGCCGCGATCGCCCACAATCACGTTTGCCCCCGTGCCCAACAAAAACGCGGGAAGGTCGTGCTCGCGGACGACGCGGAGGACTTGTGCCAGCTCGTCGGCGGACTGCACCGCCACGTACCAGTCGGCCGCGCCCCCCACGCCGAAGGTGGTGAGGGGGGCGAGGGGCACGTCTTGCTGTAGGGAGGCCGCGTCCGTGGCGGCGGCGAGGGCGCGACGACCCGCAGGGGAAAGTGGCATGACAACGATCAGTCGGATCGAGTAGGACAGGCGGGAGAGCCGGGGAGACCGCCCATAACGTTAGCGTGGATTGCTTGTACGGAGGAGGGACCGTACGCTGTTTGGGGGGGAATGTAAAGAATGTGGGGCCTTCGGGCCCGGGCGGCGTCAGTCACCGGGGATATTAACTCAGACGCCTCAGCGATATTGGATCCCGGACGGACAGATCCAAAAAAAGAAGACCCTGTAACGTAAAGCACGCAGAAGACACATTACACAAAGGAGTACACCACCCATAGCAGATGACGCAAAAGCGGGGTTGACATAGGCGCACCCCGTCTTTATCTATGGTTTACGTGAGCTTTCGACTATATTCTCTCGAGGCTCGCACAATCGGAAGAGACCGCAGGCAGAGACGTTGTGGCGGGGCTCGTCGATTCTTGGGTTGCGTGCCTTTCTCGTCGATGCTCACAGAGGGAGCACCATTCGTCGTTCTACAATTTACAGTCCAGAGATTTAGTCATGAGGAGATTGCTATCAACGGTTGCCTTGGGGCTTGCGCTCCTGTTGGCGCCCAGTCTTGCGTGGGCCCAGCAGGGGACGGTGTCCGGAAGAGTCACTGAAGCATCGTCGGGGAATCCATTGCCGGGAGCCACTGTCCAGGTGGTAGGAGCGGACCTGGGATCGGCAGCGAACGCACAAGGCCGATTCGAAATTTCGGGCGTTCCGGCGGGGGAGCAAACCCTTCAAGTTTCGTTCGTCGGGTACCAGGAGGTCCAGCGTACGGTGAATGTCCCCGAAGGCGGTACGGTCCGCGCGAATTTTCAGCTTCAGCGTGAGGCGACCCAGCTTGACGAGGTCGTCAAGATTGGATACGGCGAGCGTGAGCGTGATGAGCTGACCGGGACCGTCTCCAGCGTCACCGCCGAAGAGATTGAAGATGTGGCGTCGGTTGGGTCGCCGCAGGAGCTCCTCTCAGGCGCCTCGGGTGTTACCGTCACCAACACATCGGGGCTCGCGGGGCAGGCGATTAGCGTGTCCGTGCGTGGGGTGTCGTCGCTCAACGGCGATAGCCAGCCGCTGTACGTGGTGGACGGTACGCCTGTGACGTCGGCGTCCACCGGTGGCGGATTTGGCCAGGCAACCAACGCGCTCTCGACGATTAACTCGCAGGACATCCAGTCGATTGAGGTGCTGAAGGGCGCCGCCGCGACCTCCATTTATGGGTCGCGCGCAGCGAATGGGGTCGTTCTGATTGAGACGAAGCAGGGGACCTCGCAGCGACGGACCGTCTCTGCGAGCTACCAGCTCGGAGGCGTCCGGTCCACGTCGGACTTCGATGACGTGATTGTGAACGGCCAGGAGTGGTCGGAGCTTCACCAGGATGCCACTAAAGGATTCTACGAGACCTGCGACATTGCGGCTGTCGGCGGATTATTTTGTAAGCAGCTGAATGGAGGCCTTCCCCTTGAGCAGGTGGAGTCGGCTCTTGGGACCTCCTACGAAGAGGGGGTTCTCGGAACGCCGAGTGCATACCCCGACTCGGCCACGACCTATCCCTGGCTTGAGGAGGCCCAGCAGACGGGCATCACCCAGCAGGCCAACGTCTCGGTCAGTGGGGGCGACGATGATACCCAGTACTTCATTAGTGGGACGTACTCCAATGACGAAAGCTTCGTCCGGAGCAATCAGTTCAACCGCTTCAGCGGTCGGGTCAATCTCACGCAAGATGCCACTGACTGGCTGCGAGTTGGGACAAACACCTCGGTGACACGGACGGAGAACTTCCAGGCGTCGTCCGACAATCTTGTCTCGGGCGTACTGACCTCTTCTGCACTCATTCCGCCGATCGTTCCGATCCGGAATGATGATGGGTCGTTCAACTTCGACAACCCGTGGAATATCGCCGCCAACTCGATTGGGGAGGCGGAAGTGAATGATAAGAACATCCGCAACTGGCGGATCCTCTCCACGACATTTTTGGAAGCAGATGTGCTTGAGTCCCTGACGCTCCGTGCGGAAGGGGGCATCGACGCCCTTATCGTTGACGACTTCACTCGGTACGACCGTCGGACCACCGATGGGGCCCCGAGCGGGTTCGGCGAGCAGGTGTACGAGGATGAGCGTCGCTACAGCATCCGCGGGACGGCGACGTACAGCAACACGTTTGCGGGCCGTCACGACGTCAACGCCGTTGCGGGGGCCAGCTTTGAAGATTCCCGCCGGAACCAGGTGCTTGCCGCCGCACTCCAGTTTCCGTCGAACCAGTTCAGGAATCCGTCCTCCGGGGCCGACCCCACGACAACCCTCGGTGAGGTGGTTCGGAAAGATGGGCTCGCGTCCTTCTTCACCCGTGCCACCTATACGCTCGATGGAAAATACACCATTGAGGGTAGCTACCGCCGGGACGGGTCGTCGCGCTTTGGAGAGGACAACGAATGGGGGAACTTCGGGTCGGCGTCCCTCGCCTATCGCGTCGGAGAAGAGGACTTTCTCCAGTCGTATGACTGGCTTTCAAACCTGAAACTTCGCGGGTCGATCGGGTGGGTTGGAAACCGGGACATTGGTGGATTCTTCCCCCAGCTTGGTCTGGCAGGTGGTGGAAATAACTATGGAGGGGCACCGGGCATTGCCGCGACCCAGCTCGCAAACCCGCAACTCAAGTGGGAGTCGACGCGAAGCATTGAGGCCGGTCTTGACTTCGGGGCCTTTAACGACCGTATCTTCCTGTCGACCACGTATTTCCGAAGCCTGACAAACGATCTTATCACGGATCAGCAGTTGCCCTTTAACTCCGGCTTTGGAAGTGTTACGAGAAATCGTGGGGAGCTGCTCAACACTGGAGTTGAGGCACAGCTCGAGACGCAGAACATCGTGACGGAAGACTTCCAGTGGACGACGACCTTCACGGCCACCTGGAAGCAGAATGAAGTTCAGAGCCTGCCGGGTGGGGAGCCCATCCTCAGTGGTGCGCAGCGTGCCATCGAGGGAGAAGAACTCTCGTGGTACATGCTGGAGTACCGTGGGGTGAACCCGGACAACGGAAAGCCTCTCTGGACCGGCACGGATGGACAGCCAACCAGTAGTCCCTCTGGAGACGCCGAAAGCATCCAGGGCGGGATCCTTCCGAACTGGAACGGATCGGTCTCCACCACGGCGAATTACAAGGGCTTCGATCTGCGAGCCCGAATGACGTTCAAGGCCGGATACAGCGTGTACAACGATACGAAGAGCTTCCTGATGACCTACGCGAACTTTGGGTTGCACGAGGACGCGTTGGATCGCTGGCAGGAGCCCGGGGACCAGACGGATGTGCCGCGGGCGGTCTTCGGAGACGCGGCGGACAACAGCACGCGGGAGTCGACACGCTTTCTCGAGAGCGGGGATTATCTCCGTCTCCAGAACGTGACCTTCGGCTACACGCTGCCGCAGGACCTCACGCAGTCCTTCGGTGTGGACGACCTGCGCCTCTATTTCCAGGGAACCAATCTCCTGACCTTCAAGGACACCAGCATTGGCGATCCCGAAGGGAGCACGGGCGGTGCGACAAGTGCGCTGGATCGAGGCGTGCTCTTCTTTACGCCGCCGCAGGCTCGTTCCTTCACCGGTGGAGTTGAGGTGCAATTCTAACCGGCCGAACGGATCTGCGACAGTTGGGAGGGGCCCCCAGTGAGGGGCCCTCCTTCCTGTCTTCAACTGTGTCTCCTGCCTTAGATCATCATAGAACCGTATTATTATGGGTTACCAATCTACGATCAAACCACTTCTCGCTGCTCTTGTGGTGACTGGCCTCCTGGGCCTGATGGGCTGTGACCAGACCATCAACAAGCAGCCGGAGCAGAGCATCTCCATCGGCCAACTCTTCGAGGATAGTACAGCAGCCTCGCGAGCCCTCGTGGGGGCGTACGATGGCCTGCAGGCAAACGGAGTCTACGGCGGATTTCCGACGATGGCTGCGGACTTCACGGCCGATATAGCCAACTTCAGCGGGTCGTTCACCACTTGGCAACAAGCCCAAGCCTTTAACCTCTCGTCGACCCACGGGCCTACTCTGAACATCTGGGCCGATCACTACAACGTGATCAACCGGGCCAATCTGATTATTGACAACGCCTCGGGGATTGATGGGCTCAGTCAAGCGGGCGTCGACGAATTCGTGGGACAGGCGAAGTTCATTCGGGCCCTCGCCTACTTCAACCTCGTCCGCTGGTTTGCTCAGCCGTTCGAACCTGGCGCGTCGAATGATCAGCCGGGGGTGATTCTTGCCACTACCGGCGTGCAAACGACGGAGCCGGAGTTCAACAAGCCGCGTGCATCTGTTGGGGAAATATATTCGCAGATTCGCACGGACCTTGAGGATGCGATCAGTCGGCTTGAGGTTGAGGGGTCCCGGACGCGCGCTGGGCAGGCGGTGGCGAATGCTTTGCTTGCGAAAGTGAGTCTCTATCAGGGACGCTGGGATGAGGCCGCTTCGCGTGCCCAGTCCGTTATCCAGCAGTCGGAGTTTGAGCTGTCCGACAGCCCGCGGACTCCGTACTTCAATGAGGCAAGCTCGGAAATCATTTTCCAGATTGCCTACAGCAGTACTGACAATACTGGGACGAATGACTTCATGAGCTCCTTCTACCTGCCGGGCGACCTGGGAGGACGGGGAGACATTAATCCGCTTTCTTCCTTCCTCGATGATGCGGAGTCTGGAGATATTCGAACGGGCGTCAGTCCCCAGGTCGAAGGAGACAGTCTGTTATATGAGTTCGGCGGCAACATCTGGACCAACAAGTGGACGGAGAACTCCTTCGCGGATGACATGCCGGTGCTTCGAGTTGCGGAAATGTATCTAATCCGGGCTGAGGGACTGGCCCGTGGTAGTGGAACTGCCTCGGATGCACGGGCCGCGGTAAACGAGGTCCGCAACCGTGCGGGCCTGGGCGACGTGCCAAGTTCGCTGTCGGGCCAGGACCTCATCGATGAGATCATCACCCAACGTCGGTACGAGCTTGCGTTTGAGGGGGATCGTCGTCACGATCTCCAGCGGCTCGGCCGCGCCATTAACAGTGGTACGGGGACACTGCAACCAGGAGATGCCCAGCGGATTCTCCCGATTCCGAACCGGGCCATCCAGGTGAACGACGCCCTTGATCAGTCGTCGCAGAACCCTGGATACTAACCGCCACGGTTCTTACGACAGACGATGAATTCCGGCCGTGCCCGCTCTCCGTGAGGAGCAGCGGGCACGGCTTTTTTAGTGGCTGACTCTTGCAATCCATAATTATTCCCACTCGTGGTCCTAGCGGCTATTTTCGGATTACACGACTGAGAAGATCTTCGGGAAAGAGCAGAAAAAAGATGGGGTGTACGAGGGAGTCCTGCCCATGGTAGGCCGAATGCTTCCACGTAGCACTCTCCGAAAGGCTCGTAGGAGAGAAACATGATCACGGGGCAGTCGGGCCGAATGGAGGTGTAAAGGAAAAGATGTTGTACAAACTTCCTTTGGTGGCTGCCCTGCGTACGCGGTTGACACCATGGGCCGTTCGGAAGAAGGTTTAAAAAGTACAGGGCAACGAGGGGGCCAGGAGAGTTCCCAACTTTCGAAAGCGGCGTTTCACCTTGATTTATCAGCCAAAATAAAAATTTTGAGCGAAGACGATTCCGGGAAGATGTGATGCAAAACACCTGAAGGACAGGTAGCCCCGAGGGGCTTTTAGCAGGGAGGCAATACGCCACAGAATAGTTTGACATAGGCGCAGGCTGTCTTTATATACGGATAATGTGAGTGATCGCCTCCTACTCCACTGACATGCTTCTTCACAGAGGTGGGACACTGGCGGGAGTGCTGGGATGGGAGTCGTCTGGTTCTAGGACAATTGAACATCCCCCATCGATGCTCACGACCGAAGCACCATTCGTCGTTCTACGATTTACAGGACAGATTTAGTCATGAGGAGATTGCTATCAACGGTTGCCTTGGGGCTTGCGCTCCTGTTGGCGCCCAGTCTTGCGTGGGCCCAGCAGGGGACGGTCGCCGGCACAGTCATAGACGATGCAACGGGAAATAGCCTGCCCGGAGCAAACGTTCAGATTGCAGGAACGGAACTTGGGTCTGCAACCAACCCAAACGGACAATTTTCTATTTCGGGTGTGCCGGCTGGAGAGCAGACCATTCGCGTCACGTTTGTGGGGTACGAGCCGACCGAGCGGACGGTAAACGTGCAGGAAGGAGGCACGACCCGGGTCCGAATTCGACTTGCCTCCGATGCGCAGGCCCTCGATGAGGTCGTTGTGACAGGGGTTGGCCAGCAACAGACTCGTGGGGAAACGAATGTGTCTGTCTCGAGCATTGATGCCGAGGAGCTGACTGAGACGGCAGAGTACGAAAACGTGACCGATCTCTTGCAGGGACGGACGACTGGAGTCACGATTTCTCGCTCCTCCGGAAATGTTGGATCGGGGCTCCGATTCGACGTGCGGGGAGGTGTGAGCCTCAATAGTGATGGTCAGCCGCTCATTTTCGTAGACGGCACGCGCATCAACCAGGACCCTGCGACTGGATTTAATGTCGGAGGTCAGGGAACCGGCTCTCCCTTGGCCGATCTCGATCCGAGCAACATCGCGTCGATCAACGTCTTGAAAGGCCCGGCGGCCACCTCTTTGTACGGGACTGACGGCACCGACGGCGTGGTGCTGATCGAAACGAAAAGTGGTCGGCAGGGCCAGGACCTGGAGGTGAGCTATCAGGGAACCCTGGGCATCGCTACGAAGCAGGCAGGGTACAACGATGACATTTATCCCACGGCGGATCGGCTCGATGCCATCCACCGCGACGGCACCATCCAGGGACACCGTGTATCCATGAGTGGTGCTACAGAGAATACCAATTATCTCGTTTCGTATTCTCACCGCGACACGGAGAGCATTTTCCCGACTGGGAATGGCCAGCGGAATAATCTAAACGCAAACGTTGAGTACCGCCCGAGCGAGTCGCTGACACTGAGTAGTCGCTCGACGCTGGCCTTCAATTATTACTCCCGGCCGCAGGCGGATAATAACATCTTCGGTGTGCTCGGGGCCCTTGCGCTTGACGCACCCTTTGGTGCGTTTACGGAGCGAGACAGCTCCGCATTCTTTGCCATCGATGACCAGCAGCGTGTCCGGAAATTCCAGCAGTCGGTACAGCTCTCGTACAGTCCCGATGCCATTTCGGGGTTGACTCTTCGTGCGCAAGGAGGAGCCGACATCAGTGCCCGGCGCAATGATCAGACCTGGCCTGCCCAGTACGAAGACATTTATATATCGTCTGGGGGAGAGCGTAATGCTCTCGATTCAGACCGTCGCCGCTTCAACGCGGATCTGACGGCGACCTACAACTACGATCTGTCGTCGGACGTAAGCGGAACGACAACGGCTGGAACTCAGCTCTTTACGGAGTCGGATCGGTTCGTAAGCGCGACAGCGTCGCAAATCGGGACCGATCTCATTACGGACATCGGGGCTGGGACGCAGCTCGATGTCATTGGCGAAGGGCTCTCGAATGAACGTAGCGCCGGAATTATTGGGCGTCAGCAGTTTGAATTCCTTGACCGGTACTCCGTTGAGTTTTCCGTCCGGCGCGACTGGTCCACCCGACTTGTTGCGGGTGAAGCTGGCTCCTTTAAGGAGTGGTATCCGGCGGCACGCGCCTCGGCGCAGATCGGGAATCTGGACGTTATGCCCGACGCGGTCAGTAGCTTGAACGTGCGTGCGTCCTGGGGGCAATCGGGTTCCCTTCCCAGTCTCGTTGATGGCGAGTTGGTTCGACTCAACGGTCAATCCAGCGGGTTTGGGACTGGCGCGACCATTGGAAATGTTGGGAATCCGGATCTTGGCCTGGAGCGGGTTAATGAGGTCGAAGGTGGATTTGACCTGGGAATCAACGAGCGTTACTCCCTGTCCTTTACATACTACCGCCAAAGCACGGAAAATTCGATCGTGAACTTCCAGGCGGCCCCCTCAACTGGATTTGGGAATCAAACAGTCCCCCGGAACGTCGGAGAAATCTTTGCTCAGGGTGTTGAGACTTCTCTGGACGTAACGGCTTTCCAGACTGAGCGTCACTCGCTTAGCTTCAATGCGAACTATAGCTTCCGAGATCGGGAAGTGAGAGAGCTCGGAGGAGAGAGTATCTTCGGTGCTTTCCAGCGTAACGTGATTCGCGAAGACCTCGCGCCCTTCTCCTTCGTTGGGCGAGAGGTTCTCGGTGCCCGGTTCGCCGACAACGGCGAATACCTTGGCCCTGAGCTGAGCGACGAAGAGGTTGAGCTCGGGAATCCGGTTGCCGATCACTTCGGTGGGTTTGGATTCACAGCGACGGTCTTCGAGGACCTCCAAATTAATGCGCAGGCCGAGTACCAGCTCGGGAATCAGACCTATGCCAGTACGGCTCGATTCCTGACGCTGATTGGAGCGAACGAGCGCCGAAATGCACTTCAGGAGGAACTCTCTGGTCTCGATCCGGGGACCGATCAGTACCGGCAGGTTGCCAATGATCTGGCGAGAACGAACCCGGGCGCTGGTACCGGAGAAGTCGACAACTTTCTGCAGGATGCCGACTTCCTGAAGCTCCGTTCGCTTGGCGTTCGCTACAATGCATCGGACCTGATTTCGTCCGTCACGGGGACTGATCAGCTGAGAAGCTTCACGCTTGGTTTCTCGGCTTCGAATCTCTTCACGATCACGCCCTATGATCTCGGTCCCGATCCAGAGGTGAACTTTGACGGATCGCGAGGTATTACGCGCGGGCAGGTCTTCCTGACTCTGCAGACGCCCAGGGAGTATACATTCACTCTCGAAGTTGGAATCTAACGAGTGGTCCGAAATGGGGAGTGGGGGACAAAACCACTCCCCATATTCCTGCCCCGAAATCTTGCCTCCACGTTTTTAACGCACAGTCAGAATTGAATTATGAGTAGTTATCAAACTACACTCAGAAGACTTTCGGCACTCGGTGCCATCTTGCTTTTCGCCGTGTCATTTACGGCCTGCGATTCCTTTGTCTCGAACGTAGACCAGCCCAAAGACGCTGCCGGGAGCGAGCAGTTTAGCGATCCTGCAGAAGCTGAATTTCTCATTACTGGAGTTCAGGCTCAGTGGGCGGACACCCACTCGGAGGTGACGGTGTTGGCCGATGGACTGTCCGACGAGTTCCGCTTTGGCATCAACGGGGATGCGACCTTCCCGACGTTTGCCCAACTTGATGCGGGTCTCATTGCGGACGACAACAACAGCATTACAGGAGCCCTGAATGACCTTCAGGAGTACCGGTACCTGGCAGACGACCTGCTCCGGCGTGTTGAGGAGGATGAGGAGTTTGACCTCTCCGATCCTTCTGCCTCGGCCTCTGAAGAGGAGGTCCGTCTTGCGGCCAATCTGCATGGAGCAAATGCCCGGTTCTACCTCGCCACGTACTTCGGTCACCCGGACGATCCGCGCCGCGGAGGGGCGACGATCGACACGTCCGAATTCATCCCGTCCCCCCAGCTCTACCAGCAGGCAGAGGACAAATACGCGAATGCGTTGGCACAGGCTGAGGCCTTGGATGATAGCGAGCAGCGCCAACAGGAGATTCAGTCGGCGCGGGCCCGCGCGGCGCTCTACGCTGGCACCCATGATTTTGAAGACTCCGGTGGGTTTCAGGGGGATGAAGCCCTGCAGGCCGCTGCACAGTACGCGCAGGAAGGCCTCGACAAGGGGGATTCCTGGGATGTGGCCTACGACCTGAATACTCCCAATAACTACCATACGGATGCGGGAGTTGGCCGCCTGCAGCTCGCCGTACAGGACGGAAACCTCAACCAGCTTGCCACGCGCTCCCCGAATCCGTCGCAGAGTTATCGCGTAGCGGATGAGAGCACCGGCGACCTGGAGGCGCGGAGCCACATTGAGACGGTGGCCAACAACCCGGCTGAATTAAGTCGGATTCCGCTCACAATTATCAACCCAGGGGGGACAACCTTGGGAGGGTTTGGGGCGCTTCCGCCCAATCTGCAGAACCTGGATTTGGGAGACGGTGCCTTCTCTGCCGTTTACGATGCTTTTGAGCTCAACGGTGAGCCGAATGTAGTTCCCGGGTCGGGCGGCGAGTCCGCGTTTATCGAGTGGGGCCAGGGGAAGTGGGAGGAGCGAACGAGCATGTCGTTCATCAGCTGGCAGGAGCTCTTCCTCATCCGCGCCGAACTCGAGTTGCGGGGGTATGATGCTGGGAGTGAGTCGGCCCTCGAACTTGTGAATGAGGTTCGGGACAGCTATGGCCTCAGCGACCTCAACAGCATTGACCTTGAACGTCTCGCGGTTGAGCGCGACCGTACGCTGTTTGCGACTGGAAATCGTCTGCCGGATCAGCGGCGGATGGATGTGGTCGAGTGGCACCTCAAGGATCAGGTGGGCGGTCAACAGACCGCTCAGTGGCTGCAGCTTACGCAGGCTGAAACCGAGCCGAACCCGAACTTCTAGTGGTTCGGTTGGGTCATTCTACCGGTGATTGCAGGGTTGTCCCCGAACCTTCGGGGGCAACCCTGTTTTTATGGAGGGTAGCTTTGTTCGTGGCTATTGGAAGTCTACTGGGCCTTCAGGCTCATTTGAGGGGCGAACACGAAACGTAGTTGCATAACGCAAACAGCTGTATGGACACCTATCTTGCACGATACTTCTTCTTCCTACTTGTATTTGGCGCGCTTCTGGGTGGGGGGTGTGATTTTGGGAATGGGGCGGAAAATCAAGCCCGTGACCGCCTGGAACGCGCACGAGAGCAGTGGCAGGAACAGGACATTCAAGACTATCGGTTTGTGTATCGTCAGCAACGTGGAGAGATCATCGTCGATACCGCCGAGGTTTTCGTCCGGGGTGGGCAGGTCGACTCTATTCATACGGAACCGGAGGTTTCGGAAGATGAACTGCTTGTAGGGACGATTGAATCGTTCTTTGACCTTATTGAGGCTCGAATTGGGGAGGACGAGAGCCAGTTTGGGGCAAACTTCGACCAGGAGAAAGGATTTCCGATCGAATATAATGCTGGTTTTCAGGGGGATCGACGAAACCAGGACATCATTACCGTTTCGGTCGAGGCTCAGGATGGGGGGAGTTCATGATGAGCCGTGAGGAACCGGAAGCTTCAGACTCTTTCTATGAACGCGTCTGGGAGGTCGTGGCGGAGATTCCGCGCGGCCGGGTGACCACCTACGGCGACATTGCGGAGTACCTGGGCCGGCGCGGGGCGGCCCGCACGGTCGGGTGGGCCCTGAACGAAGCCGCGGGAAGCGACCTACCGTGTCACCGCGTGGTGAACCGG
The DNA here is from genome assembly GCA_002894665.1 of Salinivenus iranica. Taxonomy (GTDB): domain Bacteria; phylum Bacteroidota; class Rhodothermia; order Rhodothermales; family Salinibacteraceae; genus Salinibacter; species Salinibacter iranicus. The sequence continues at coordinate 45,040 of NCRB01000018.1, forward strand.
AACGGTATGCTGACGGGCAAGAAGTACTTTGAGACCCCGCACGTCATGGAGGAGCGGCTTCGCAGCGAGGGTGTCGCGTTTGCGGCAGAGAACCGGGTGGATTTGGAGGCGCACCGGTGGGTCCCGTCCGAGGAGCTTTCGTAGCAGGGGCATTCCTGGGGAGACAGATCCGTGTTGGGGATGACGCTCGTGCTTTGTACCTTCGTTGGGCGTTTGTCCCGATGGTTTTTCCCGTGATGCATGACAGTTCCGGTCCGCTCCCTCGCCCTCTTTTTGTTCTGTTGCCTGCTCGGCCCCGGGTTAATTGCCGCGCAGCCCGTGTACGAGCGGGCGTCCTTTGCGATCACCGACACCAGTGTGGTGCAGGGCGATTTTCGTGCCGTGGCGCCCTCGCGCACGAGGATCACGTCGAACTATCAACGGGAGACGACCCGGATCAACTTCAAGTTTAGTCTGAACCGCCGCGACAACGAGCGCCGGTCCGGGGACGACCGTCGCCTCCGCGTCGATCCCGCGGGGGGCATCTACCAGACGCCGGTGTACGTTTTTGGTGGACGGCAAGACGAGGCCTTTCCGGAGCCCACAACGGTCCGACGGCGCGGGGCGGGCGACTCGGTTGAGGTTGTCTTTCGCGTGGACCTCCGCCCGGTCCTGCGCAGCTTCCGCGAAACTGGCCGCTACACGCCGCCGCAGGGCGATCCGATTGCCGAAGGGGACTTTGAGGGCGTCTGGATTCTGGGCGATACCGGCCCGCTCTCCTGGAGCACCGACGCCCTGCCGGACGATGGGCCGCTCCGCCTCACCGACCCGGACGAGGACGGGGTGTACCGCACCACGATTGCGTTTGCCAAGCGCGATCTGCGGCCCCTCAACGAGGCGGGGCGGGCCGTGTGGTCGCTCTCCGCCGACGTGTCGGACTACCCCACGTACCGCTCGGATCAGCGGCTGGTGGATGCCCTCTACAATCTGTCGCTGGAAGAGCTGCAGCAGAACATCCGCGACGACGGGACGCTCATGGCGGGGGCGAAGTGGACCGGCGTGTGGACGCGCGACATCAGCTACAGCATTCTCCTGAGCCTGGCCCTGCTGGAGCCCGAGGCGGCCAAGAGGAGCCTCCGGCAGAAGGTCACCGACGACGGACGCATTATTCAGGACACCGGCACGGGCGGCTCCTGGCCCGTGTCTACGGACCGCATGACGTGGGCCCTGGCCGCGTGGGAGGTGTACCTGACGACCGGCGACCAGGAATGGCTCCGCGACAGCTACGACATCATCCGCCGCTCCGCCGAAGCGGACCTGCGGACCGCGTTCGACTCGACGCGCGGCCTCTTCCATGGCGAGACGTCCTTCATGGATTGGCGGGAGCAGTCGTACCCCGACTGGATGGAGCCGGTGGACATTTACCAGTCGCAGGGGCTGAGCACCAATGTGGTCCACTACCGCACCTACCGCATCCTGGAGAACATGGCGGAGGCCTTGGGAGAGCCGTCCGATCCGTGGGCCCGCGTCGCGGATACGGTGAAAGAGGGGGTCAACGAGCACCTGTGGCGGGAGGGGGACGGGCACTATAGCGCGTACCGGTACGGGCGGACGTTCTCCGCCTCTACGCCGCGGGCCGAGGCGCTGGGGAGTGCCCTCGCGATCCTGTCCGGCATTGCGGACGGGCCGCGGGCGCAGCGCGTGGCGGAGAACCAGCCGGTCGTCGACTTTGGCGCCCCCAGCATTTGGCCGTACATCCCGGGCATCCCGCCGTACCACAACGCAGGCATCTGGCCGTTTGTGGGGGCGTACTGGACCTGGGCCTCGGCCGAGGCGGAGAACACGCCCGGCGTGGAGCACGGCCTGGCCTCGCTCTACCGGGCCGCGGGGCTCTTTCTCACCAACAAGGAAAACATGGTGGCCCAGACGGGGCACTTCGAGGGCACGGAGATTAATTCGGATCGACAGCTCTGGAGCGTGGCGGGCAATCTGGCGATGGTGTATCGCGTGTTCTACGGCATGCGGTTTACGCCGGAGGGGCTGCGCTTCCGCCCGTTCGTGCCGGAGGGCTACGCCGGCACGCACACGCTGGAAGGCGTTTCGTACCGCGACGCGACGCTCGATATTGCCCTGCGCGGGTACGGGAATCGGGTGGTGCAGGTCACCCTCGACGGCGAGCCGCTGGACGAGCCCATGCTCCCGGCGGACCTGGAGGGCGCCCACGACGTGCGCCTGATCCTGAACGGTCAGGTGCCGGAGGGCACGCACCGGACGGTGGCGAATCGGTACACCCCCGCCACGCCCCAGGTCCGACGGGAAAATGACGCCCTGCAGTGGGACGACATCGACGGGGCGCTCGCCTACCGCGTGTACCAGAACGGGGAGCCGGTCGACACCACGGGCCAACGTCGCTATTCGGTGGAGCCAGGGGCCACGCTATCGGAGTACCAGGTCGAGGCGGTCGGCTCCCGAGGGCAGGTCTCGTTCCGGAGCGAGCCGGTGCGCGTCGTGGCGGACTCGGCGGTCCGGACGGCCCAGCCGCCCGGTGCGCAAGCGACTGAGCATGCGGGCTACACGGGCGACGGCTACCTGCCCCTCACCCGCGAGACGAATCGCACCGTGGAACTGGAGGTGAGGGCGCCCGCCACGGGACGCTATGCGCTTGCGTTCCGGTACGCCAATGGGCACGGCCCGATCAATACCGACAACAAGGCGGCCATCCGGTCGGTGCGGGTCGATGGGGAGCGGGTGGGGGCCGCGGTCTTTCCCCAGCGGGGCGACGGGGCCTGGACCGACTGGGGATACACGAACACCCTCCGGGTTCGGCTGGGCGAAGGGACCCACACGGTCACCGTGGCCTTCACAGAAAGCGACGAAAACATGAATGGAACGGTAAATGCCGCGCACCTCGATCACCTGCGCCTGACGCCCCTGCCGCCCGCGCCGGCCGAGGCGTCCAGGTCCGAATGAGGGCTGCTCTGCCGCCCGGCATGCGGGGGCCGCAAAGACCGCGTGGATTCGCCGGAACGAGCCCGGAGTGGGCGTGGCGGGCAAACGAATGCTGCGTGCTCCTGTACAACCGCTGATTTCTATTCTCTCGCGCCTTCGTCCTTGTTCATGAACACCGTCGCCTCGCTCTGGCCGGATCTCGGACGATTCTGGACCGTGGCGAATGCCCTGAGCCTCACCCGGCTCGTCGTGGTCGTCCCGCTTGCCGTTCTTCTCTGGCAGGATGGGCCCCTGGAATGGCTCCTGGGCCTTGCCCTGGTGGCCATCGTGACCGACTGGGTCGACGGGCGCGTGGCGCGCTGGACCCGCACCGTCTCCGAGTGGGGCAAAGTCATCGATCCCGTAGCCGACAAGGTGGCGGCCGTGCTCACGGTGTCGGTGCTCGCCTTCCGACCGGCCGAGCCTCAGCTGCCCCTCTGGTTTTTTGGGCTGGTGCTCGGGCGCGATGCGCTCATCCTGGCCGGCGGGGTCCTCATCGCGCGTCGCTCCGGCAAAATTCTGATGAGCGCCTGGGCCGGAAAGGCCGCCACTCTCTGGCTGGCCCTCACGGTGCTGAGCATCATCCTGAAGGCCGATCCGCCCATCCTGAACGTCTGCCTCTGGATGGCGACGGGCCTGTTCGTGTTCTCGTTCGGGCTCTACGTGGTGCGGTACGTGCGGGCCGTTCGGTCGCCCTCGGCGGGGACCGGGCCGGACGCGCCGGCGTCCGACGACGCTGTGGGGCAGCCGTCGCCCCCGAGCGCAGATCGCTCGACGGCACTGGAGGCGTCGCGCCCCTGACGGGGCCGGAGGGGGCGATGGGTTCCTTTCGTTTTGTTTTCCACGCTGACCGCTGATCCGTATGGGTTTTCTCGACCGATTTACCAACAGCAACGACGAAGAGGAGCAGGAGAAGCTCGAAGAGGGCCTCGAAAAGACCCGAACGAGCTTTTTCGGGAAGATTGACCGCATGGTCCGCGGCAAAGACACCGTGGACGCGGAGGTCCTCGACAAGCTGGAGGAGATCCTCGTGACGAGTGACGTGGGGGTGGACACGACCCTCGACATCATCGATCACGTGGAGGCCCGCGTCTCGGAGGACCAGTATGTGTCCACGCAGGAGCTGAATGCCCTCATTCGCGACGAGATCGCGAAGCTGATGCTGGAGAGGGGAGAGGAGCGCCCGGCCGATTTCGACGCGCCCCTGCCCAACAAGCCGCACGTGATCATGGTCGTCGGCGTGAATGGCGTGGGGAAGACCACAACCATCGGCAAAATGGCGTACCGGTACCGGCAGGCCGGCAAGAGCGTGATCCTGGGAGCGGCGGACACCTTTCGGGCGGCGGCGATCGAGCAGCTCGAAATCTGGGCCGACCGGGCCGGGGTGCCCATCATTAAGCAGAAGCACGGCTCCGACCCCGCCGCGGTGGCCTACGACACCATCGAGGCCGCCCAGGCCCGCGACGCGGACGTGGTGCTCATCGACACCGCCGGGCGGTTGCACACCAAGGGCGGGCTCATGGACGAGCTTGCCAAGATGAAGCGCGTGATGCAGAAGCGCACCGACAGCGCCCCGCACGAGGTGCTGCTGGTGCTCGATGCTTCCACCGGACAGAACGCCCTGCGCCAGGCCGAGGAGTTTATCGAGAGCGTGGACGTGACGGGGCTTGCCCTCACGAAGCTCGACGGCACCGCCAAGGGGGGCGTTGTGATTGGCGTGTCTCACCAGTTCGGCGTGCCGGTGAAATACATCGGGGTCGGCGAAGAGATTGACGACCTGCAGGTGTTCGACCGGAAGGGGTTCGTGGAGGGCCTGTTCAAAGGAGTTGAAGGCTGATACGTTGAAAGTTGAACGTTTCCGGAGTCGAGCCCATCACGCCCTAAGTGCAATCAATCTTCAGTTTGTGGATTGCGCAATGGGTCTTCGGATCCTCCGACCTCTTCGTTCGTCGAGAGCGGGGGCGGAAACAGGCCGTT
>NCRB01000019.1 GCA_002894665.1 Salinivenus iranica
GCCACGCCCCGACGGCCATCGCCCCGAACGCGATCCACCCAATCGCCAGCAGCTTCCACAGCGCCGTCGCGACGGCGAGCCCCGACACCGCCCCCATCGCGCCCACCCCGACCCATCCGGGCCCGTTCATCGAGAAGCTGGGGTGGGACGCAGAGGACGTCATTGCGCAATGAGGATTATAAGAGGAAATAGACAGCCCTCAAACAACGCGGACGGCCCGCAACGATCCGCAAATTATTGACCAAGGCGCTCCGACGTGCCCTCCCGCCCGGTCTCCTGATGGCTGCGGGGGCCGCCTCCGGCACTCATCGGGGCTCCGCGATCAGGACGGCCGAGGGAACGCCCCAGGCCCGTACGACCTCGTGGTGGCGAATGTCCCACTGGGCCTCACCCAGGAACCGTCGCACGTCCACTGGGCGACAGCCACCCACCCACGTCGACCATCTCGCGTGCAGCCCCTTCCAGATCGACGACACAAGTCGCGTGACGGGCGTGTCGCCCCACGTGAGCCCGGCCACCACGAGGCGTCCCCAAGACCGGAGCACCCGGTGCGCCTCCGAGAGAAATGCCTGGATGTCGGACGCGGACAGCAGATCGAGCACGTAGGTCGCCATCACACAATCCTGGGATCCGGCCTCCAGGTCAACCGACAGCCGTCCATCGGTCTGCCGTACGCGAGCGCGAGACCGAAACGAGGACAGACGATCCTGGGCAATTGCCACCATCCGACCACTGAGGTCCAGGCCAAGGTAGTGGGCCTCGTCGGAGAGATGGGTGCGGAGCAGCCGCTCGGCCAACCGGCCGGTGCCGCACCCGAGCTCGACCATCGACTGGACGGCGCCCCAGTCGGGGCGTGTGCAGAGGGCATCGAAGGCCGGGCCGCTATAGAACGAGAGGATGTCTTGCCACCGTCCCGTGCGGTCGTAGAGGCGGCGGAGCTGGGAGCGAGAGAGCGAGGCGCCCATGGCGGAATTACCGGGCCGAGACCCGTTCGTCGCCCTTCGTGACAAGCGGATAGTCGGCCGCCACCTCGCCGTTCACCATCTCGCGCAGCGGGCGGCGCAGAAGGCGCTTGCGGAAGCTGCTGAGGTAGTCGGTAAAGAGCACGCCGTCGAGGTGATCTCGCTCGTGCTGCAGGACGCGGGCCAGCACGCTGCCCGTCTCCAGCTCTTGCTCCTCAAAGTTGCGATCGAGGTACCGCATCCGGATGCGATCCGGGCGCGTCACGGCCTCGCGCACCTCGGGGATGGAGAGGCACCCCTCCTCCATGTCCGTCGTCCCGTCGCTCTCCGCCACAACCTCGGGGTTGATGCACACCAACGGCTGCTCCGGGATCGGCTCGTCGTCCTCCTTCATCTCGGTCGCCATCGGCGTCACGTCCACCACGAACAGCCGCTCGGTGCGCCCCACCTGCGGCGCCGCCAACCCAATGCCCGAGGCGTTGCGCATTGTCTCCAGCATGTTGTCGATGAGCGACTGGAGCGCCTCGGAATTCTCAGTGACGGGCTCAGTCTCTTCGCGCAGGGCCTCGTGGCCGTAAACGTAAATCGGGAGAACCATGGGGCGGGGGGAGAAGTCGAACAGCTGATCGAGCATTATCGCAACGATTTACTGGAGAAGAAGTGCCGCTCGGGCGGAGGCGACCGACGCTGTTCAACTGAAATCCTACTCGCGCCCGTAATCGTCCTCCAATCGGATAATATCGTCTTCGAGGCAGAGGCCCAGCTGCGTTTCGATGAAGACGAGCGGCTCGTCTCCGTCGTTCTGAATGCGGTGCACGTCGCCCACGTCGATGAAGCAGGTGTCTCCTTTTTCGACCCGAATCTCTTCCTCGTTGCGGGTAAACACCCCGGCGCCCTGCACCACGACCCAGTGCTCCTTCCGGTGTTCGTGCTTCTGCAGCGAGAGGCGCTGGCCGGGGTGTACGATGATGCGCTTTACACGGTAGCCGGGCTCGTTGAGGTACTCCTCCCAGCGGCCCCAAGGGCGGTTGTCGGCGTCGAGTAGCATAACAAGAACAGACCGATTCGATGGTGATGAGCACGATGGGCCCACAGCATAACCAGCCGGCGGGGCGGGGGCAACGGGGGGACTCCGGTCGCTCCGTGAACTTTGTACGGACCTGCCGCTACGCGCTCGCCTCGGCGCCCACCGGCATCTCCTCTTCGGACGGGGTGTAGGTATCCACGGGCCGGCCGAAGACACGGAGGAGCACGCTCAGCAGAAGCGCTCCCACCGGGAGCAACACCCACCACGGCACCCCAAAGCCGGCGGGGAGGGTGCCCACGAACAGGGCCACCACCCCTACGCTCAGGGCGTAGGGGAGCTGGGTGCGCACGTGCTCGATGTGGTCGCACCCGCTGGCCATGGACGACAGGATGGTCGTGTCCGAGATGGGGGAGCAGTGGTCGCCCCACACCGACCCGGCGAGCACACACGAGACGGACGAGTAGAGGATGTGGTAGTGCGCCGGGGTGGCCATGCCGTTGCCGGCCAGTACGGCCCACGCCAGCGGCACCACCAGCGGCATGAGGATGGCCATGGTGCCCCAGCTCGACCCCGTCGCGAAGGCGGTGGCCGCCGCCAGGACAAACACGATCCCCGGCACCACGCCGGGCGGGAGCGTTTCGCCCAGAATCGAGACCAGGAAGTCGGCCGTGTGCAGCACCTCCGTGATGTTGGACAGGCCCCAGGCGAGCACGAGGATGATCATGGCAAAGAGCATGGACTTCAGGCCCTCGTACCACGCCTCCACCGTTTGCTCCAGCGAGAGCAGGCCCTGCCCCAGCGACAACGCCGCGGCGGCGAGCACGCCCAGCAGCGAGCCCCACACGAGCGCCGCAAACGAGTCCGCCGCGCCGATGATTTCACGCAGGGAGGCGTCGGCGCCCGTTCCCTCCACGCCCGTGGCGTACAGGCCGCCGAGCACGGTGAAGACGAGGACGAGGACGGGAATGATGGCGTTCAGGGCCCGGTGGGGCGTTCCCTCGGGCGGGGCCAGCTCCTCCCCTTCGCTGGCCGCCTCGTCGACCTTGGCGTCGGGCCCCAGCACCTCGCCCGTCTCGCGGGCCCGCGTCTCGGCCTTGTACATCGGCCCGAAATCGCGCTTCGAGTTGGCCACCACAAACACGAAGTAGAGCGCCAGGATCGGGTAGAAGCTGTAGGGAATGGAGTTCAGAAAGATGGAGTACGCCCCCTCACTGAACCCCTCGATCCCGGCAACCGCCGTGTTGACCAGCCCCACCTGGTACCCGATCCACGTCGTCACGAAGGCAAGGGTGGCGATGGGAGCCGCGGTCGAGTCGACAATGTAGGCGAGCTTTTCCCGCGAAATGCGGAGGCGGTCGGTGACGGGGCGCATCGTATTGCCCACGATGAGCGTGTTGGCGTAGTCGTCGAAGAAGATCCCGAGGCCCAGCACGCCGGTCGCCACCTGTCCGCGCCGCGAGTCGCTGGCCCAGCGGGTGATCTGCTCCACGATGCCGAGCGTGCCCCCGTTGCGGGAGATGATGCCCACCATGCCCCCAATCATAAGCGAGAACAGGATGATGGCGGCGTGGCTCTCATTCGCCATCGCGCCCAGCACATACACCTGCATCGTATCGAGCAGGCCCTGCAGGGCCGCCCACGGCGTGTACCCAATCGCCAGCACGGCCCCGATCCACACCCCGAAGAAGAGGGCCGGCACCACCCGCCGGTAGAGAAGGGCGAGGGCGATAGCGAGGAGCGGCGGCACGATCGACAACCAGCCCGGGATGGCCCGCGTGTCGACCGACCGAAGCACCGTATCGTTCGCCACCACCTCCACGGTCGCCGCCCCGCTGGCGGACACCGTCACTTCGTCGGCCGTCCACTGCTCGGCCTCGGCGTCGTAGGCGAGCGAGGTGGTCGTGCCGCCCACCCGCACGGCGGGCGGCCCCTGCGCCGCGAGCGACGAGTCGCCCGGCACGGTCACCGAAAACTCAATGCCGGAGAGCACCGGGTCCGGCACCTCCACCTCGCCCCCGTCCTGCGCCCACCCGGGGGCGGCACAGACGAGGAGGGCCCCGAGCAGAACGACGATCGTGCGAGTCCGGGAGACGCGAGTCATGAGATCGGGGAAGAGAGGTGAGACGCAGGCAAATCGAAGGGAGAATGAGAGTTTCCAGCCCCCGCCACGGTCCGGCGGCGCAACGCCCACAGTCAATCCATCAAGACACACGAGCGACCCCGACCCTCAGGATGCCCCCTCCCGCGTGCCGAAGATCCGGTCCCCCGCGTCGCCGAGGCCGGGCCGAATGAATGCATTCTCGTCAAGCTCCCGGTCGAGCACCGCCGTCACGACGGGCACCTCCGGGTGCTCCTCGCCGAGGCGCCGCACGCCCTCCGGCGCGGCCACCAGACAGGCGAACGTGAAGGTCCGCCCGCCGTGCTCCTTCAGGTGATTGATGGCAAAGGAGGCACTCCCGCCCGTCGCCAGCATCGGGTCGACCACGAACACGTGGGCGTCCTCGATGCCCTCGGGAATGTTGCTGTAGTAGTCGACGGGCCGGTACGTCTCCTCGTCGCGCTGCATGCCCAGGTGGCCCACCCGCGCCTCCGGCACATAGCGCACGAACCCATCGACCATGCCGAGGCCGGCCCGCATGATCGGCACCACCATCACGTCCTCCGCGAGCTCGTACCCGGTGGTGGCCTCCAGGGGCGTCTCAATCTCCGTCTCCCGGAGGTCGATGTCGCGCATCGCCTCGTAGGCAAGGATGGCCGCCGCGTTGCTCACCGTCTGCCGGAACTGGCCGTGCGGCGTCTCGTCGCGGCGGAGCACCGTCAGGTCGCGCTTCAAGAGCGGGTGATCGACGACTGTCAGGTTGTCCATTGGGGAAGGGGATCGAGACCAAACGTACGACGACAGTGGATCATGTGCCCCCAGGCGGCGCTACTCCGACGACTCCTTGTCCGCCCGTCGCTTCTCCCGCGCCTTGCGGGCCGGCTCCACGTTGTCGAGCCACGCCTTCCGCTCGAAGTAGCTGTCGGTAATCTCCTTCAGCTTGTCCGACAGCAGGAGAACGCCCACGAGATTCGGAATAATCACGAGGCCCAGGGCAATGTCGCCAATGGCCCACACGGTGGCCAGCGGCGCGATGCCGCCCAGGAAGTTGACCGTGACGAACGCCACCTTGTAGGGCAGCACGGCCCCCTCGCCGAAGAGGTAAATGGCACAGCGGTCCCCGTAATAGCTCCATGAGATGGACGTGGAGATCGCGAACAGGATGACGCTCAGCACCACGATGAGACCGCCCCAATCGCCGAGCGGGGCGAGCCCCCGCGCGAAGGCCTTCTGCGTTAGCGGAGCGCCCGACTCCACGGCGGGCCCGTAGAGCATCCCGTACTCGGTCCCATCCTCCGACACGGCAACGCCCCGCTCCGTATTGAGCGTCCCCGTAAACGGCCGTTGCAGGTCGCTGGACTGCTCACAGCTCCCCGCACAATCGACAAAGAAGCTATCGACGACCGCCTGATTCCAGGCAAACTCCGGCGTGCCCTCCTCGACCTGCGACTCGCCATTCACGATGCGAATTTCGGTGGGCGGGTCCTCATTGGCAATGATGCCCCCCTCGTTCTCCACGCGGTAGCTGTGCGCCCCGCCGTCCAGGTCCAGTTCTTTCGGAAAGGTGTCGTCCCACACGCCGGTCACAACGATGGCGAGCCCGGTAATCGTACACACAATAATCGTGTCGATGAGCGGCTCCAGGAGCGCCACGCTTCCCTCCGACACGGGCTCGTCGGTCTGGGCGGCCGAGTGGGCAATGGGGGCCGACCCCATCCCCGCCTCGTTGGAGAAGAGCCCCCGCTGCACCCCGTAGATCATGGTGAGCAGAAACACCCCGGCCCCGGTTCCGGCCACCCCCGAGGTTGGACTGAACGCCTCCGTAAAGATGCTCGCGAACGCCCCCGGCACCTCACTGGCATTCAAGGCCAGGATGAGCAGCCCGCCCAAGACGTAGATGGCCGCCATCACGGGCGCCACGATGCCCGTCACGCGCCCGATGCGGGTCACCCCCCCGATGATCACGACCGCGACGATTCCGGCGACGATGGCCGCCACAACCACGCTCATGACGAATGGATCGAGCCCCACGAGGCCGCTATAGGCCTCCATCGTGTCGGTCACCGTATTGGCCTGGTTGGCGTTGCCCGTCAGGAACGACGTGATGCCCAGGAGGGCCGCCGAGAGGACGGCCATCCAGGTCCAGTTGGAGCCGAGCCCCTTTTCGATGTAGTACATCGGCCCCCCGGAGACCGTCCCCAGCCAGCCCGGCGTGTCCCCGTCGTCGGTGATTGCCTCGTCCCGGTAGAACTGCGCCAGAGTCACCTCACTGAACTTGGTCGCCATCCCGAGCACGGCGGTCACCCACATCCACAGGAGCGCGCCGGGGCCGCCATAGTGAATGGCCAGGGCCACGCCCGCAATATTTCCGATGCCGACGGTGGCCGAAAGCGCCGTGGTGAGCGCCTGGAAGTGGGGAATGTCTCCCGGCTCGTCCGGATCATCGTATTTGCCCGAGGTCACGGCAAACCCGTGCCATAAGCGCCGAAACTGGACGAACCCGAGCCGCACCGTCAGATACAGCCCCGCGCCCAGCAACAGAAGCACAACAATCGGGATGTCGTTCCCCGTGCCGGTGGGAATCCCAAAGCCCCACACGAAGTCAACGAGGAAATTGACCCCATCCGCAAGCGTCTCCAGGAAGGTAGACATGAACACACGAACCGATCAGACAGAGTACGCTCGAAGTAGCGCCGCCAGACCCCCACGGGCCTCGGCGCCCCCGGCAGTCGAGGGGTGCACTCCACCATTTTCCGTCGCTGCGCAGGGAGGAACGCCGTTGGAATATAGGAGCCGGAGTGGATGTGCGCAAACGCCCCGTCCTCAGCCTCTATCGGCCGGCCCGTCCCCATCGCTCGGGACCAGGCTGGGCGGGGCCGTCCGTTAGCTCGACGACGGGCCGGACGCCGTCTCTCCTTCGTCTTCCACCTGCGGCTCGAGGCCCGGAAGGTGTTTTTTCTCCACGTTTCGCCGAAGCGACTTCTGAACGGCCGGCGCCACGTAGTTGTAGGCCGCCGCCACGCCCACGTTGAACAGGGCCGCCCCTACCCCGAGCGCCGCGTCGAGGTAGCGGGGGCCGGCCAGGGCGAGCCGAATCATGACGGTCGCGGCCGCGAACCCCGAGTTCCGAAAGACGACATGGTAGGTGACGCTGTACCGCAACGACACCAGCACGATGAGCACGTCCGTGAAGATGAGCACCGTGTAGAACGTGTCGAAGAACGGGCCGCCGAGCCCCGCGACAAAGGGCCCCAGCACGGTGTTCACCCCCAGCCCCACGAGGACCAGCAACAGCCCATTAGCGATCATCTTTTTCCACCGCACAAACCGGCGCTGCTCCTGCACCGACTCCGTGATGGGCTGGTGGCGCTGGAGGGTATAGAACAACCCAATCGTGACGAAGATGAGGAGTGCCCCGGTCGCATCCACCATCACGAGCTGGACCGCCTCCCGCCCCACGCCCTCCAGCGTCCACTGGATGGGCTCCTCACTGAAGTTGACCAGCTCCTTGAACGACTGGCGGAGCAGGATCAGGGAAAAGACCTCGAACTGCTTTCCGGCCGTGTCCGCTACACTCGTCGCCAACCCCACGATGAGCCCCACCAGCTCCACCACCAGAAAGAGCGTAAAGGCGACGTCGATGGCGACGAAGTGGTTGGTCGACACGGTCGCGGCCAGGTCCGGCGGCAGCCACCCCTGCCGGTTGGCCTCAATCACGAGCAGGGCCGACAGAAACCCTCCCGTGAGCACGTACGCGACCATGCGTCGGGCCTCGGGGCCCTCCCACCACGCCGCGAAGGCATCAAAGAAACGATCGCTGAGACGGAGAAGAATCCCCATGGTGCCTCGTCCGGTGTGTGGGACACGAGCACGACTCGTAGAGCACAATGAACACACCCCGAGCGCCGTTTTCTCTTCGGCCAAGCATCGCAGCACTGTCACATTTCGCGCCGCCCCCCGCCGAATCAGAGCGTTTCGGGGTCGATCTCCACGATCTGTCCGTTCATCAGGGCGTAGGTGGTGGCCGGGAAGGACTTGACCAGCCGATAGTCGTGCGTGGCCGTGAGCAGCGTCATCCCCTGCCGATGCAGGTCCACCAGCAGCTCCTGAATCTCGTCGGCGACCATCGGGTCGAGGTTGCCCGTCGGCTCGTCGGCCAGCAGCACCCACGGATCGTTGGCGATGGCGCGGGCAATGACGACGCGCTGCTGCTCGCCCCCCGACAGCTCGTGCGGGTAGTTGTCCTGTTTGTGACTGAGCCCCACCTTCGCCAGCGACTTGAGGACGCGACTCTTCACCTTCGACTCGCGCATGCCGGTGGCGTAGAGCGCGAAGGCCACGTTCTCGTACGCGCTGCGGTCCGGGAGCAGCTGGAAGTCTTGAAAGACCACGCCGAGCGAGCGGCGCAGGTAGGGAATCTCGTTCTCCTCGATCAGGTCGGACCGGTAGTCGCCGACGCGGGCCACCCCGGAGTCCGGGAAGAGGTCCATGTAGAGGAGCCGCAGGATCGTGCTCTTGCCACTGCCGGTCGGCCCCACCAGGTACGCGCGCTCCGACTGGTCGAGGTGCAGGGAGGTGTCCTCTAGCACGGTGCGGCGGCGACCGTTTGGCAGCGTGAACGAAACCGATACGTTGTCGAGGTCAATCACGGAAACAGAGGCTCAGGCGCAGGACTTAATCAAACGGGCGGCACAGCACCCAGTGGATGCGCGGGCTGTCGGCATGGGCGGGGACGGTCGTCACGCCCTCGTACGCGGCCTCCACGGTGAGCGACGAGTCGTCGAGAAGCGCCTGCACTTCCGCCAGGGTGTAGGCCCGTTGCACGTGCCGTTCCGTGACGGACTGCCCGTCGACCAGGAGGTCGAACGTGGTCTCGTGACGACGCGTCTCGGGGTCGTACTGGTTCTCGCGGACATAGGCAAACCCGTCCACCGCTGCCTCGTCGGCGAAGTCCTCCTCCCGGTTCTCCGAGTTCGCCGGGGTACTCTGATCGATGACCGCCACGCCCCCCGGCCGCAGCAGGTCGTGGACACGGCCAAAGAGCGTGGCGACGGCGGACGACTCCAGCAGGTAATTCAACCCATCGTAGACCAGCACCACCGCATCGGCGGGCCCGTCGAGGGGCAATCCCTCGCGGGTAACGGTTGTAAAATCGGCCGTATGGCACCGGATCGGCACGTCGGTCGCGGCCACTTTCTCGCGGGCCCGGGCAATCATGGCGTCCGAGCCATCCGTAAGCACGTAGTCGTAATCGCCCATCGGTTGGAGGCGGAGGGCGAGCGACCCGGTCCCGCCGCCGAGCTCCACGACCCGCGTCGGCGCGTCGGCGTAGCGCCGGAGCAGCATGTGGACGTACGCCGCCCAGGCGTCGTAGTCGACGTGCTCCATCACCCGGTCGTACCCGGCGGCCAAGGCACTGTAGGGCTCCACGGACATGGGACTGGCACAGTGATCGAGAACAGAGCAGGCCCCCGCGGCCGGCGGTTACGCCGTCGGGGCCGCCGCCTGCCGATGACGGGCCACCGCCACGGCCACCTCCAGGGCGCTCCGCATGCTCCCCGCCAGTGCCATGCCTTTTCCGGCAATGCCGAGGGCCGTGCCGTGATCGGGCGAGGTGCGCACGATCGGCAGGCCCGCCGTGTAATTCACCCCATGATCGAAGGCGAGCGCCTTGAAGGGCACCAGGCCCTGATCGTGGTACATCGCCAGGACCGCGTCGTACCCGGCCTCGAGCTGCGTCGCGAAGAAGCCGTCGGCGGCCACCGGGCCGTCCACCCGGAAGCCTTCCTCCCGCGCGGCCTCCACCGCCGGGGCAATCACCGTTTCCTCTTCCTGCCCAAAGGCCCCCGCCTCTCCGGCGTGGGGGTTGAGCCCCAGCACGGCCATCTTCGGGTCGTCAATCGCAAAGTCGGTGCGGAGCGACTCGTCGATGACCCGCACCTTCTCCAGAATGGCTTCTTCCGTAACCAGGGACGGCACCTCGGAGAGGGGCACGTGGCTCGTCACGAGCCCCACGCGCAAGCCCCCCGCCACCATCATCATGGTCGGCTTGGCCGTGCCGGTCCGCTCGGCGATATACTCCGTGTGGCCCGGGATGTCGTACCCTGCCTTCCGCACGGCCTCTTTCGAGATCGGCGCGGTGGCCATCGCATCGACGGTGCCGGCCAGGCACGCATCCACGGCCCGCTCGACGGCCCGCATGGCAAGGCGCCCGCCATCCGCCGTCGTGGTACCAAAGGTCACGGGCGGCTCCGGCCTTTCCGACACGTCGAGGAGCGCCACGTCGCCCGGCGGCACCTCATCGGGCACCTCGTCGACCACATGAATGTCGAGGTCCGAAAAGCCCAGCACGTCGGCGTGGACGCGCAGCACGTGCGCCGAGCCGATCAGGACCGGGGTCATCGACGGCACGAGGCCCGGGTCGTGGAGGCTCTTGAGCACCACCTCGGGCCCGATGCCGTTGGGGTCGCCCAGGGTAATGGCAATGCGGGTGGGCGAGCCGTTGGGGGCGGGCGGTTCCGGTCGCTGGAACGTGGGTCGCTGGATGCGCATGGAGGAGCCGTCGATTTCTACGGGAGAGCGGGTGGAAAGTCGAAGCCGGGGGCGCGACGCGGGAGCACACCGCCGATCCCCAAGGTACGATGCGGGCGGACCGACCCCAAGTCCAAGGCCGGCTGCGGGGCCGTCCCGATTGCTCCGGCCGTATGCAACAGCGGTGTCGACCCGTCTACGCCGTGCCGAACCGCTTCCAGGGCCGACCCCGCGTGCATCATCGGAGCGAGACCGTTCAGGAAACGTGCAGATCCAGGCGCCTGCCCTCGTCTACCGTGCATTGTAGCCCCCATGGCCGCCCTGGAAAGGAAAAGAAAGTTCGGCAACGTATCTACCTTAGTCGCCGGTGGTGTGAAAGGTCAACCGTTGGGCGCCGGCATTGCGGACACTTCACAGTCAATCGACGCCCCGCGGGCCTCCCTGCCCCGGTCTAGTCGGACTTGTCTTCCAGAAGCGTCTCCAGGTATGCCTGATCCTCGGGCGACAGCTGCCCGTCCGGCCCGTGCGGGGTGTCGAACTCGACGAAGCGGCCGGCCGCCTCGACAACGTCCTCAATCGCCTCTTCGAACGACGGGCGCTTCACGTACGCCCCCGCGGCGTTGCGATGCCCGCCCCCGCCGAAGTGGCGGGCCCATTCGTCCACCCGCACGTCGGCCTCGGAGCGAAAGCTAATCTTGGCCCCGTCGTCAACCTCCGAAAAGAGAAGCGCCGCTTTCACCCCCTCGATGGACAGGACGTAGTTGACGAAGCCTTGTTTGTCGTCCCAGCTGGCGCCCGTATCCTCCACCATGCGCTGCGTGACCGCAGAGTAGCCGAGTTGGCCGTCGTAGCGGAGGCGGATGCGGTTCAGGGTGCGGCCCAGCAGCCGAAGCCCCGGCATCGACTTGCGGTCGTAAATCGTCTCGTGAATGGGAGCCGGCGAGATCGCGCCCCGCTCCAGAATGTCGGCCACAATGCGGTGCAGCTGCGGCGTGACGCTGCTGTACCGGAACGAGCCCGTGTCCGTCATGATGGCCGTGTAGAGCCCCGTGGCAATCGTCTCCTCGATAAGGTCGGGGTCGATGGCCGCGATCAGTTCGTAAATGAGCTCGCCCGTGGCGGCGGCCCGGTCGCGCACGAAGGCCAGGTCGAACCACTGCTCCGGCTCCAGGTGGTGATCGATGAGGACCGTCGTGGCGGTCGACTCCCGCACCATCGAGCCCACCTTGCCCAGGCGCTCCTCGTCGTTGGTGTCGAGCACAAAGGCCACGTCGGCGTCGGCGAGGGCCTCGTGCTGGTCGAGGGACCCGTCAAAGACCTCCACGTCGTCGGCCCCGGGCATCCAGTCGAGGCTGTAGGGCGGCTCCTCGCTGTTGATCATGGCCGCGCGCTTGCCCAGCTTCTGCAGAAATCGGCCGAGGGCGATCTGCGAGCCGAGGGCATCGCCGTCGGGCCCCAAGTGGGTGACGAGGAAAAAGTCCTCGTTTTCGCGAATGAGCCGTACAACATCATCGAGCATGCGTCGCCTCCGGCGCTGCGTGTCAGGGTGCCGAGAATAGCTTACCCTTTACGTGGGGGGCCCGGAAGGGTTCACGACGGCCCATCGGGTCGGTCCGGACGTCGCCTCAGTGCGTCTCTGGCCGGTTACGACTGCGCGAAGGCGCCCACCGCGGGCCGGCACGCAATCACGTCCAGCTCGGCGTCGAACGCGTCGGCGTACGCGGCCGCCACGGCGTCGGCCTCGTCCGTCCCGAACCCTTCGCTCGTCCACGCCATGGTCGCCCCCCCAAACCCGGCCCCCGTGAGGCGTCCGCCCAGCACCCCGTCGGTGTCGCGGAGCCGGTCCACAACGAAGTCGAGCTCGTCGGTGCTATTTTCGTAGTCGATGCGCGAGCTGTCGTGGGAGGCGAAGAGCAGATCGCCCACCAACTCGTACGCCTCGTCGCGCAGGAGCCGCACGGCCCGCTGTACCCGGCGGTGCTCCGTGCTCACGTGGCGGGCCCGGCGGTAGAGCACCTCCGGGAGCTCCGCCTGCACCTCCGACAGCTGATCGGGCGACACGTCCACAAGGTGGTCGACGCCTCCCAGGAGGTCGTCGAGTCGGTCGCGGGCCGCACGCGCCTCGTCGTGCCGCTCCTGATAGTGCGCATCCGCCAGGGCGTGGGCCTCGTGGGTCCGAAAAATCCAGAGCCCGGTCCGGGGCGGAAATGGCACCGACGTGATCTCGTCGGTGCGCGCATCCACCCGTACGAGTCGATCGTCGGCCCCAAACGCCACGACCGCCTGATCGAGAATGCCGCACGGCACGCCCACGAACTCGTTCTCGGCCCGCCGGCACAGCTGGGCCAGCTGCTTCCGGTCCAGGTCGTCCCCCACGGCTTCCACGACGGCGACGGCCGTGGCCAGCTCCAGCGCGGCACTGCTGCTCAGCCCGGCCCCCACGGGCAACGTGCTCTTAACCCGCAGCTCCATTCCGCGATCCAGGGCCACGCCCGCCGCCCGTAGCTCGACGATCACGCCCAGGACGTAGTTGGCCCAGGCCCGGGCGCCGGACTGCGCCTCCATCGCGTGCAGCGGGAGGCGAACCGCCGCCTCGGCGTCGGCGCTGCGCAGGACGAGTCGATCGTCGTCTCGAAAGCACACCCCGACCTCCACCCGCCGATCAATCGCCGCGCCCAGCACCCAGCCGCCATTGTAGTCCGTGTGGTTCCCGATGAACTCGATCCGACCGGGGGCCGAGCCCCACGCGTCTACGTCGTCGAAGGGACAGGCGAGAGAAGACGACGGGGCGTTCACGAGATCGGGCCGACGAGCTGTTGAGACAGAATGCAACGTGTGCTGCGCACAACCTCTGGAGTCGAACTGAGGGGTGCAACGGTGCCGAGTGAGTTTGCGACGGAGATGCCTCCCGTCCGCTCCTCTTCTACCTCAAGGCCCTTCTACGGCCTCTTCCGCCGGCCCTCGCGAGAACCTCAGCGCTCAGTCGCGCGAGGGCGGGGCGCGGAGACGTCCCTCCACCTGCACGCCGGCATCGCCCCCGCCCCGGTGCATTTGCCCCCGCATCTCGAACGAAAACGTGGCCGCCACCGTCTCCCCCTGCACGCTCTCGACGGTGAGCGTGCCGCGCTCGGCCGTGAACGCGGCGTCGCTCGTCGTCAAAAACGCCATCGTCCCCGCCGCCTCCGACGTGTCGGCCTGGTTGCCAAAGAGGGGGCCGTCCACGCTCGTGTAGCGGCCCGGAGCGAGCGGGCGGGGATCCAGTTCGAGGGACATCCCCACTCCGTCCGGCGTACCCAGCTCGATTCCCACGAGGTGCCCGTCGCGCATCCGGTACTGCACAGGGCCCCGCAGGGTGTCAGTCACGCTGCCGCCGATCTCTATCACAAACTCTCCCGACGGCACGTCCATCGACGCGGACTCCGAACAGCCGAGGACGAGCGCCCCGGCCACAGCACACACGAGCCATGCGAGGAGGGAAGAACGGTCAGGCATAAGCAGGAGGCACCGCGGGCGAAACAGCCGATTGTGGGAAGCAGCCTAACGCCATCACCAGGCAATTGCTCCGCCCCCTCCCAACGCCCCGCGGCACTACCACGCCTCCCTCGGGCCCCAGCTCATGCTTCTGCCTGCACCGGCGCCCGCTGCTCCCCTCCACTTTGCTCGGCGGGCACTTGGAGGTCGGGCTTCGACACGTCGTCTAGGATGAGGCGGGCGCTGCGGCTGTACGTGAAGTAGTTGTAGGCCCAGTTCACGAGTGCACTGAGCCGGTTGCGGAAGCCCACCAGCTTGGCGATGTGAATAAAGACCCAGAGGAGCCAGGCAAAGAGGCCCTTGAAGGTGACCCCACCCGGAAGTTCCGCCACGGCCGCATTCCGCCCAATGGTGGCCATCTGACCGTAGTCGCGGTACGCAAACGGTTCGGTAGACGCTCCCCGCAGTTGGCGCTGGACCTGCGCCGCCGCGTGGCGCCCGCTCTGAATCGCCACCTGCGCAAGCTGCGGCTCGTAGCCGTCCGCGCCTTCGATCGCCGCCATGTCCCCCACCGCGTACACGTTCGGCGCCTCCGGCACGCTCAGGTCCCGGTGCACGATGACCCGGCCATCGCGGGCCTGCTCCGTTCCCAGCAGGTCGGCCAGCGGACTGGCCTTCACGCCGGCGGCCCACACGAGCGTCTGGGCCGGAATCGCGTCCCCTTCCCGCAAATGGATCCGATCCGGCTCCACGCGCTCCACGGCGGTTCGGGTCCGCACCTCGACGCCCCGCGCCTCCAACACCCGGCGCGTGTACTGGCGCAAGGAGGGCTGGTACGGCGGCAACAGATCGTCTTGCATCTCCAACAGGAGACACTGGGCCTGGGCCCGCGTGTCGAACGCCGCAAAGTCGTCGTTGAGCGTGTCGAAAAGCTCGACCAGCGCCCCCGCCATCTCCACCCCGGTCGGGCCGCCCCCCACAATGACAAAGGTCAAGGCCCCCTCGCCCGCGGCCTCCCGGTGCTGGTCGTATCGCTCAAACTGCTTGAGCACGTGGTTGCGCAGGGTGACCGCGTCCGGCACGTTCTTCAGCGGGAACGCGTGCTCCTCCACGCCCGGAATGCCGAAATCTGTGCTCACGGCCCCCGCCGCCAGGATCAGCGCATCGTAGGCCAGGACCCCGCCCTCCTGCAACTGCACCTCCTGCGCGTCGCGGTCGATGCCCACAACCGTGCCGAGATGAAACTGAACGCTCTCGTCCCCCTGAAACACGCTCCGAACGTTGTGGGCAATGTCGTCCGGCTCCAGCCCCGCCATCGCCACTTCGTAGAGCAGCGGCTGAAACTTGTGGTAGTTGTTGCGGTCGACCAGCGTCACCCGAACGGGGGCGTCCCGCAGGGACTTCGCGGCCTCCAGCCCCGCAAATCCGGCCCCAACGATGACGACGTGTGGACGATCGGAGGCAGTATCGGAAATAGACATCGGTGAGGTCGGATGGACGATCAACTCAGCGGAGCGCTTTTTGAACCGCGCTGACAAGGTTAGACGCACTCCGCCGAGAACCATTCCCGCGTTCCGGCTTCGTCCCCAGCTTTGGCGGCTTTATTACACACCCGTTGGGTCTCACTCCTCCACGGGCGGCTGGGGGGAGGCAGTTCCATTGGTCGTAAATTCAGGGTACGCCTCCACGTCGTGCTCGTGGCGGTCGAGCCCCTTGTGCTCCGTCGCATCCTCGATGCGCAGGCCGAGCGCCTGGTCGAGCGCGTAGAAGAGCCCGTAGCTTACCGGGAAGGTCCAGAGGAAGGCGACGGCCACCCCGAGCGCCTGCACCCCGACCTGCGCCAGACTGAACCCGCTCGCGTCGAAGAGGCCGGCGGCCAGCGTGCCCCACGCCCCACACACCCCGTGCACCGCGATGGCGCCCACCGGATCATCCACGATGCGCTCCAGGCCCCGCGTGGCGTACACCACGATTGCACCCGCCACGGCCCCCGTGAGGATGGCGAAGGGGGGCGTGAGGGCGGCACAGCCCGCCGTGATGCCCACGAGCCCGCCGAGCACCCCGTTCAGCGTCATCGTGGCGTCCGGCGTTCCTCCGTCGATCCACGTGACGGCCATGGCCAGGACCGCCCCCGCGCCGGCCGCCACAAAGGTGTTCAGCGCAATCTTCGCGATGGCGGTGGAGCCGGCGGTCGTGGACCCGGCGTTGAAGCCGAACCAGCCGAGCCACAGAATGAACACGCCGAGCGCGGCAAGCGGGAGACTGTGCCCTGGAATCGTTCGCGGCGTGCCGTCCGCTGCGTACTTTTCCTGCCGGGGCCCCACCACCAAGGCGCCCGCCAGGGCCGCCCATCCGCCCACGCTGTGCACGACGGTCGACCCGGCAAAATCGATAAACCCGAGCGCCTCCAGCCAGCCGCTGCCGTTGAACAGGCCGCCCCACGCCCAGGCCCCAAAGACCGGATAGATCACCGCCGTGATCGCCACCGAAAAGAGAAGATAGCCGCTAAACTTGATCCGCTCGGCCACAGCCCCGGACACGATGGTCGCCGCCGTCGCCGCAAAGACGGCCTGAAAGAAGTAAAACGCGTAGGTCCACGTTTCGGGTTGATCCCCGGTCCCCGTCAGAAAAAATCCGTCGGTGCCGACGATTCCCCCCCAGGACGTGCCGAACATGAGGCCAAACCCGACGGCAAAGAACGCCAGACCGCCCGCCGAGGCATCCATCACGTTCTTCATGATGATGTTCACGGCGTTCTTCGCCCGCGAAAAGCCAGCCTCCAGCAGCGCAAAGCCCGCCTGCATGAAAAAGACCAGCGCGGCCGCCAGGATCGTCCAGACATAATTCAGGTTGGTCTGTGTCGTCTCGGCGGACTGTGCCGCCGCCCCGTCGACCCAGACGCCGGAGAAGAGAAGGGAGAAGAGAAGCAGATATCCAGTCGTACGAAGCCGCATGGTTCATTTTTGAACAGAGCGAGGGAGCGCGAGCAGTGCGGGGCTCGGGGACCCAAGCCACTCCTCACGGTATCCACCGCTCATCCATAAGGCAAACTATTGGGGACTGGAAGCGTTTTTACGCCAAGTTATTATTTGCACGCCTAAATTTGTACAAATAAATTCGTCTAGGGCGGGCGCTGTGAAAGGAAACAGAAATTTTTGGCCCGAGTCGATTCCTTCTGGGTAGGACCGCCCCCCGCGCTTCGGGGTCGGAACTGTGAATTTAAATTAAACCAACCGGCACAGCCCTTTTCCGCCGTACTCACACCAGTCGGCGACTGCGGAGGCAGCGCTGAAGCCACTGCTTTTTGCGCTTCAGGAGTTTGAGGCTCATGTCGGACTGCGCTTTGCGAAATCGCTCCTTCGCCTTCGCATGGACGTCCCGGATGTGAACGTCCATGCCCCGGTTTTCGAGGGTGTGGGCCACCTGCGTGGCCAGCTCCGCGCACTCTTTCCGGAGCTTTTCCTCCCGGGCCGATAGGTCGAGCGTGTCAGGATCCGGTTCCTCAAACGGCTGGCGCTGCACCTGCAGGTTGGCATCCCGGCTGTTGCTCTCCAGCTCCAGCCGATGCGTTTCAATGTCGCCCTCATTCACCCCTGTTAGCGCCCACTCCGAGGCCTCGTCGTTTTGTTCAACCTTCTCAGGCGCGGTCCCTTCTTCCGTCCGGCGCCGCAGGCCCTCCTGCACCTCGCGCGTCATCCAGTCGAGGGTCTGAGAGAGGCCCAGGTCGCCCGAGGTAAACACGTCGCACACGTTGGCCGCCTCGTCCCAGCCGTCGTAGTACCGCATGCCGCGGAAGATCTGCTGCAGCGTTTTGGAGCGGGCGCTCACGAGATCCAGCTTGGCGATGACGCTGATGGTTTTGATGTCGGTGCCCTCGCCAATCATGTCGACCTGCACCATCACGTCCACGTCGCCCTGGCGGTAGGCCTCCAGGCGTTTTTCCCGCTCGTCGCGCGACACGTCCTGTCCGATGCGCGTGGTGGTGAACCAGCCGTAGCGCCGCTCCATGAAGTCGAGCACGTCGGCCGCGTGGCGGTTGCTCATGCAGGTGACGAGCATCTGGTGATTGCGCTCGTCGCCGGGCCCGAAGTGGCGGGCCCGCTTTTCCTGCAGTCGCCCCACGGCCGGGCCCAGCAGGGTGTCGAGGTATACGTCGTGGAAGCGGAGGCTGCGGCGGGCGAAGTAGCGGTCGAGGTGTGCGGTGTCGCGGCCCACCTCGTTTTTCAGTTCAGCGAGGCTCACCTCCACCTCCTCTCCGGTGTCCTCCTCCACCATCGTAATGGTGTAGTCGACCACGTGCGCCTCGATGCGCTTCAGGATCTGGCCCTCGGCGTGCGCGTCGCGCAGGCTCACCTCGTGGAGGGCGCGGTAGTGGAGCTGCTCCTGGCCGCTGTCGGTCGTTTCCACGTCGTGCGGGACCCCAAAGAGCGGCTGGCCGTCGCTGCGGAGGGGCGTGCCCGAGAGGCCGATAAGCGAGTCGTACGGCAGCCGCCCCACGGCCTGCGACCAGGCGCCCTCCTCGGGCAGGTGGTGGATCTCGTCGAGCACAAAGAGCGGCGATCCCTGCTGGCAGTAGCGCTGCAGGTCGCTGTTGCCGGATTGCCCGCAGGCGTACTGGTAGGTCGCGATGACGATGGGGATGTCGGGGTTCTTGACGAACACGCGGTCCGCGTCGGCCACGCAGAACGGCATGCGGGGCGCCCCGATCCAGCGGAGCATGCGGGCCATCTCGTCCGCGTCGGCGTACTGCTCCTGCAGGTTGCTGCGGGGCACGAACACCACCAGCTTGTCGCACACGCCCATGGCGCGGGCCACGGCGAAGGAGGCGAGGGCCGTCAGCGTCTTGCCGTAGCCAGGCACGAAGACGCCAAGGTGATCGGTGCGGCCCTCCTGGTAGGCCCGGGCGAGCTTGGCGAGGAAGGCGAGCTGCCCCTCGCGGAACGAGAAGTCGTCGGCGGGGGCGAGGCCGGGGAGGTTGGCGGCGTCGATGTTGGGAATAGACATAGAGATACTGCGAGGCGACAGACACTGCAGAGGGTAACCGGGGCGACGGCCCCAGGCACAAACACCGCCCCCAACGTAGGGGTTACGAGATGGAGCCGAAAGCAGTCTGGATAGACGTTTCGGGAAATTGGTTTGCTTGAATGTGGTGGTTCATTCTGCGCGTGTCCATTTTCAATCGTCCTCTTGCAAAGCCTTGTGCAGGAGGATCTCTTGCTCTAGCCCTTGCCCATACCGATGAAGCAGACGCAGAAGCCGTTGGATGTCTGGATGTGAGGCCTCAGCCAGCCCGTCGAGACGAGCAGCGCTGTCCGCGTAAAGATCGGATTTTCCATACCGCTCAAGAAGCACTTCCAGTCCATCCGGCCAAAACAGCCGGGCTTGCGATCCGCACACGTTATACAAGCGTTGAAATTCGCTCAGTCCTACAGGGTCGTAGTCGGGACAGTGGATGAGACTTCCAGTCCCAATGTCGAGCGCACCGAGCCACCCAACCATCCGGGTGGAAAGGACCCCCCCTCCGAGACACGCCAGCCGTGCCGTCGTGCCAAGGTCCTCAAAGCGCAGGAAGGCCTCCCGATTCTCCACGACGGCCAGGGACTCCTCAATGGCAATCGACGTGTCAGAGCCAAGCACCACGGCAGCGACCCCTGCTGTTTCGGTGAGTTGTCCCACCCGAAACGGAGACCCTTCATAGGTGATCGTCGTACCGGGTGCGCCACGAAACAAGAGCACTTCGTCCCCGGCCGTTCCTCGTTTTGCATCCCGAAAGTGCGTCACTGCTTCGGAAGCCGGGAGAGCTCCATCGGCTCCACGGTCCGCAGCCGCACGCGCATCGTCGAGCCCGGAGGGATACCTTTTTTCGGCAAACTGCCGGACCACCTCCTCGTTTTGAACCGCGAGACGTCGGCCGCCTCCAGAACGCTCTACCGTCAACACGCCCGCCTCACGAAGAGAGCGAAGCTGGTCTCGCTGCTTAGTACTTACGCTACTCCAAGGCACACCCCCCTCGTCCAGAAGCCGACCCAGTGTCTGAATGAGTCCGTCTGCCATCCCGAAAGCTTTTTCAATCACAGATGCCGTGAGCGGGTTCACATCCGAACTACCGGCCACTCGCAACGGACGAGCGAGGCCCTCCACTGGCCGTCTCCTCCTTCTGTCGAAGCTCAACCCGATGTTCGGGCCCGAGATAAACCCGCTCGCCATTCGACTGAAGGTAGTAAATGTGCCGGACGGCCGTCGACTCAGACGGACTTGCAAGAACGGGAACGAACCCCATCTCGGTCGAGGCCCGCACGACCCCTTCGAGGTTGCTCTCGTCCAGGCTTGACGCTTCGTCGAGATAGAACGGAAGCCGGAGGGCGTCTTCCCGCAGTAGATCATTGATGAGCACCAGGTGCACGAGCACCTTGATCGTGATCGACGTTCCGTTGGATTGGATGTTGTCCAGCCCGTCGTACCGCTCGGTCCCTCCATCGACGGTCGTGACCGCAAATCCGACGTTGAAGAGATCCGTGAGATGAATCTGCGGATGTCCCTGGAAAAGCTCTTTCAGTTGCCGGAGGTCCTCTTCAATCTCCCCCTCGCCCCCGAAGAGCGGCATTGCGTCGTGCTTCGCGACGCGCTCCAGAAGATCCGTAAATGACTCGATCGGCGTGATGTCCAAACGAAGACGCTCCAAATCCGAAACGGACGTTCCCCGAAGCCGGCGATTCATGCGGTCGACGACGCTCTGAATGGTCTCCAGGCTCGACAGGAGGTCGTTGATCTTTCGTCCCAGCCCGGTCATCAACTCGTCCCACAACGTTTCAAGTGTACGACGGCGAGCGTCGAGCCCTTCTCTTTGGTCGCGGAGTTCCTCAAGGGTAGCGGCTCTTGTGTCTTTCTTATACTCGCCGTAGGTGCCGCTGTGAATGCGATCCAGAGTCCTCTGTAGCCGATTTGAGGCGCGAGATTCCCGCTCTCTCTCCTTCTGATACTGGTCTGCCCAAGAGAGAATGTCCGCTCCAGCCGTCTCCGTCCCGATTGAGGGAAGAACTGGGGACTGATCTACTTGAGGGCCTGCCCCCTCCGGGTGGGCGACCGTCAGGTACCGCCCCCACGCCGGGGGAGGCGCCTCGAGTGTGCGCATTTGGGTTTCGATCCTCTCCGTTTGCGTCCGGAGCTGCTCAAGCTGAGACCGGCAAGTCCGACGCTCTCGCTTCAGATTCTGTAGTGCGGTCTCCTTCTCGGCCAGACGCTCTTTCGTGGTGTTCAACACATCGGTTCGATCGGCAATTTGGGACCGCACAGACTGGAGCTTCTCTTCTGCCGCCACTGCTTTCTCATACGTCTTCATCTTCGACTGAAGCTCCTCAAGGCGATCACCGATCTTCTCGGCCTTTCGACGCCTCGAAGTCACGTCCCGCGCAATCTCCAAGCGGCGGTCAAGCCGTTCGTACTCGGTGCGTCGCTGCTTCAGCTCGTTTCGAATGCGGTCCGGATCCGTATAGTCGGCGAGACCGGGATCTGAAAGGGCCGCAAGCGAAAGGTGACCGCCCGGAAAGTGCCAGCGTCCCTCGTCGAAACGATCACCGTGAGACCGTAAGCTCCGGAGCAATTCGTCCAGATCGTCGAGGACAATCTCCTCCCCGTCGACGTTCAGTTCCAAGAGGTGAGGATTGAGAATCCGAAAGAGTCGCGTCAGCCGATCCTCCCCGAGATGCCTTTTCAATAGCGGCCCCATCAGGTCCTGGAGCCCCTCTAGGCGTTTTTGAAGACGCTTTATCGTGTTTTCAGCCCGGGTGCGGCGCTTCTGGATCTCTTCGGGATCATCGGTGTCCGCCGACTTGAGGTCGGCGAGAATTTGTGCCTGCTTGTCCTTGAGCTCATCGATTCGGGCGGCCACCTCTTCCGGCTCGAAGTCGGAAAACTGGCCAATCAGATCGGTGAGCTCTTCTTCTTTTCCGTTGAGCCGTCCGAGATTGCGGTTCACCTCGTCCCGTTTTTCTACGAGCGCCTGCTTCTCCTCCTGCACCGCTTGCAGGGCCGATTCCGTCTGTCGAATCTCGCGTTGAAGCTGCTGCTGTGTCCCCCGAAGAGACGCGCTCTGCCGACTGTTCGCCCGAAGAAGCCGGATCCACCCTTCGCCCGATCGGCGCCGAAGCTCCGATTGCCGGTTCGCGTGACGAAGCGCGTCCTCGATGTCCGCCTCGTGGCGCTTTAGGTGGGCAATCTCACGCCGGTATCGCTGCATTTTTTCAAACTCCTCGGCGTGGGCCTCTTTCAGGTTGATCTCGAGCGCCTCCATCTCCGAGGCATAGGTGCTGCAGAGCGTCTGCTTCAGGGCGTTCTGATCGAGTCGTCGGAGGCGAATGAGGCCCTTGAAGAGATTCCGGAATTTTGCGTAGCCGTTGTGGTCCTGCACCGGAATGAGTCCCAGATTGAGGCCTTCACTCTCTCCAATCCCAGTGAGAGCGGCCCGAAGGGTTCGGGCCTCCAACTCCCGAAAGTCCTTCAGACTGAGCGCCTGTTTTATATCCTCGACCTCTCGGGGCACCGTCCCCTCCTCGGACGAGGCCACAAAATCCGTCTTCTCAAATTCGCCGCAGAAGGCAAATCGCTGGATGTCGTGTCCGTCCGCCGGTCCTTTTCCGTAGGCGCCGACCACCTGCATGCCCTCCGGGGTGAGGCACTCGAAGAGCACGTAGCTCCGACGATCGGGAAAGTAGTACGACTTCGTGTCCCGCCAGCTGTACCCGGGAAACGACATGTGGCTCTCCTTGTCGATGTAGAGCAGCTGAAGAATGTTGACCAGGGTGGTCTTGCCAACATTGTTGGGTCCTACGAGATGCAGGGGCCTGGTGAGATCCACGTCGGCGTAGCTGAATTTCGCCGCGTTGATGAGGATGAGTCGCGTCGGTCCAGTGGTGGGCATCGGACTGGATACACGTAAATGAATGGCGGAGACATTGAAATGCCGGCCGACTCTCCTGAACTGTCGTCTCTTCACTCAATTGAGGAAGAATCGGCCAGGTCTGGGGAATCGATAGCGGAATCCTGAGACGTTGAGACCTCTTCCGCCTCCCCCTCCTTAAGATCTGAGGCCTCGCGGCAGAGGTCCAAAAACCGGTAGGCGGCCCTTCGAAGCATAAAACCAGTGTCGACCCTCTTCGCGAACCCGAATCGCACCAGGGACCTCACGATGCCGTCCAGGTCGTCGGCGTCGTGGACGTCAATGGCATTCATGTACTCCTCGTACCGGGCCGTTTTCAGGTGGGGCAGGTCCTCAATTCGGAACCCCGTGTCGAACAATGAGGGAACAATCGACGAATGGGTTTCGCCAAAGTGCTCAACGAGGACCAGCATGAACAGGCCCATCCGTCGTGCTTGCTTCCCCGGCTGCACGTTGTCGTTTGCAACCAGGTAAACCACGTTCTTCGGATGCTTCTTCAGATCGAGCCCGAGGCTGTCAAACAAGCGCTGATACTCCCCAAACCGGTCCCAGAGCGTGCGGTAGACCTCGCCGTCCTCCGGGGTGAAATGATACCCCCGGCGGAGCTTGTTAAAAATAGGTTCGAGGTGGGGAAGAGAATCCATATCCTCGACGACTTGGGTGACAGAACGAGCGGCTCAGACTGGTTTGGCACCAAACATTATAATTTACCGAGAAGAGAAGCCTTCCTCGACCCTTATCCGAACCGGAACGGCCGACAGTACTGTGTCCCCGAAATCGTATTCCCTTCGCGTGTCTCCGAATGTTGCCGACAACGTCTCGCTCTGCAGAAGGTAGCGGTAGGCTCGAAGGGTTCGCAGGGGGCCGGCGTCCCGTTCATCAATGAGCCAGGCCATCGCGTCGGGGATCGGACAGGTCGCGTGCGCATCTGAGATGAGTTCTTCCCTGTCGAGCACCGAGGGGACGCGTGACGACGAAGGCTCCTGAATGGGCTCCGGGTCCGGCGGTTCGTATCCCGCCATGTCGTGCAGATACGAACTGAGGCCCTCCTCCCGAAACACTGTTCGCATTCTGAAGCTCGCGAGCTCCATTTCTTCAATCAACTTCAGCGAATCCGCCCCCTCGTGGTGAACGCGGTTCAAAAGCGAGGACGCGCCTTCGAGGATGTCGCTATTCGTCTCGTGCTGCTCGTATAGACGGGTCGTTTCTCGCCGGGCGGCCTCGAAGTTCTCGAGGACGGTTCGCCGAACGCGTCGGAGTCGCGCCCTCGTCGATTTGAGATCTTGAACAAGGGAGGGTTCGTCCGAAAAAGCAGTCTGTGCTTCGCCAAGCATCACCCTGAGTTGGGAAAAACGCTTCTCAAACGGCCCCCGACTCTGGACGATGTTTTGAAGCGGCGTGACGTAGTCGTCGAGTAGCTCATTAATCATCGCAAAGCGCTCCCGAACGGAGTGGGACATCGTTTCGGCCCGGAGCTCGGTTACACGGTTCAGAACCGCCTCCCGGTTCGATCGAGAGAGCGTACGAATATTCTCAATTTCGGTATCGATATGTTCGAGCACGCGCTCTACGCCCGGGCCGTTAGACTCCTCGGTGCGGTGATCGAGTCGCTCCATGAGTTCTTCCAGACGATCGAGGTACGCCTGGATGGCCTTCGGTGTGCTTAGCTTCTGCTTTCGCCGGAACTCTCGAAAAAGCTGGCGCACTGGGGGCGTAAGTTCGAAGGACGCCGTCTCTTCAGGACGGGGCTCGATCAGCCGGTGTGTCTGAAACTGTCGGAAAACGTGCCCGGCGGAGGCCGTGTGGGGGGAGTCGTTGCCCAGTCGGGAGCGGAGTTCAGTCTCCCGCATTCCCTTCCGGGCGTCGAAGAGCGCCTCCAGCGTTTCGAAGTGCTGATGCGCCAACCGGAAAAACGTTTTGATGTCGGGCGTGGACATAAGATTTCAGTCTAATAGTGCCAGGGCACATCGCTCCAGTCCGGCTCCCGCCCCTCCAGAAACGCATCGCGGCCCTCCTGCGCCTCGTCGGTCATGTACGCCAGGCGGGTCGCCTCGCCGGCAAAGACCTGCTGCCCCACCATGCCGTCGTCCACCGCATTGAAGGCGTACTTGAGCATGCGGATGGCCGTGGGGCTCTTGCCGTTGATCGTCTCGGCCCAGTCGAGGGCCGTCTCCTCCAGCTCGTCGTGCGGGACCGCCTCGTTGGCCATGCCCATCTCCACGGCCTCCGCCGCGGAGTAGGTCTTGCCAAGGAAGAAGATCTCGCGCGCCTTCTTCTGGCCTACCTGCCGCGCCAGCAGGGCCGAGCCAAAGCCGCCGTCGAAGCTGGCGACGTCGGGATCGGTCTGCTTAAAGGCGGCGTGCTCACGGCTGGCGAGGGTGAGATCACACACCACGTGCAGGCTGTGCCCCCCGCCGACGGCCCAGCCCGGCACCACGGCAATCACCACCTTGGGCATGAACCGGATGAGGCGCTGGACCTCCAGGATGTGCAGGCGTCCCGGACGCGCCTCGTCCGCCTCGCCTTCCTCGTCCTCGTACTGGTACCCGTCGGCGCCGCGAATGCGCTGGTCGCCGCCCGACGAAAACGCCCACTTGCCGTGTTTCTCCGAGGGGCCGTTGCCGGTGAGCAGCACGCAGCCCACATCGGCACTCTGGCGGGCATGATCGAGGGCCTGGTACAGCTCGTCCACCGTGGGCGGACGAAAGGCATTCAGCACCTCGGGGCGGTCGAATGCGATGCGGACCGTGCCGTGGGCCTCGGCGCGGTGGTAGGTCACATCGTCGAACTCGAAGCCCTCAACGGGCGTCCAGGCATCGGCGGCAAAAAGATCAGAAACCACGGGCAGGAGTCGGTTGAATTCAGAAGGAGCACGAGCTTCACCGAGATCGTTGATCGACGATCCGGCCGCAGAGTTTCACCACCGGGGCGCACGGGACAACGGACGGGGTCGTTCGGGGCTTCGTTGCGACTCCCGGACTGCCATCATCACGGGCCGGCAAACCACCGCCGAATCACACGTTCGGCCGGCTTGTCCTGCGGCGTAAAGCCGGTCGGGTGCTCGACCTCGGCGGTCGGGTGCCACTTCCACACGATGGCCCCGGCCAGCCACGGGGCCTGCGCCACCGTCGAGAAGAAGGCGCGGTAGCACCGGGCCTGCAGGGCGGGGTCGAGGGGCACGTCGTCTTTCTCGGGCCAGCGCCAGGGCGCCGCGGCCGCACTGGGGGCGCTCCGGTAGCCCACCTCGGTGAGGAGAACCGGTCGGTCGGTGCGCTCATGGACGCGGGCAAGGGCCTCCCGGTGACGTCGCCAGCCGGCCCGAAGCGAGTCGAGCGACGGGTTGTCCGTGTTGCTCAGCGGAAAGTACGCCTGCACCCCCACATAGTCGAGCGCGTCCCAGAAGGCAATCTCGTCGTAGCTCTTATGCCAGTTGGCGGCATACGTCAGGTCCCCGTCGTACACGGTGCGCACCGTATCGGCCAGGGCGCGCCAGAAGGAGGGGCGCTCGCGGGCGGGTCGTGTCAGTTCGGTGCCGAGCACCAGCACGTCGGCGTCGACCTCCGCGGCGAGGCGGGCGTACGTCAGCACGAACGCGCGGTAGTCCGCCATCCAGCGTCGCCACTCGGCCTCCGTGTCGAAGCCGATGTCGCTGCGGTCCTGGGCCTCGTCGTACCCGCCGATCCAGAGGTGCGGCTTCAGGATAACTTCCATTCCCAGCGTGTCGGCCCGGCGGGCGAGGGCCCGAATGCCGCGGTGCGACTCGCTGTACCAGCCGTCCGACGTGTCGATGCGCACGCGCGGATCGTCGGCCGCCCGCTGCCACCCGAACGAGACGAGCGTGAGGTGCGTGACCCCCAGGGAGCGCAGATGCGGCAACAGGCCGGGTTCTGGGGGATTGCGGGCGTCGAGCGTGACCGACCGGATGTCGAACACGGAGTCGGTCGCGGAGGCCGTCGATCCCGCCGCCGGGCCGGACGCCCCCTCCGGATCCGTACACCCCACCAGCAGCCCCGCCGCTACAATCACGACCCCCAGGAGCGCACCGGACGGAAATCGAGTCGACATGGGTCGATGGGGGCGACAGATAAGAACGCCCGATAAACTCCTATCGCTCCGGGGTGTTGCCCCGCTCGTGGTCGGGAACGGACCGGTGGGCGTCGGCGATTCATACATTCGATCTGTGCCCGCTCCTCTCTCCTGACTCCGCGCTCTCTGATGCCCTCCCACGACGTAGCGATCATCGGCGGCGGCATTGTTGGCCTCGCCACGGCCGACCGCCTCACCAACATGTACCCGGATCTCTCGGTCGCCGTTCTGGAGAAAGAGGACGCGGTGGCGGCCCATCAGACCAGCCACAACTCCGGTGTCATCCACTCCGGCGTCTTCTACGCGCCCGGCTCGCTAAAGGCGGAAAACTGCCGCGAGGGCAAGCACTCCCTGATCGAGTTCTGCGAGCGCGAAGGGGTCGACTACGAGATGTGCGGGAAGGTCGTCGTTGCGACTGAGCCGCACGAGGTCCCCGAGCTCGAACGCATTCGGGAGAAGGGACGCGCCAACGATGTCGACTGCACGCGGATTGGGCCGGAGCGGCTCCACGAGATCGAGCCCCACGTGCGGGGCGTGGCGGCGCTGCACGTGCCGGGGGCCGGCATCGTGGACTATCCCGGCGTGGCGCACGCGCTGGCCGACCGGCTCCGCTCTCGGGGCCACGAGATCCGGACCGGCGCCGAGGTGCTCGACCTGCGCACCGAACCCGATCACGTGCGGGTGGTGAGCACCGCCGGCGACGTGACGGCCCGGCACGCCGTCAACTGCGCCGGCCTATACGCCGACCGTGTAGCCCAGATGAGCGGGCAGGAGGGACTCGACGTGCAGATCGTGCCCTTCCGCGGCGAGTACTACGAACTGGTCCCCGAGCGTCGGGACCTCTGCCGCAACCTCATCTACCCGGTGCCCGACCCGAACTTCCCCTTTCTCGGCGTCCACTTTACTCGCATGGTCGACGGCCGCGTGGAGTGCGGGCCGAGCGCCGTCCTGTCGTTTGCGCGGGAGGGCTACCGCCTGACGGACGTAGACTGGGGCGAGCTCTGGGACATCCTCACCTATCCCGGCTTCCAGAAACTATCGGCTCGTCACTGGCAAAAGGGCACCCGCGAGCTCCTCCAGTCTCTGAGCAAGCGGGTCTACCTGCGGGCGGCCCGCCACCTCATCCCCGACGTACAGATGGAGGACTTCGTGCAGTCGCGGGCCGGCGTGCGGGCCCAGGCGCTCCACCCCGACGGCTCGCTGGAAGACGACTTCCTCATCCTGGAAACCGACCGGGTGGTGAACATCGTCAACGCCGCCTCGCCCGCCGCCACCTCCGCCCTCAACATTGGCCAGCTGATTACGGAGAACTACCTCGACGACCGGCTCGATCCGCTGCAGGTGGCGACCACGTAACGCGCCCTCGCCCTGGCCCACACAATTCTACGTTCAGTCCGCCCGTCCGTTTTTTGTTTTCCTATACTCCCCCACCCATACCATGGCCTGGATTGACATCATCGCGCCCGATGACGCCGACGGCGAGCTCGCCGAAATCTACGACGACATTGCCGACTCCCGCGGCGGCGTCGCGAACATCTTGCAGGCCCACAGCCTGAACCCCAAGGCCCTCCGCGATCACGTCACCCTCTACGAAACGCTTCTGTTCGGCCGCTCCAACCTGAAGCGCGCCGAGCGCGAAGCCCTCGCCGTCGTCGTCTCCGCCGCCAACGACTGCACCTACTGCGTGCGCCACCACGCCGAGGCCCTAGTCGCCTACTGGACTGAGGACCGCGTGGAGCAGCTGACCGCTGACCACACCGCCCTGGACAACCTATCGGCCAAACTCCAGTCGGCCTGTGACTTTGCCGTCTGCCTCACAACCGCGCCTGCCGAGCCGACCGAAGCCGACGTGGACCGGCTTCGCGAGGCCGGGTGGTCGGACCGCGACGTGCTCGACATCGCCCTCATCACCAGCTACTTCAACTTCGTGAATCGGCTCGCCACCGGACTCGGGGTCGAAGTAACCGACGAGGAGGCCGTCGGGTATGACTACTGAGGCCCTCTATCACAACCGTGATAGAACGTCGCCCCGACCGTGATTTGCGTCGTCGCCCCCACAAGGGCACGACCATCGGCCCCCGCTACGCTCCTGTAGCGCCGCCGACAACCAATGCCCCCTCTCCACCCGGCAGGAGAGCTCCCGTCAAAACTGAGGCCCGCCTCATCACATCGCCTCCGGCCCCGCTCCCCTGCCCTTCCCTGCGCCCCTCTCCGCGCCCAGCCGCTTGTACGCAACCGGTCCCGGCGGGACCGTGCGCACGCCTCCGATTCCCTGTCCTCGCTCCCCTGGGCGCGGGGCGTACTTGCGGACCGCCTGTTGGCAAAGCATCCAGTCATTCCCTATTGTTGACGGTCCCCAGCATTGCAGAAGATGCTTCTGCCCATGTCCGCTCCTCGCCCTCTCCCCAACCGGACCGCTCCACCGGCTGACGGCGCGTGGCTTCGTCCCTGTCGCCCCCTTCGGACCCTGTGCCTCGCGCTGCTCGGCACGCTGCTCCTAACCGCGGGCTGCGACACCTCCGTTGAGGCCATCGTCCCGTCGGAGGACAAGCATTACTCGATGTTTGGCGCCCTGAACCCCGCCCAGGACACGCAGTGGGTGCGCGTAGAACCTCTTGCGGCCCCCACCAGCGACGGCGCCCCCCGCACCCTCGACGTCACCGTCACCCTGCGCAACCAGGCCACCGGACAGTCCTGGACGCTTCGCGACTCGCTCATGGCCGTCTTCCGGGACGAACTCCAGCACAACTTCTGGACCACGGCCCCCATCCAGCCCGACACCCCCTACCGGATCACCGTTCGGAACGCCGAAGGAGACTCCACCTGGGCCACAACCACAACCCCGGCCCTTCCCCCAGACATTCTCGTCGAGTCTCCCCTCCGGATCCCCTGCCTCCAGACCGACGGCGCCAACGTGTTCAACGTCCGGCTCGAAGACGTAGAGGAGATGGCGGCCCTCCAGATCCGCTACTTCCAGACGTTCCAGGGCTTCAACTACACGTTCGACTTTGACTCGTACGACGACGCAACCCAGGTAGAGGGCGGATACAACGCTGAGATCAACTACCTGTCGGACCTCGAAACGACCAACCGGACGCAGGACCGACGATGCATCGTCGACTCGGCAAAGGTGATCGCCGCCTCCGGCGGGCCCGACTGGCCGGAATGGGCACAGTACAACGATGCGTCGATCTCGGAGATTGCCCGCCCGGACTCCTTCACAAATGTCGAAGGCGGCCACGGACTCGTATCCGGCGTGTACACGGACACGGCCGCGGTTCGGATTGAATCCCGGCAATAAATAAGCCCCTCTCCAGAACCAACCGCTTATCTTCCGCACGAAGCGGGAGACAGCGGGTCCTCTCCCCTCACCGACGCCCTTCTGTACGAACGACTGGGCCTTATGCATATCGATACGCCCACCCTTTCCGTCGGTCGACTCCTCTTTCTGCTTGTTGGCTGCCTGCTCCTAGCCGGACCGGCTGTCCCGGTTTCTGCGCAGGAGCCTGCGGATGTGGCCATCATTCGCGGGTTCATTACCGATCGCACCGACGGAGCCCCCCTGCCCGAGGCCAACGTCGTCGTGCGGGACTCGGCCCGCATCGTCCGGGCCGGCGTGTCGGACAGCGACGGGTTCTACCAGCTCCCCGACGTTCCCCCCGGCACGTACCAGTTTTCGGTACGCTATCTGGGATTCGAAACGTACCGCGACACAATCCGCTTCCGCCCCGGCACGCGCACCCTCTCGGTCGCCCTCCGCCCGGCCCCGCAGCAACTCGACGAGGTGACCGTGGAGGCCCAACAGGACGCCGTCGAAGACGCCCAGGCCGGCCTGCGCCGCATCGGCACCGCCGACATTGAGACGCTCCCGACGCCCGGCCCCGGCTCCGACCTCGCAATGTACCTCCGAAGCCTCCCGAGCGTAACCTCGATCGGGGACCGCGGGGGGCGCCTCTTCGTCCGCGGCGGCACCCCGTCCCAGAACCTGATCCTGGTCGACGGCACCCCCATCAAGAAACCGTTTCACATCATCGGCTTCTACTCCGCCTTTCCCGCCGACGTGATCTCCAACGCAAACTTTTACGCCGGGGGCTTCGGGGCGCGCTATCTCGGGCGCCTCTCATCGGTCCTCGACGTCAACCTCCGGCCCGGAAACCTCAAAGAGTATCAGGGGCGTGTGGAGGTCGGGCCGTTCGTCACGTCCGTCCAGGCAGAGGGGCCGGTCGACTACGGCGAGAAGTCCCTGCTGGTGAACGCCCGCCACTCGGTGATCGAGTGGGCCGGGCCCGATCTCTTGGGACAGGAGACCCCCTACCGGTTCTACGATCTCATGGCGCGGCTCCACACCCAGGGCGACAAGTCGCAGTGTGCCTTCACCGGCATGCGGACCTACGACCGCGGGCGCATCGACGCGTCGCGGCCCTCCAGCTACCGCTGGTCGAACACCTCCGTCGGCGGAAAGTGTCTCTCGTTCGGCAGCGGCTCCTCCCAGCGAGTGTACGTGAGCTTCGGCACCTCGCACTTCAACAACTCCGTCCGCACCCCCGATCAGGACACCCGCTCATCAGGCTCGTGGGATACCCACGCCACCCTGCGGATCGAGCAGCCGTATTCCTGGGGCCGGGTCCGCGGCGGATTCTGGGGCCGCAGCACACAGTTCGACTACGATTTCCAGGGCACCTTCCTCGGCGTGCAGGCCGAGGAGAGCTTCGATATTTCCGCCGGGGCATTCCTGGGGGCCGAGTGGAATATGGGGTCCACCGTCACCGCCTCCCCCAGCATTGGAACACAGTTCCCCATCTTTTGGGGCACGAACACCATCGAGCCCCGGCTCCGCCTCGCCTGGCAGCCCACGTGGGCCGCCCGCACCAAAATCACGGCGGCCGGGGGCCTGTACCGGCAACTGACCGACGCAGTTACCGATGAGCGCGACGCCGGCTCCCCGTTCATCGCCTGGCTCCAAACGCCGCAGGACAAGGCCCTCCAGTCCACCCACGCCATCTTGGGCGTAGATCACCAGCTGACCCCAAACGTGCGCCTCTCGGTGGAGGGCTACCACAAAACCTTTCGCGACCTGCCTGTCTCCGAGTGGTCCACCCTCGCCGTCTTTAACACGTCGCTCACGCTGGCCGACGGATTCGCGTACGGGGGCAGCGCGAGTGCTCGGTTTCAAACGAGCCGTCTCGACCTCCGCGCGAACTACGGGTTTGGCTGGGTGGAATACGAAGCGCCGCGCGACGAGCTCAACGCCTGGGTCGACGAATCATCGGTCGAGTACAACCCGCCGCACGACCAGCGCCACAAGGTGGGGCTCACCGCTTCGCTCGACCTGGCCCCCTTTTCCGTAAGTGCCCGCTGGCAGTACAGCTCGGGCCGCCCCTTCACCCAGGGGTACGGGACCGACAACTTCCTCGAAATCCGCGGTCTGCGCGGGCGGCCCCGATCGGAACGGGGCAACAATCGGGTTCTGTACGATCGCCAGTACAATGCCCGGCTGCCCAGCTACCATCGCCTCGATGTATCCATCGAGCGGGACTTCACCCTCTCGCCCGACCTCACACTCACCGCGGAGGCGGGGGCCATTAACGCCTACGACCGTAAGAACCTGTTCTACCTCGACCTCCTGACCCGAGAGCGTGTAGACCAGTTGCCCATCATTCCGCACATCGGCTTCACGCTCGACATTGACTGACAGCATCTCCCTTTCGCGGTCTCCCAGCGGGACGTCCCGACCTCACCTCTGATTATTGCCCGCAAAACGTGAAGGTTTAGAAAAATACCCACATCAAGGGAGATTGAACTCGCGACTCCCGAAAACACCCGTTACACTCAAAATTGTGAATAACGGTGAATTTCCGGTCGCCCTCTCTTTTGCAAATGCTTTAGCGAATGGGACGATTGATACAGCCCCTCTAACTTCGGGATGGATGCACAGCCAGTATCGACGGGCACGTCGTTGATGCATCCACCTGTCTGCTGAGTCGCCTCCCCACTCCGGGGTCTTTTGTCCAAGGATCCCCAAGGTGTGCGACGACAGTGGCTGTTCAGTCTTCCTGCAGGCATCTGCGTGTATCCTCACTCTTACGAGACAATCCCCCTTTGTCATGCTAAGAAAGAGCCTCCCTCTCGCGCTGCTCGCGCTGTTTGCGCTCGCCTCCTTTGCCGGGGACGCCTTGGCGCAAACCGGCACGATCGAAGGCACAGTCATTGACAGCACCACGTCGGCGACACTGCCCGGCGTAAACGTCGTGGTGTCCGAGCTCGGACAGGGCGCTGCGACGGACGCAAACGGCAGCTTCCGCATTACCGACATTCCGGCCGACTCGTACACCCTAAACGTCTCCTACGTGGGGTACCAGCAAAAGTCGATTCCAGTAGAGGTAGAGCCGGGAGAGACCACAACCATACAGATTGCGCTCACCCGGAGTCAGGTTCAGCTGGAAGACGTTGTGGTCACCGCACTGGGCGTAGAGCGTGAGGAGGAATCGATCGGCTACGCCATTCAGCAGGTCGACGGGCAGGACCTCGACCAGGCCGGCGAGTCGAACTTCATTAGCTCCCTGACGGGCCGTGTATCGGGCGCGCAGATCCAAAACTCAAACGTCATGGGCGGCTCCTCCCGCATCACGCTTCGGGGGCCGGGCTCGCTTTCTGGATCGGGCCAGCCGCTCATTGTGGTCGACGGCGTGCCAATCGACAATTCGAACTTCAACTCGCTCGGTCAAAACACCGGAAGCGGCGGATACGACTACGGCAACGCCGCAAGCATGGTCAACCCCTCGGACATCAAGTCGGTCTCCGTGCTGAAGGGCGCCAGTGCTGCGGCCCTCTACGGATCCCGTGCCGCGGACGGGGTGATTGAGATCACCACCAAGAGCGGGCAGGACACCGAAGGCATTGGCGTAAGCGTCCAGACCGGCGTCGAGATCAGCGACATTTACGGCTTCCCCGACTACCAGAACGAGTACGGGGGCGGGGCCAGCCCAAACTTCTTCCAGAACGAGGACGGGCAACTCGTTGCCGACTTCGGAACGGACCAGTCCTGGGGACCTGCCCTCGACGGCCGCCAGGTGCGCGAGTGGCACAGCTACGATGACGTGAGCGGGGCTCCGCTGGGACAGACCTCCGCCTGGGACGCCCACCCGGACAACGTCGACAACTTCTACAACACTGGGGCGACCTGGAACACGAACGTTGCCTTTTCGCAGGGCAGTGAGGACTACAACTACCGCTTGAGTCTGAAGAATCAGATGCAGCGCGGCAACTCGGTCGAGAGCGACCTGGAGAAGCGAAATATCAGCTTCAATGGCTCGCTAAATCTGACCGAGGAGCTCACGGCCACCGCCTCGGCCAACTACATTGACGAGGAAGCCCGCGGCCGCCCGGGAAGCGGCTACACCAACGCCAACGGCCCGTGGCTGCAGTTTAATCACTTCGGGCAACGGCAGGTGGATCTCTCCGATGATGCGCCGATGCGGGACATCGTGCGCCCGGACGGAACGCAGCGCTCCTGGAACTGGGCCAACAGTGGCCTGGGCAGCGACAACGCCCCGCAGGCAGGCGACATCATCTATGCGAACAACCCCTTCTGGATTCGGGAGCGGAACTACCAGAATGACGATACCGACCGCCTGTACGGCAAGGTCGAGCTCTCGTACGACCTGATGTCGAACCTGACGGTGACGGCCAATGCCCGCACCGACTATTACACAACACGCCAGGAGGAGCGGATCGCGATTGGTTCGGTCGAGCAGTCCCAGTACGAGGAAGACGTCCGCGAAGTCCAGGAGAGCCACGTGGGCGGAACGATTGAGTACGGCGACCAGCTCACCGAGAGTATCAGCATCGACGCACTGGGCGGCGTGGATTACCGATACAATTCGCTCAGCCGCAACCAGGGCGTGACGCAGGGGGGATTGAGCACGCAGGGCGTCTTCACTCTCGAGAACTCCGTGTCGCGTCCGTCCCTCGACGACTTCTTCCAGGAGCAGGCCCTCGTTGGCGTCTACGGCGACGTGACGCTTGGCTACGAGAACCTGGCCTACATTGGAGGGACGCTCCGAAACGACTGGTCGTCGACGCTTCCGGAGGACAACAACAGCTACCTGTACCCGTCGGTCAACGGAAGCTTCGTCTTTACCAACCTCGCGGCCCTGTCCGAGTCCGACGTTCTGTCCTTCGGGAAGATTCGGCTGAACTGGTCGCGCGTGGGGCGCGACACCGATCCGTACCGCCTCTCCTTCACCTATCCGATCCAGTCCTCCTTCCGAGGCACGATTGGTCAGGCCCTCCCCGGCGCCCTCCCGAACTTTAACCTGGAGCCGGAAATCAAAAGCGAGTGGGAGATCGGCACGCAGCTCCAGTTCTTCAACAACCGGGTGGGACTTGACGCCACGTACTACAGCGCCGAGATCGAGAACCAGATCATTCAGGTGGAGGGATCACGCGCCAGCGGATTCCAGTCGCGTGTGCTGAACGCCGGGACCATCGCGAACAAGGGGGTCGAGCTCTCGATGAACATCACGGCGCTCGAGACCGAGAGCGCGTCTTGGGATTGGACGCTCAACTGGTCGCGGAACGTCGAGGAGGTCGTGAGTCTCGCCGAAGGGGTGTCGCGGGTTCCGCTGAACAACACTGCCTCGTCTCCTCCCTTTGGCCCCTCCCTCACGGCGAGCGAGGGCGGCGAGTTCGGCGTCTTCTTCGGCCCCGGCTTCGCCCGCACCGATGAGGGCGATAAAATCGTGAGCAGCAGTGGCTTCTACCAGTCGACTGGGGCCCAGGAGCTGGGAAGCTACCTGCCCGACTGGCAGGGCGGCGTGTCCACCACGTTCTCCTACGAGGGCATTACCGCCTCCGTCCTGGTCGACGGCCAGAAAGGCGGCAACATCTGGTCGCTGTCGAACCTCTTCGGCCTCTACAGCGGCATGTTCGAAGAAAGCGCCGCGAACAACATCCGCCAGCTCGGCGCCCGCCCGGATGCTGTGCTTGAGGACGGCTCCCCCTATTACGGCGTCGGCGGCACGGCCGACAATCCGACCACCGCGGCCGGAAATGCCTCTGCGAAGAACGTTTTCCAGACGCTCTTCGGGACCCATGAGGCTCACCTGTACGATGCCTCCTACATCAAGCTGCGTGAGGTCACGCTCAGCTACTCCCTTCCCCAGCAGTGGTTCGCCGGCACGCGGGTGCAGAACATGACGGCGTCGCTGTACGGGCGGAATCTTGCCACCCTGCTGAAGTACACTCCGAACTTCGACCCGACCGCCGTGGTGCGGGGCTCCAGCAACCTACAGGGCATTGAGGCGGGACAGATGCCGCCGCGACGCACGATCGGCTTCCGCCTGCGCTTCAACTTCTAAATGCGCCCCAACCTCCTGGCCTCCTCACTGCTTGACGCTCAGAACTCCGTAGACTTATGAGATCTCTTCTTCAGACGATCACAATCGCCGGTCTCGCCGCGCTGATGGTTGCGCTCGGGGGGTGTGACATTACCTCCCTGAACGACAATCCGAACCAGCCAACGGACGCTGAGCCGCCGAAGCTACTCGCAAATGCCCAGGCGGAACTCGCGGACCAGTATTGGCAGGATTACGCCGGCGGCTTCTGGGTTCGGTACGCGCAGTACTGGACGACCAACCAGTACACAGATGCCGACCGATACCAGTATGCCTCCAGTCGACCCGGCGCCCTGAATGGCCTCTGGGAAAACTACTACCTGGCGCTCAACAACCTGCAGGAAATCATCCGGATCAATCGGAACTCCCCGCAGAGTGCCCAGGCCTTCGGCCCGAACGACAACCAGATTGCGGTCGCGAAAATTATGCAGGCCTGGACGGTGAAGACCATGACCGACATGTTCGGCCCCATCCCGCTGAGTAGTGCCCTGCAGGGGCGCTCCAGCAGCGACGCGTTTACTCCCGCGTACGACGGCCAAGAGGCCGTGTACGACTCGCTGCTTACGATGCTTACCGACGCCAGCCAACGCATCGACACGGGCGCCAGTACCCTTGGCTCCGGCGATAAGATGTATGGCGGCGACATGAGCAAGTGGAAAAAATTTGCCAATGCCCTGAAGATGCGGGTGGCCATCACGATTGCGGACCGGAGCCCTGGCGTTGCCGAAACCGCCCTCCAGGAGGCAATCGATGCGGGCACGTTCGAGAGTAACGACGACAGTGCCATCATGTCGTTCGACACTTCGCCGCCCTTCCAGAACCCATTCTACGAAAACCGAGTCGTCTCGGGGCGACAGGACTGGGCGGCCACGGAGTCGATGGTGGAGCCCATGAACGAGACGAACGACCCGCGGCTCCCGGCCTACTACACCGACGCGTTCCCGGAGGAGGACGGCAATCAGTTCGTCGGCTTTCCCTACGGGCTCTCCCAGGGGGACGCCCAGAGCCTCTTTACGTCGGCCTCGTTCTCCATTCCGAGCGAGCGCGTAGCCTCCGCCCCCGACGCCCCCGCCATCTTCATGCTCTACGATGAGGTGCTCTTCATTAAGGCCGAGGCGGCCCTTCGACCGAACCTGGACGTGTCGAACATCAATATGTCGGGACAGGCCCTCTACGAAGAGGCCATCGAGGCCTCGATGCAGTACTGGGGCGCGAGCGAGTCCGAGATCAACGACTACTTCGCCCAGAGCGGTGTCCCCGCCCCGGTGACCTCAAGCAACTACGAGCAGGTCCTGGGCACGCAGAAGTGGATTGCGCAGTACCTGCAGGGCGTCCCGGGCTGGACGACCTTCCGGCGCCTCGACTTCGAAGGGGTTCTCTCTCCCCCGGCGGGCAACCCCGGACAGGAGCAGTTTGGGAAGGCCTTTGCCGTGCGCATGGTGTACCCGAACGATGAGTTCTCCCTGAACGAGGCGAACGTCACCACTGCCATCCAGGACCTCCTCGGTGGAGACGGCGCCGGTGGAGACAATCAAGGCGTTCGGCTGTGGTGGGATACGGAGGATCCTCCTACTCCCTAACCTCCTCCGGAGTCTCCCAATGTCTTCCCGCCCGTATTTCTCGCTGAGCACACATTGTCTATCATGCATATTCGAACGTCTCCTCTTTACCTCCTCCTCGCCGGCCTCCTGGCCATCACCCTGACAGCCTGTGACCAGAGCTCCCAGAACGTAGATCTGGAGCCCGGCTCGAACCTCACGCTGCTCGGCCCGGATAGCCTAAACATTCCGAATTTCGATTCGACCGCCTCCGGGGAATATCAGATTCGGGCCTTCACCATCGATCAGGAGTACGAGTGGTCAACCTCCGGGGCCATTACGCAAGAGGGCACCCGTCGCGACGGCGAAAACCTCATGGTGTCGTCGAGTTCGCCCGGCCCGTACACCGTCTCCGTCACGACGACCATCGACGGGGAAGAGTACTCCGGCACCGTAAACGCGGAAGCCGACTACCCGACCGTTGGGGAGCAGGCGACGAAATACAACCAGCTGAGCACGTTCGGCTCCCTCCTCCTGGACACGGGCCTGGTTGGCCCCCTGTCCTCGGACTCGCCCGAGAGTGCCATTAATGGCTGGACAGCCTTCGCGCCCTCCAACCAGGCCTTCCTCGATGCCCTCGACGCCAGCGGAAATGGGGAGCTCGAAAACGATGAGGTTCCGGCCCCGGGCGTGCTGGCGAAGGTGCTCCAGTACCACGTCGCCCTCGACTCGCTGACGTCCACGGAGGT
Source organism: Salinivenus iranica (assembly GCA_002894665.1). Taxonomy (GTDB): domain Bacteria; phylum Bacteroidota; class Rhodothermia; order Rhodothermales; family Salinibacteraceae; genus Salinibacter; species Salinibacter iranicus. The sequence goes on from NCRB01000019.1 coordinate 38,793, forward strand.
GGCCGGGGCCACGCCAAGCACCCTCTTGCACCCCGAGGAGACGCTGTCCCTATCGGGGTCCGGCGTGGAGGCCACGAATGGAACCGCCGCCTTCGAAACGGTGGACATCGCCACGAACGACGGCGTCGTCCATGAGATTGACGGCGTGCTGCTCCCGGCTTCCATCGTCTCGATCAACGACCAGACCGTCATCCGGGACACGGACGACAACGTGGACTCGGTTGAGGTCGAGGGCATCTACGTGCAGGACGGCGGCTTCGTCGCCCTCCACGAGGACAGCCCCTCCGGCGACATCATTGGGGTCTCCGACTACCTGGAAGCCGGCTTTCACGGCAACGCGTCCCCCATCGGCATTGAGCTGGACAGCCAGCTTAGCGACTCGACAACCGTGGTCGCCATGCCGCACGAGGACACGAACGGGGATCAACAGTTCACCTTCGACCCCAATCTGGGGACCGACACCCCATACACCCGAGGCGATAGCAATACGCCAGTGGTCGACTCGGCACGCGTGGCGGTGCCCTAAGGGAGGTCCTAACTTTTCGATCACTTCAGAGGGCCGGCTGCTCCCGCAGTCGGCCCTTTTTCTGTGCCGCCACTTTACAGTTTCAGTGAACTTCCCCTCAGGTCGATGATATAAGCCATGGGCTTTGTCCATTTCTCCTCGATGCGACGCTGGCTTTGAGAAAGGCCCTTCCGCCCCCCTCGCCACTCTCTTGAGCGCATCGTCCCCATTGCCATGCGAACGTTCCGAACTGTTCTTTCGGCCTCCGTTTTCTTCTTCCTGGCTGCCCTGATGGGGTGTGCCTCCACGGGCCAGAGCGGCAGCTCTCAGAACGATCCAAATTTCATTTCCCAGTCGGAAATTCAGGAGGTGGGCGAAATCAGTAACGCCTACAACCTGATTCGTCGCCTCCACCCGCAATGGTTGCAGAAGCGAGGACGCGGAAGCATTAGCAATCCCGGCGACATTGAGGTGTACGTGGAAGGAAGCCGACAGGGCCCTCCCTCCGTCCTCCGCCAAATCAGCGTGATCGATGTCGAGACCATCAGATTCCTTCCGCCCGACGAGGCCACCATGCGGTACGGGAGCGGACACGACAACGGCGTAATCCAGGTCAACCTCAAAGGCGGCGGATGAGCACGACCTCTCTCTTCTGACCGCCCTGTGGTCTCACTCAGGGTCTTGCGCAGTCGCCTGCTGCCCGTCGATCGGGCCGATTCTCCAGCGACGGCACCCTGCTGCATTCCGCTCGTCGGATCGTACGGTCCGACGACTCGCCCCTTCTGTTTTTCTCATATGCGTTCCGACACCTCATGCACAACTGGGAGGGGCTTGACCTCGACACCGAAGGCACCGGCATTTCCGAACCCCTAAGCCGCCAGGTGCACCTGGTGGGCGGGCTGCTCGGACACGTGACGCGCGAGCAGATGGGCGACGAACTCTTCCAGAAGGTGGAGGACCTGCGCGTCCTCTGCAAGCGGGCCGACCGGGAGGACGATGCCTCCCTTCGGGCCGAGGCGACGGCCCGGATCGCCGACCTGGATACCGCCACCATCACGCGCCTGCTGCACGTGTACACGACGTTCTTTCATCTGGTGAACCAGGCGGAGCAGCAGGAGATCATCCGGATCAACCGGACGCGCGCCCGCCGGGCCGGCCCTTCGAACTGGCCGCTCGGGACGGGGACGGATCCGTCCTCCTCCGGGAATGCCCCCCGTCCCGAATCGATCGACGGCGCCATCGCGTCCCTTAAGGCCGACGGCTATTCGGTGGAGGAGGTGGTCGACCTTCTCCACCAACTCGACATCCAGCCCACCCTCACGGCCCACCCCACAGAGGCCCGGCGGCGCACCGTCCTCCGCAAGCAGACCCGCATCGCCACGCAGCTGGGCACGCTCCGGGGACGTGAGGCCACGCCGGCAGAGCGCGCCGATGCCCTCGACTCGCTGTACGCCCAGATTAGCTATCTGCTGGGCACCGACGAAGTCCGGGCCGATCGGCCCACCGTGCGTGAGGAGGTGGAGCAGGGGCACTACTTCCTCCACGGTCCCATCTGGGACACGATTCCCGCGATTCACCGCGACGTGCAACGCGCCCTCCGCCGACACTTCGACACGACAGCGGAGATTCCGCCCTTCCTCCAGTATCGCTCCTGGATTGGGAGCGATCGCGACGGCAACCCCAACGTGACTCCGGACGTGACGCGGTGGACGTTTGTCCGCCAGCGCCGCACGACCCTTGAGCATTACCTCGACGAGCTGGCCGACCTCCGCGACGACCTCAGCCTCTCGAGCCGGCAGGGCCCCGTCCCCGAGGCCCTGCACGACGCCCTCGAAGACGACCGTGAGGACGTCTCGCTCCCTCCGGACGTCCGTCGCCAGTATCGCCACGAGCCGTACCGGTTAAAGATCGCCGCGATGGAGGCGCATCTCCAGCGCCTGATCGACCATCTGGACGAGGCCCCTCTCGCCGAGCAGCCCACCGACTACACCGCCGAGGATGTACGGGCGGACCTCGACCTCATTGCGTCGTGCCTGGCCGAGCAGGGCCTCTCAGACCCCGCCCATACCGGCCGGCTCCACCGGATTCGCTCGCTTGTGTCCACCTTCGGCTTCCACCTCGCCGCCCTCGACGTCCGCCAACACAGTGGCGTCCACGAGGCCACTGTGTCGGCCCTGCTGTCGGCGGCGGGCGTCACGGACGACTACGCCGCGCTGTCGGAAGAGGACAAGCTGGACGTCCTGGAGCGTGAGCTCACCAATCCCCGCCCCCTCGTCGCCGGCCCCGAGGCCCTCCCCGACCCGGCCGCCGAAATGATGGCCGTGTTCGACGCCATCCAGTCCATTCGGGCCGTGGACGCCAACGCGGTGGGCAGCTACGTGGTGAGCATGACCCACACCGCGAGCGACCTCCTGGAGCCAATGCTGCTCGCCAAGGAGTCGGGGCTCGGACGGATGGTGGACGGAACGTACCGGTGCCCGCTGGACATGGTGCCGCTTTTCGAGACGATCGACGACCTCGACGCGGCCGACGACCGAATGGACACCCTCTTCACCCACCCGGTCTACGCGGCCCACCTCGAGGGGCGCGACCACTTTCAGGAAATCATGCTCGGGTATTCTGACAGCAACAAGGACGGCGGCTACTGGCGGGCCAACTGGTCCCTCCACCAGGCCATCCACGACCTCGGGGTCGTCTGCGAGGCGCACGACGTGGACCTGCGCCTCTTTCATGGGCGCGGGGGCACCGTAGGGCGCGGGGGCGGCCGCACCTCCGAAGCCATTCGGGCGCTGCCGCCGGTTGTACACAACGGCCGCATCCGCATGACCGAGCAGGGCGAAATCATCTCGTTCCGCTACGCCCTGCCCGACATTGCCCGTCGCCACGTCGAGCAGCTCACCAGTGCCACGCTCACCGCCACGGCCCACGCCCAATCATCCGGCGCCCCCCCGGACGCCGGACGGGTGGGCACCGACTCCGAGGCCGCCGACCTCATGAGCCGGCTCGCCCAGCACGCCCACGACGCGTACCGCGAGTTCATCGACGCGCCCGAGGGCTGGACCTGGTACACGCAGGTTACGCCCATCGAGCACATCAGTCGCCTCCCGATTGCGTCACGCCCGGTCTCGCGCGGGGGGAACGAGGTCGACTTCGACGGCCTTCGGGCCATCCCCTGGGTGTTCGCGTGGATCCAGTCCCGCTACATTGTGCCCGGGTGGTACGGCACCGGGCAGGGGCTCACCCAACTGCTTGCGGACCGCCCCGAGGCCCTCGACCGCCTCCGCACCTTCTATCGAGACTGGCCGTTTTTCCGCGGGGCCCTCGACAGCGTCCAACGGGAGATGGCCCGGGCCCGCCTCCCCATCGCCGCGCAGTACAACGCCCTCGACGACGCGGACCGCCCCTTTCACCAGGCCATCGTAGACGACTACGAACAAGCCGAGGACGCCATCCTTCGAATCACCGAGCAGGATGTGCTCTTTGAAAACAACCCGGTTCTCAAGCGCTCCATCGAGCTTCGCAATCCCTACACCGACGTCCTGAATCTTCTCCAGATTGAGTTGATGCGACGCTATCGAGCGCCCCAGAACAACACCGACCGCACGCTCCTTGGCGAAGCCCTGCTCCTCAGCCTCAACGGCGTCGCCGCCGCAATGCAGAGCACCGGATAGCCGCCGGCCTCGCCCACCTCCTACTGCTGTCCCATCATGGCCCACGCTTCCTCCACGCCGACCGATCCGCCGACGTCCGTCGCGTTTGACTCCGACGCCTTCGACGACACCCTTCGCACGCTCACGGAACAGCGCCCGGACCGGTCGGGTACGGGACTCGTCTTTCACGGCGGCACCCGCGAGCAGCGCCAACAGGCCCTAAGCCGCCTCACGCAGCAAATTACGGGGACGGTTCACCAGTTTGATGCGTCCTCCCTCCTTACCAACCGGCGCATGCAGACGCAAAACGAACTGCGGAAGGCATTCGACCACGCGGCCGAGGAGGGGGCGCTCCTTTACTTCGACCGGGCGGATCCCCTCTTCACCCACCGCCACCCCGATGCGCCCGACGCCGATACGGCCCCCACGACGCTGGAGTACGTGTTCGACCGCGTGGGCGCCTTCGACGGCATCGTGGTGCTCGGCCTCCAGCAAAAGCACCACGTCGAGCGGGCCCACCGCATCGTCCACCTCGTCGTTCAGTTCGAGTGAGAACAGACGTCCATTCGGGGCCCGCCGCTGCAACTCCCCCTGTCGGCACCCGTTGACTGTGATCGGCTTATCGAACCGGGTTCTCAGTCGTTTTCCTTCACGTTCTCCCCACTCCTCCTATGCGCAGCAAAGGTGTTATTGCCCTCGTGGTCGGGGTCCTGCTTCTTGGGTTTGCCGGGTGCGGAGCCGCCAATTCCTATAACACCCTCGTACAGGCCGACGAGCAGGTGAGCACGGCGTGGGCCAACGTCGAAACGCAGTACCAGCGGCGGGCCGACCTCATTCCCAACCTCGTGGAGACGGTAAAAGGAGCGGCCGACTTTGAGCAGGAGACCCTCCAGTCCGTGACGGAGGCCCGGGCCAAGGCCACCTCCATCCAGATATCGGCCGACGACCTCGACAATCCCCAGAGGCTGCAGCAATTTCAGCAGGCCCAGTCCGCCCTTGGGCAGTCGCTGGGTCGCCTGCTGGCCGTGTCCGAAAATTACCCACAACTCCAGGCCACACAGTCGTTTAGCGACCTTCAGGCCCAGCTCGAAGGCACCGAAAACCGCATCGCCGTGGCGCGCCGCGACTACAACAACGCAGTGCGCTCGTATAACACGACGGTGCGCTCGTTTCCAACCGTGCTCTTCGCCGGCCTCCTGGGCTTCGACTCGAAAGCGGCCTTCGAGGCCGAGCAGGGCGCCCAGGACGCACCAGACGTGAACTTTAACTAACCCTCCCTCTGCTCTCCTGCGCCTTCGCTTCGTTTCGTCGCGCCATGCGCCCCCGCTCCCTCGTCTTTCTCGCCGTCCTCCTGTGGTGCACGGGCATCGCAGTGCCGCACGTGCAGGCGCAGCAGTACGATTTCCCCTCCCGCCCGGCTGGCCCGGTGCTCGACCAGGCCAATCTGCTTTCCGGTGCCGACCAGGCCCGCCTTGCCCAGAAACTAACTGCGTTTGAGGACACGACCTCTACGGCCGTCGTCGTCGTTACGCTTCCCAGCCTCAACGGCGCACCGATCTCGGATTATGCGTTCTCTCTCGGGCGCGAATGGGGCGTGGGACAGGAAGGAAAGGACAACGGCGTGGTGGTGCTTCTGTCCGAAGGCGACCGGGAGATCTTCATCGCGACGGGATACGGCGTGGAGGGGGCCCTTCCGGACGCCATCGCCAACCGCATCATCGAGACCGTCATGACGCCGGCGTTCCGGAAAGGGGACTTCTACGCGGGCCTCGACCGCGGCACGGACGCCATCATTCAGGCCACCAAGGGCGAGTTTGATGCGGAGGCGGCCCGCGCGGCGTCGTCGGAGGACGACGGCATTCCTTATGCCTTGCTGTTCACCCTCCTGATCTTTGCCTACTTCTTTGGGCAGTCGTTCTTTCGGGGAGGCGGCGGGAAGAAGAGCCGGCGCTCCACCCGGCGCGGCGGGGGCCCGGTCGTCATTTGGGGAGGCGGTGGATTCGGCG